>CAJWTS010000132.1 GCA_913047795.1 uncultured Verrucomicrobiota bacterium | reverse complement strand
AGCCGGTCGCGCTGGGAATACCGGCGCCACCGAGAACCACGATCGTATCGGGCCGGCCGGCCAGCGCAGCTTCTTCGAAGCGCAGCCAGTTTGCCGTGCGTGATGTGATCACGGGCAGTGCCGCAACAAGCTGCAAGAGAAAGGCCCCGGCGCAGAGACCGATCAGGGTCTTCTGCGGACGGCGCAGCCGGATCGGGGCGAGTCGCGGAAGTGCCATGGGCGGATCCTGGTTGGGGTGATTCAGTCCTCGACGACAAATTCGACCGGGCAGCGCAGAACGGTGGCCCAAAACCCTTCTCCGCGCGAGCCGCCATGGAAACTTTCCTCGGTCAATACGATCTCCGCGTGGTAGGCCCCGGCCGGGAGGAAGCGGGTCTGATCCGCGGACAGGTAGCGCCGGCGCTCGCGTTCGGCCCAGATCCACTGCGTGGTCGGCTTGGCGCGGGGATAATAGTAGGTCGCGGGGACCGAGGCATCGACAACCACGGGAAGCAGATCGGCGTCGGGAACCTCCTTCCGTCGTTGCGTGGCGTTCCAGAGCACATGCAACGAGCTGTCCAGCGCGAAGGTGCGTACGGCGTTGCCATCGCGATCCGTGACGAAGAAGTCAAACAGCAGGTAGGCCTCGACGCGCGATTTATCGTGGTACTGGATGTAATCGAAATCGGAATAATTCGTGCCCCAACCCGGTAGCCGCCAGCGCCCGGCAAAGCCAATGGCCTCGAAACCGATACGGTCGGCGGGGTCGCCGCGCAGTTTAATCTGGTACGCGAAATTTGGTTTCAGATTGCGTGCCTCGAGCCGCCCCTGCAGGGTGGGTCCCGGGGAATCGATCCGAATACGAACCTGCGGCCCCTCCGGTCCTGTGTCGTCATATCTAAATCGTGCGACGAAGTCCGGATGATAGAGTTGCCCGGCGATGTCCATCCAGCGCCCCTCCTCGTAGACGTTGCCGCCGATGGGCAGGCCGGGTTCGCGGCGTGTCTTGGGGATACCTTCAATGCCACTCATGCGGATCGAATTCTCGTCACTCAGCACAAGCTCGGGCATCTTGCTTTCGCGCGGCGGCCCGGGCAGCTTGCTGATGGGTATCTTGCGAACGACACTCTGTACGGGGCTGTCCGGCGCGGGGCGGGGCCAAGCCAATCTGCCGATCGTGCAGAGTCCTACGGCAGCGAGGCCGAGCACCGCCAGCCGCCCAACCCACGCAAGAAGCCTCACGCCGGCCCTCATGTCGCGGCACCCCCTTCGTCATCGTCCTCACCGGCGTCACCGTAACGATGAACCGCGACCGTTTCGAGTGTCGCCAGCCCGTCCGCTACCGCCGTCTCAACAACAGGCAGAAAACGCTCCAGTTGCTCACGTGAATCGACGATCTCGATCACAACCGGGAGCCCGATCGAAAGGCGCAGAATCTTGGCCGTGTGTAGATGGCTCCGCGCGCCGAAACCTTCCAGCCCGCGCAACACAGTTGCCCCGGCGAGGCCCGCCTCACGGGCCCGGCGTACGATCCACCCGTAGAGCGGCTGATCGTCGTAGCGATCATCCTCGCTGATGTAAATCCGTAGAAGATATCCCTGCTCCGAAAACATACGCATCCTTCCGGTCTACATTCAGCGCACACGGCCCAGGCCGTATCCCAACCAGACGGCCAACAGGCAGATCACGACCGTGCCCATCGCGTTGCTCGCCGCGCGCAGGTGCTCGCCGTCGCGCATCAATACCAGTGTTTCATAACTAAACGTCGAAAAGGTCGTGAACCCGCCCAGCAGCCCGATGAACATGAAGAGGCGCGCCTCGGGCGTCAGGATCTGGCGTGTATCCGCCAGGCCACCCAGCAGCCCGATCAACAGGCTACCGGTCGCGTTGACGCTCATCGTGCCCCACGGAAAGGTGCTCATCGGCAACAGGCGATGGACAAGGCCGCTGAAGTGGGGACCGGCTGGGTGGCCGTGCGGGGTAGCAATCACTACGGGATCGCCGGGTACTACGTAATGGAAGCGTTGGAGCGTGACCAGCTGGG
>CAJWTS010000131.1 GCA_913047795.1 uncultured Verrucomicrobiota bacterium | reverse complement strand
AATTTGTCGGACGGCAGTCCGGCCGCTTCAATGCGAAAGTCAAATGTGTCGGCGCCACTGCCACGGTTGTCTACGGCCAGGCACACACCTTCCAACTCACCCACGGCGAGCGTTACATGCGGATCGTCATCTGCCAAGGGGTGTCCGGGCTCCGCGCGGTTCATCCGGGCATACGGGTATACCGGGTACATCCTGGCAGGCGTCGGCGCGGCCGTATCCGCATGGATCTTGTACACGTGAACGCCTAACGGATCGAAAACGTCCGTGAATCCCCCACCTTGTGGTGTTACCTTGCGATCTTCGAACAGCACGTCGATTCTTCCCAGCTCATGCGCATCCTGCAGTATCAGGTTTGCTTCGAGAGGCCGTGAGGTCTCGTTGACCGCGATCAGGTAGTCAAAGCCATCGTGCCGTTTCACCCAGGTGTCGACCGGCGCGTCGGTGACAGCCCGACGGACGGGATTCTCGTCGTTCAGCACGGGCGCCAGCTCGCGCAACTCGCCGACCTGTTTCGCAACGAAGTCAAAAGTTTGCGACCGTTTTGCCCAGTAGTATTCAAAGTACACAATACCTCGCGCCCCCGCCACGATCGATTCGTATGTCTGGGCGCGAATCTCGGCTTCGGTGGGCGCCCGGTCAATTCCCATCTTCAAGGTCATGGTCTGCAAGCAGGTCCATACCGGCTTGCTGCCGCTGGGCGCGATCGGTCGCAGGGTGGCCGAGCGCTGTGCCTTTTGCACCTGTTCGCGGATCAGAGGCACCAGTGGCACAACCGGCTCGGGACCGATTGGATAGCGATCTGGAATCAGTACACTCGACCACGGCGCATATCGCTCCAGCGAGGAGTACGACCAATCGATCACGTCGAAGAAGTGATAGGGGTCAAGCCGTTTGAGCATCCGCCAGGTCGTATCGATTTCGTCAAGCGTGAACTGTGGATACACGGGCTCCTCGAACAGATGCCAACCGACGATGGCCGGGTGATCGCGAAAAGTCAACACGGTGCGGCGCAGGTCGAGCGGACTTCCCACGCTCTTCAGTTCGAGTATGACGTCAAGTCCCCGCTGGTGACACTGATCCAGCAGCGAGCGGGCGCGGCTGATGGGATACACCTCGCTGAGAGGGTTCGCGGGCAGAACGAAATTGAACCCGGCGTTCGATAATTCATCAATGACATCCGGATCAAGATTGCCGCTGATGATACCGACCGGAAACTTACGGCGGTCGCTGATTCGAATGGATCCATCCGAATCGAACGATACGTGCGTAGGGTCGGCATCTGCTTCCACTTTGGCAAACAGGGGCGTCTGCACGCTTGCCAATTCCTGTTCGCCGCGCAGCAGTCTGGCACGGATCCGATATTCGCCTGCGGCCAGTCCGTTCAACGGCAATGGTACGGGAACGTAGATTCCCTGGGGCCAACGCCGCGCGCGGTCGGGTTGTCCGCGAGTGGCAAGCGCGTACGGCATCTGGGCGGAGATCAGGTTCGCACCCTGTCCGGTCAGGTTGTCCATCTGGCCATCGCTTCCCACTTCACCTTGGGCAATCGTGCGCACGGGATTTCCCTCCGCATCGGTGAGTTCGAAGATCAGGCGCAAACCACTTAGTCGGGCAGTATCGATGTTCACATACGAGTCGATGCGACCAGCGGTCTCCTCGACTCCCCGAATCGCGATCTGATCACCGGTGAGGAGCGTGAACGTCCGGTCAGAAGTGATCTTTGTGACGCGATACTGGTCGAAACTCGGATACCACGGCCCCCCGCCGACCTTCCAGTCGGCCCCGCCGGTATCAATGGTCGCGTCGTCGGAAACGCCGCTGATTTCCTTCACAAGCGTCAGTGGCTGTCCGGCCTCAAGGCCCCGCACATAGAACTTGAGGGCCCCCTTTTCACGGACCACGGCAAAGTAGTTCCATTGATCGCCTCGGCCGATACGGTCACTTTGAGCAGCGAGCGGCTGCCGTCGCTCAATTCGACGATCGCCTCGTAGCGCGTCCCCTTGTCGGTCGTATCGACGAACGCGCCAACTCCCGTCTCCGATCGACAGTCGAGCGCG
>CAJWTS010000130.1 GCA_913047795.1 uncultured Verrucomicrobiota bacterium | reverse complement strand
CGATTGCCCTGAATGGCCATCAGATCGGGTTTTCGGAGGGTGGCACGATGACCTTCACCGGCGGAGTACTCGAGTCCGGAGAGTTTCTCATCCTCGATCGGGCCCTGCTGGGATTTGCACCGGGCAACGACGATCGGCTCTTCCTCTACCGTCCTGACGGGGACCTCATCGACGCACGGAGCGTCACTGGCCAGCTGCGCGGACGCGCGACGGAATTTGGCGGACGTTGGCTCTACCCGGCGGCGCCGACTTTTGCAGCAGCCAACACCTTCAGCTTCGAGGACGACATCGTGATCAACGAGATCATGTACCACCCGCGCCCGCAGCCCTCGAGCCCGGCCACCGCAGCCGTCTTTGAGACTTGGATCGAGTTGCACAACCGCAGCCCAGATCGGACCATCGACCTCGCAGGATGGCGCTTCAGCGATGGGGTGACCTTCCAGTTTCCCCCCGGAGCGATGCTCGCTCCCGGAGGCTTCCTGGTAGTCGCGCGAGACGCGGCCGCGCTCTCGGCAAAGCATCCCGGGGTGAATGTCATCGGCGAATTCAGTGGCCGCCTGTCGCGTGCCGGGGAGCGCCTCCGGCTCGTCGATGCCATGGGCAATCCGGCAGACGAGGTGCGCTACGCCGATGGCGGACGCTGGCCGGGGAAGGCAGATGGCGGCGGGTCGAGTCTCGAACTGCGCGACCCCGACGCGGACAACAACCTGGGCGGAGCCTGGTCCGCCAGCGAGGAATCGCATCGCGGAAGCTGGACCACCTACACGCGCGCCGCCCGGGCGACCAGTGGATCGAACGATCCGACCGGCTACCACGAATTCATCTTCGGCTTGCTGGACGAGGGCGAGGTGCTCATCGATGACATCAGCGTGATCGAAAATCCGGGCAGCGGTTCGGCGCGCGAGCTGATCCAGAACGGGGACTTCCGCTCTCGCGATGCAAGATACTGGCGCATGCGCGGGACCCACCGCCATTTCGAGGTCATCGACGATCCCGACACTCCAGGCAACAAAGTGCTGCATGTCTCGGCCTCCGGACCCACTGAACACATGCACAACTGCGCCGAGACCACGCTGAAGGTGCGCACGAGTTACGTCAGCATCAACTCCAGCAGGTCGTACCAGATCACCTTCCGCGCGCGCTGGGTATCGGGCTCGAACCAGCTCAACTCGCGGCTCTATTTCAATCGTATTCCCCGCACTGACCTTCTCGCGATTGATGATCCCTACGGCGGCGGGACTCCCGGCCGCGCCAATTCGACGGCCGAGGCGAATGCGGGGCCGACCTTCGCCAGCGCGATCCACGCCCCCGCCGTGCCCGCCGCGAACCAGGCGGCCGAAATCAACGCACACATCTGGGATCCCGATGGAGTCGCTTCCGCGACGGTCCATTATTCGGTCAACAGCGGCAGTTTTCGGCAGGTGGCGATGAATGGCGCAGCAGGTGGTCGCTTCCTGGCGACCATTCCGCCGCAGGCGGTCAACACGCGGGTGCAGTTTTACATCGAGGCGGTGGACACGCTTGGCGCGAGGTCCTTTTTCCCGCGCGCGCGGGCGGAATCGCGCGCGATGATCCCCTGGCAGGACAACCGGGCCCGCCTGCAGCGCGGTTCGGTGTTCCCGACGAACCTGCGCATCGTCATGCCGATCGTTGATGCGACGTTCATGCACACCGTCACCGAGGTGATGAGCAACGACCGGCTGCCGTGCACCATCATTCACAACGAGAAAAACATCTACTACGGCTGCACGGTGCGGCTCAAGAGCAGCGAGCGCGGGCGTGCGAACGATGGCCGGGTCGGTTTCAACATCAAGTTCCCGTCTGACAACCGCTTTCTCGGCGCGCACGCCTCGATCTCTTGCGACCGCTCCGGGCAGCAAGAGATCATGGTCAAGCACATGGCTGCGCACGTCGGGGATGTGCCGGCCATGTTCGATGACATCGCGTGGGTGATCCAACCGAGGCCGAACCGCGCGACCTCCGCCATCCTGATGAAGTCGCGTTTCGACAATGAGTGGCTCGAAAACCAGATCCCGGGCGGTGGCGACGGCAGCATGTTCGAGTTCGAGCTGATCTACCACCCCA
>CAJWTS010000129.1 GCA_913047795.1 uncultured Verrucomicrobiota bacterium | reverse complement strand
TGGATGCCTCGCCCAGGGCGACCGCCAAGGCCGCGGTGGTGTGATTGTGGGGCCCTCCCTGAAGGCCGGGAAAGACGGCGGCGTCGATGGCCTTGGGATCGTGCCGGGGCGGGTCAGACTGTTTCGACCCGCCGAGCCCTATGTCAAAGTGCCGCAGATCGGGTGGAACCAGGTGACGATGAACGTGACGCACCCGGTCTTCGAGGGCGTCCCCTCCGATAGTGATTTCTACTTCGTGCACAGTTACTATCCCGAGGCCGCCGACACGACCCACGTTCTGGGTCAGACCACGTACGCCGGCGTCACATTCTCCTCAGTCGTGGGTCGCGACAACCTGGTTGCAACCCAGTTTCACACCGAGAAGTCGGGCCGCATCGGCCTGCTGGTTCTAGAAAATTTTTCAAAATGGAATGGAGAATGGCCACGCTGATCCGGCAGCCCGTATCCCGCAGGCGGGTTGCACTTCGCGCTCCACGCTGTTTTTTCTAGAACGACTACCACGCAAACAGATCCATGCTCACTAAACGCATCATACCCTGCCTCGACGTGCGAGATCGCAAGGTCACCAAGGGCGTCAAGTTTCAGAACAACGTCGTGCTCGGCGACGCGATCGAACTCGCCACACGTTACTACGACCAGGGATGCGACGAACTCGTATTCTACGACATCACCGCATCTGCTGAAAGACGTCCGATCGACATCGAGATGGTACGTGCCGTGGCCGCCGCCATCCACGTTCCGTTCGCTGTCGGCGGCGGGATTGCGAATTTGCAGGATATGGAACGTGTATTGCTCGCCGGCGCGGAGAAGATTTCGGTCAATTCACTCGCCGTCAAGAACCCGGACATCATCGCTGAGGGCGCAAAGGCCTTCGGCTCACAGTGTATCGTGCTTGGCACCGATCCGGTCCGATCGGAAGATCCCGGATTTGCCTCGGGTTACGAAGTCACCACACGCGGCTTCCGTGAGCACACCGGAATGGACGTACTCGAATGGGTGAAACGGGCCGAGGATCTTGGCGCAGGGGAAGTGGTGGTCAACTCCGTCGATGCCGACGGAACCCGGGACGGCTACGAGTTGAACCTGACAGGACTGATCGCGGAAAACCTCTCGATTCCCGTTGTCGCCTCCGGTGGCGCGGGCCGCCCCGGGCATCTCGCCGAGGTCTTCCGCAAGGCGCATGCCGACGCCGCGATAATCGCGGGCATGATCCATTCCGGCGACTTCACGATTCCAGAGATCAAGGACGACCTTGCGAACGAAGGCATCGCCGTTCGCCGCACGTGGTAGACGCGGCAATTCGAGTGAGATCAGATTAGGCCAGACCGGGAAACCCGGTCAACGCCCTGCTACGTCGCACTTCCTATTGACAGCCTGTCGGCTCTCTCCTAGCTTCTCGCCTGTCCCGCACGCAAACGGACAACGCATGAACGAAGAGCTAAACAGCTGGATCGACGAGGTCGTAGCGCTCTGTCGTCCCGAACACGTGGTGTGGTGCGATGGTTCCCAGACGGAATATGACCGCCTATGCGCCGAGATGGTCGAAAGCGGCACGTTGATCAAACTCAACGTTCAACTACGGCCGGGCAGCTACCTCTGCCGTTCCGACCCGGGGGATGTGGCGCGCGTTGAGGACCGCACCTTCATCGCGTCGCAAATCGAGACGGACGCGGGGCCGACCAACAACTGGATCGAGCCGGCAGAGATTAAGACAACGCTGAACGGCCTTTTCGACGGCTGTATGCGGGGCCGCACACTTTACGTCATTCCCTTCAGCATGGGTCCGCTCGGATCGCCAATCTCGCATATCGGTGTTCAGCTCAGCGATTCGCCGTACGTCGTGTGCAGCATGCGCATCATGACACGCATGGGCCAGGCCGTGCTGGACGTGCTCGGCAACAATCCCTTCATCAAGTGCATGCACTCCGTCGGTCATCCGCTTGCGGACGGCGAGGCCGATGTTCCGTGGCCCTGCGATGCCGACAACAAGTACATCGTACACTTCCCCGAAGAACGAACGATCATGTCGTACGGCAGCGGGTACGGCGGCAACGCGTTGCTCGGCAAGAAATGTTTCGCTCTGCGC
>CAJWTS010000128.1 GCA_913047795.1 uncultured Verrucomicrobiota bacterium | reverse complement strand
CATCGATCCGCCCGCCGGCGTTGACGGACACGTTATTCAGCACTGACAGAACCAACCGATCAGCCTCGGTGCTACCGTTGTCGTTATGCGTAATGATGCCGCCGTTGCCCACGAAAACATTATTACTGACCGTCGCGCCCGGATCGTCGTTAATCTCGAGCGTTCCGTAGTTCGCCATGTCAACATTCTGCCCAACCGTCAGGCTACTGTTGACCTCAATCAAGGACTCGACCGTGCCGCCGACCAGTAGACGCCGCACGGACCGCGGCGAACTGATAGTACAGGTGGTGGTGTCGTCAATCAGCACATGCGTCGTTCCGTCCGGTACGCCGGACGGGTCCCAACTGGCCGCGGTCCCGAACGAGGATCCACTCGCGCCGGTCCAGAACGACCAGGTCTGACCGAAGTCCCAGTTGACATTGCCGCCGCTGTCCTTGCACCGCGCCGGCACGATGAGATCGGCCGATCCGCTGGCATCACTCAGTGTCACGTCCGCGTACTTGACGTAGGCAACACTCGATACATTCAGCAGCCAGGCGCCGCCCGACGTGCTTGCCAGGGTCTGCGTCGACGCGACGCCGCCCACGAAGAAAACATCGGTGAAGGAATAGGTTGCGCCGCCGCCAAAGGTCTGCGTGACCGGACCACTCGGACTGTTTACCCGAAAGTCGATAATTGTGGCGTTATTGCTATAGGTGACGTCCGTATCCTCGCTACGGTAGAAATCAGCGAGCAAGGCACCGGAGAAGGTCACCATGCCACCCTGGTTCGTAACCGTCAGGCGATAGAAGTCGGTGCTGCTAACGAAGATCGACTGCGCTGTCGTGCCGTCGATGAAGACGTGCGCCGCGGACTTCGTGAACGTCCCGCTCGACATGTCGATATCGCCCTTGAAACGGACGACTTCGCCGCCGGCCATCGTAACCGTGCCCGTCGCGACGACATCGGCATTAAACTGTATGAGCTCCACGCCGGTTGCCCGCAATTCGCCACCAATATCAACCGTCTCGTCGGCCGTTAAATTCTTACCATTAAGGTACAAGATCGCGCCGGGATCGATACGTAGCTCCTTAAACGTCTGCGACGACGGCAACAGCGGATCGTTCACCCCATCAGAAATCACCACCCGCCCATCG
Organism: uncultured Verrucomicrobiota bacterium; assembly: GCA_913047795.1. GTDB lineage: Bacteria > Verrucomicrobiota > Kiritimatiellia > CAJWTS01 > CAJWTS01 > CAJWTS01. The sequence goes on along the minus strand of CAJWTS010000128.1, from coordinate 967 downwards.
GCAGGAATCGGAGGACGCCCCAGGTCCCAGTTGGCCGCGTTGGCCCAGCTCGTGTCGACGCCGCCGGTCCAGACGTTCGTCTGCCCCGCCACCGTGAAGACCCAGTTATTATTGAAACTGCTGTCCGTGGAATTGAGCGTGGTCAATGTAGACCCGGGATCCGCACTGGAATAGCGCACGTCGATCTCGTTGAGAGTCGGTGTCACGGCGCCGGATACGTCAAGATACCAGGGTGACCCGTCCGCGATCGGACGCAGGGTCAGCCTGTTTCCGGGGAGTCCGGTAAACGCCAGGCCCTCAGTGATATTGTTCGTCTGCCCATTCTCGAAGTAGACGGTCTTCCCCGCGTTGGTGATGGAAAGAATGGCAAAATCGTTGCTGCCAAAAACGTAGGCTGTGTCCGCACCCACCATACTCAATGTTGAATTCGTTCCATGCGTCATCTGGAACGCATTCGAAAAACTTCCATACACGGTCAGCGTCTGGTTGGTGCCGAACACGAATCGGCCGCCGTCACGGATAAGAACATCGCCCACCACGTGGTCATAGGTGTCCTTGGTGATGTCCGTCCACTTGGGCGTGGTAATGCTGTTGTTGTCGATGATCAGCGTGCCCTGGCCGGTTCCCTGCGTCTGGGTCTGGCGATAGATCGTACCGGCCGCACCGTTGTGCTTCAGCCCGATGCCACCGTAGGCAGACGCCGATTTTGGCGAGGCTCCTTTTTGTTTCCGGACAAGAGCGGCGAACTAGGCGCTGGCTTCAAACGATTTCGGCCGATCATTCAGTACAAGGATCGGCAAGTAGCATTGCGAAACAAGCGCATTACAACCCACCGTAGCTATGGGGACTTCAGTGAGATGCAAATGACCCTCGGCTCGGATGCGTTTTACGACCACCTCAGTGCACTCATTACGCCGACACCACTACCGCCCCTCGTAGCGTTCCGAGCCGAGCTCGATGCCTTGGC
>CAJWTS010000127.1 GCA_913047795.1 uncultured Verrucomicrobiota bacterium | reverse complement strand
TGCTGATCTCAATCCTGTTCATCCTGCTGGCCTCGCGGCTGCGTTGGGATGATGTGCAAAGCCTGGGTTGGGCCGGCTTGTTTTTCGTCGCAGCATTGCTGGTGATTCGGTTCGCGGCTGTCTTCGCCTCGACCATGGGCACGGATTTGCTGCGCCGGGAGCGCATTTTTCTCTCCTGCTTGCATCCCCGCGGCATTGTCGCGGCGGCAGTCTCGTCGCTGTTCGCCCTTGAGATCCAACGCTTGGCGCACCTGGGCGAATTGCCGGCTCCTCTGGCAGAACAGGCGCAATTGCTGGCACCGATCACGTTCGTTGTGATCGTCGGCACGGTCGCCGTCTACGGACTCAGCATTTCCCCCATCGCACGCCGACTTGGCCTCGCCGAAACGTCACGCGACGGCATCCTGTTCGCCGGAGCCGAGGGGGTGGTCCGCGCTATCGCCAAATCACTACACGAAGAAGGTTGCGCCGTCAGGCTGGTCGATACTAACCAGCAAAACATATCGGCCACAAGAATGGAGGGGTTACCGACCTGTTACGCCAGCATTCTGTCCGAGTATGTCAAAGAGGAACTCGATCTGGGCGCGATCGGACGATTGATGGCTATGACACCGAACGATGAGGTCAACACCCTGGCGGCGATGGAGTTTGCGGAAGTATTTGGTCGAGCGGGTGTCTATCAACTTGCACCGGAAACCGACGAGGGCCAGCATCAGGTTCAGGTCTCACCCCATTTGCGGGCCAGAATCCTGTTCAGACAGGATGTCACCAGCGTCCGGCTGAGGGTCCGCTTTGCTACGGGCGCCATCGTGAAGAAAACGCCGCTCACCGAGGAATTCACCTTCGACCATTTTTGTGAAATGTACGGATCGACCGCGATCCCGTTGTTCACGATAGTGGAGGGCAAAGTGAATATCATTACAGCCGACGACCAATCGACCGCGCAGCCGGGATGCACGTTGATCTGCCTGGTCGATATGGCGGAGGATTGATCAGAGCGAATGTGACGGATTCCCTCGGATGAGCGGCTTTGCTATACTTCCCGAGGATCCGTTCGGTTCGAAGAACGAAGGTCGCAGAACGAAGCCCGTCCCCTTCCACTCAATCCACGATTCGAAAGGTAGACCATGTCCACCGCAACCAAGACCGGCCTCCGCGACAACATCACGCAATGCATCGGCAATACGCCTTTGGTGAAGCTGCAGCGAATTTCCGAGGGTTGCGTGGCAAGCGTGTACGCCAAAGTGGAAAACATGAATCCGTTGTGGAGCGTCAAGGACCGTATTGGCCGAGCGATGATTGACGCAGCCGAGCGGGACGGGTTGATCAAGGAGGACACGGTCATCATCGAGCCTACGAGCGGCAACACCGGAATCGCGTTGGCCTATGTCTGTGCCGCTCGCGGATACAAGCTGCGGGTCACGATGCCGGAGAGCATGACGATCGAACGTCGCCGACTGCTCAAGGCCCTCGGCGCTGATATCGTGCTGACTCCCGCGGCCGAAGGGATGCCGGGCGCCGTGCGCAGGGCGGAAGAACTGGCTGCGTCCAACGAGCATTATTTTATCCCACAGCAGTTCAAGAACCCGGCCAATCCTGAAATTCATCGGCAGACAACTGCCGAGGAGATTTGGCGCGACACGGAAGGCGAGGTTGACATCCTGGTCAGTGGTGTCGGCACCGGCGGCACGATCACCGGCGTGTCCGAGGTGATCAAGTCGCGGAAACCAGAGTTTCGTGCAATTGCCGTCGAACCGGCCAACAGTCCGGTCATCACGCAACGGCGCGCGGGTGAAGACCTGCATCCCGGAAAGCATACCATCCAGGGCATCGGCGCCGGGTTTATTCCCGACGTATTGAATGTGGACATTATCGACGAGGTGGTCCTGGTCAAGGACGAGGATGCAGGCGAAACTACCCGCCAGCTCGCACAGCGCGAAGGTTTGTTCTGCGGGATCAGTGGCGGCGCCGCGGCGTGGTCCGCGTTGCAAGTCGCGCAGCGACCGGAAAATGAAGGCAAGCTGATCGTCGTCATCCTGCCCGACCTGGGCGAGCGCTACTTGTCGACCGCGCTGTTTCCCGAGTAATCATTTACCACCGGCAGAGCCGGTGGTATGACGAAGGCCCCTGAAAGGGGCCGCAATACC
>CAJWTS010000126.1 GCA_913047795.1 uncultured Verrucomicrobiota bacterium | reverse complement strand
CCAGCGGCGGAACAGGCGCGAATCCGACACCGGGCACTATTGTGTTGCGTGGAACAATTGGGGTCGGAACAAACACCATAACGCTCAATACCCCTGCCAGCATGGGTGACGCGACGCTTGACATCAACGCGGCGTCGGCAAAGAACGGCACGTTCATCAATGCGGCTGGAAATACATTTACGCACTCCTCGGCTTCGACCTTTAACATTAAGTGTGTGTCCGGCGGCGACGGCGTCAAGTTTCGAAATGACGGGACCTACATTTTTAACGTCGACGAAGGAGATCTGGACATCTCGACCGCGCCTGGGAACCAGTTCATCAATACAACGGGCGGCGTCGTACGGTGCATTGTGGGTGCAGGCGACACCGCCAGGATCACGGGTGGCGCCGGCGCGCCGTTCGACAACCAGGGCACTGTGGAAGCCCTGAGCGGCGAGATGGACCTGCAGGCCGCGATATCCATCGTGCAACTCGACGGCGCCTCCCTGACGGGCGGCACATGGGATGTTACAGGTGAGCTGGACATGAACCCGGCGGCAACCCTTGGCGTCCTTGCAATCGAGGGTGCCGGTGTCGTGCGGCTGCGCACCAGCGGTGCCTCCTTCAACGAACTGAGCGGAAACCTGATCACGAACAGCGGCACATTCGGCATCTATTCTCAGCAGGTGTACAACGTCGGCAGCGGCGACCTTGTCGGGAATAACGGCACGTTCGAGTTCGGACTGCTTACGGCTGATACCCACGCCGAAGCGCCCAAGACCGGCATCTCGAACGCGGCCAACGTCTTCCTGACCGGCGCCACGATCGACGTCGTCGACCTGGGCGACCTGAGCACGGCGACCGACGGCGCCACCTGGACCGTCATGGTCTGGACCGGAACACGAACCGGAACGGCCAGCCTGGGCAACAAGCCCGCCGGCCAGGATTACACGGTGGTCAATAACGACAAAAGCGTGCAACTTGTTTTCGGCAGTGGTCCGGCTCACGGCTCAGCCGTCGTGATCAAATAGAATCTGCGCGTAAGATGTAGCCGCCGCAGACAGGCGCGGCTACATATCTATCGGCCCGCTACGCTCACTGAAACAGCAACACCGTCCCACCCACCGGGCTCTTCGACGCCTGAGCCGTATTCCCGTACGCACCGAGGTTGATGCGTTTGCCGCGCGGATCGGGTTCCTTGCTGAACGGGCTATCCGGATCACCGCCATCAATGGCGGGGCTCGTCTTCGAGTCACTGACAAAGCCCATTAGCAGCGGATCGTAACGCCCGGCGCGACTCATCAGGTGCAGGTCGTTCGTCCCCGCAAACAGCGGGTCCTCGCCGATGCGGATGCCCGTGCCCCAGACGATCGACGACGATGTACCGACGACAACCTGCGGGACCCCCGTTCCGCTAATCATGACGTAGTCGTTTGATACAAAAGCCGCATTGGTGATGTACATCTGATCGCCCCCCAGGCCCGCCGTGTTCCCAAACAGGATGCTGTTCTTTATGATCACGGTCCCGCTGCGATTGTGGATCGCCCCGCCATGATGCTGGGCGTGGTTCCAGCCGAACGAGCAGTTCTCGACCACAACGGTATTTACACCAACCGTCACGAATATCGCGCCGCCGGACGGCTTACGAGCGGCGTCGCCTGGCCATGCTGTCTCGTTGTTCGCGAAGGCGCAATTGACCAGGCTGACCTTCAAATTGCCGGTCAGATGCAAGGCGCCGCCGCCCTTGGTGCTGGGAAACGACGTACTGCCGGGGCCACCATGGTTTCCGGTGAACGCCGTGTTCGAAATCGCGAGGCTGCCGCCGCTGGCAAGGATGGCGCCGCCGCCGAAACCGTCCCGCGTATCGAAATGCGCCAGTGAATTGGAGATGAACATCGAATCGATGATAACCATATCGACGTTGAGCGCGTGGATACCGGCCGCAGCACCTACCGAGCCGCCGTTCACGTGACCGTTGTTGTGAGCAAAGGTCGTATTCGAGATCATGACCGAGCCGCCGCTGAAGTACGCCCCGTAACCGGACGAGCCCGTTACGCCCGGTTTCTTCTGGTGGTCCACAACGTGGCAATTCACGACCGTCACCGTGTCGTATCCGCTGGCATGCAAGCCGCCGCCCGAACTCGAGTCCGTCATCCCGTTCGAGATCACCAGCTTCATGACCTCCTGGGACGTGCCCTCATGGATGGTCCTGGGACTGATTCTGGTCATCTGGTTGACCTACATTTCTCTGGCACCCCTGGATTACCTGTGGGATGTTCCAGATGAAGA
>CAJWTS010000125.1 GCA_913047795.1 uncultured Verrucomicrobiota bacterium | reverse complement strand
TGATCAACACTGAAGCCACTGTGCTGCCAACTGCGCATGTTCTCGACGACTTCCGCAAGTCGATTCACGGTGCGGGGCGTGACGCCTCTTCAGTCGCTCAACTCGAAATCACGGATGACTCCGCCGCTGCCAGGCTCGATCGTGATGCTCAATTCCGTTTTGGCGTTGTACTTCGCGGGGATAATCTGCAGGCCGAGGGGGATTAAAATTCCTATCATTGGAAATGAGGGAAGATGTGGTATCCGTTGCGGACGTATTCCGCGTGCGTCTGCTCATTGTATACGAACCGCTTGTCAAGCAGGTTGTTCATCTCGGTATCCATCAGCGTTCAGCAGCCATCACGCCGCTTCCACACCGCGATCATAAAACCTTTTACTCGTCCGACCCAATTCCCGGCACCTTTCCATCCTGAACGTACTTGAAAAAGATCTGCAGATCTTCGTGCAAGTCGGAAAAGGTCGGCGAGTTGAGCATGGGACGAATTTCATGGGCTACCGGTTTCGCCTTCGCACCCAGTTGTTTGAGCAGCTTGACGACATGCCTCTTGGCGGCCGCGTCAACTTTCGGGTCCTGGAGCAGACCAGTCATTTTTTGCAGGTCGGAGAGGTCACCCCGGATCGTACAGAGGGCGTAAAAGGCGTTGGCCCGGGCGTCTCCGGTGTTCTTTTCTGCGTACACCTCCAGCGCCCCGACCGCCGCCGATGCGGCCGGGCCGATAGCCGCCAGCGCCACGATGATGCGTCCTTCTTTAAATTCGTTGCCGCCGATGTTCATAAGCTTGGGCACCGCGTCTGACGCATGCGGACCAAGGCCGGTTATGATCTCCAATCCGGCCGAACGCAATATGTGAGAAGGGTTGTCCAGATATGCGATCGCCGTCGGCACGACCGGTTTGGCGAGCGGCCCCATGGCGCCAAGGATACTTGCTGCGGTCGAGGGGAAGGTGTCGAACTCGTCCACCAATACTTTTGACAGCGGTTCGATGACGAGGGGGGCGTGCGGCGACGGCACGCGACGTCCGCTCCGGTTGCGGGGCTGCATCGGGCACCCGATCTCACCTAACGTGAGGGCCGCGCCGATACGAACGAATGGATCCACATGGGTCACCAGTGCCGCGATCTGGGGTACCGCCTTATATGCATCCGGACCAATCGCCTCGAGCGCGTGCAGGGCCGGCATACGCACCTCCGGATCACTCAGAGCCCGGGCCAACGGCATCGTGGCCGGGGCCGCTTGCGGACCCATTTCGTAAAGGGCCCAGGCCGCGGCGCGACGCGTTGCCACGTCATCCGCGGCCAACCCGGCAATACAAGCCGACAACGATTTGCCACGGTAGAACACCTCCTCGGCCTTTACAGCCGTCACCGACGGACGCCCGGTCGAGTCGCTCGCCACCGGTCCCAGCCTCTGAATATAATCGGCCGCGCGACTTCGAATCTCGTCATACTCAGCGATTGTGAGTGGCTTACCTGGAAATACGATGTTCGGAATGGTGCCCATGAGCCGGTCCCTGAGGGATGTTAACCAGGTCCGTGCCTCGATCGCGGTATCGCTCTGGGGGTTCGCCGCGATACCGTCTTCGAGCATTTGCAGATAACGGTAGTCGTCAATCCCTTCCCGCCGACCCTCGTGGCCGGTAATGGGCATCGGCTCGGTGCTGTCGGGTGCAAACCAGGCATGGCGATGGTGCCCATTATCATAAGCCCAGACCCAGTTGCCCTTGAGTCTGTGTGTCCAGGTGTAGAGCCCGGCAAAGAAACGCTCGCGCAACGGCGACATATCCTCCCGCCAGATGCGAAAGGAATATGTCCAGATCTCCATTCCGAGGCGATTCGCCTCGGCCTTCATCTCGGGTGAAATCAAACCATCCATGACATTTTGTACATCGCAAAGACCCGGTGTCATGTACCCGTACGCCGCAGGTACACTCGCCTGGTCGATGTTCGTTCGCATGGGAACGCGTCGCATTGGTTCCATGCTCCGTCTGACCGTGATGTCATCACCCGGATATTTCGGCTCATCCGGGCCGAACACAATGAGTTCCGGCCAGCCGCGCCTGCGGCACTCGCTTTGCAGCCAGGTCACTGCCGTGTTCAACTTCTGGCCAGGGAGACGATCCTCGTCGGGAATGCCTCCGGCGATGAGGGAAGGAACCCGGGGATCAAGAAGGCCGGCCTCGTGCGCCAGTGGCAACAACTTTTCAAGCGCGTGGTTATTCTCCACCTGTAACTTTTCAAATTCCTCCGTCGGGTAGAACCAGTTGGAATTGTGACCGTGTGCGGCCATGTCCCGATAGATTGCCA
>CAJWTS010000124.1 GCA_913047795.1 uncultured Verrucomicrobiota bacterium | reverse complement strand
CGAGAAGCCGCGACGCCCGGAACCGCAGGGACCGACCGGCCCGGCCCCGCTGATCGTCGAGCGCCTGCCGAGCTGTCTGGATTAATTTTAGCTTTTTGTTAGGGTTGGGCATGCCCCAGGGACCCCCCACCACTGCCCAAGGGGCCTCCTCGAAGGGCTCTGGCCGCTCCTCCTCTCCCCTGGGAGGTCGCGACGCACGCCTCGTCCCGGGCACCCGCCGCGTCTTGCACCTCGACGTGGACGCCTTCCTCGCCTCGGTCGAGGAGGTGCTGCCCCCCGAGCTCAGCGGCCAGCCGCTCGTGATCGGTGGCATGCCTGACGAGCGCAACCTCGTCATGACCTCCTCCTATGCTGCCCGCGCCTACGGCATCCGACCCGGCATGCGTCTCGCCGAGGCCGCCCGCCTCTGTCCTCACGCCGTCTTTCGTCGCGGCGACGCCCAGGCCGCGAACCGCCTGCGCGAGGAGACCGCCCGGGTCCTCCTGCGTCACTCCCCCACGGTCGAGATCTCGTCCATCGACGACTTCTTCGTCGAAAGCGGACGGCAACTGACTTAATGAGGTGTGCTCCGCCTGGTGTTCCGGAGTGCCGCGTCGTTGCGCCGCCCGTCGCAGAAAATCAGAAACTTCGTCGTCCATATCGGCTTCCTCAGTTTCGTCCGGCTGCCCAAATTGGGGCACAGGAGACGGCTGTGATGTGCGAGGATTCTGGCCAGGTCGCTGACCCCCCACAAGTTTTTTCAGGTAGCTGATCAACCATAGCAGCGCCACGACCGCCAGGATCAACACCTGCACGATATTGCCGAAATCTACAGCGAACAAAACCATAAACAGATTCATGATGAGCCAACTCAACCCGACTTGCTGGGTGCTGCAATCGCCATGCGCATATCGGTGTCGGCCTGCACATTGCGCATCTTGTAGTAGTCCAAGATACCCAACTTGCCGCTGCGGAACGATTCGGCCATGGCCTTCGGGACCTCGGCTTCCGCTTCGACCAGTTGCGCTCGGCTCTGCTCGATGCCCGCAAAGTGCTCCTGCTCTTGCGCGGCCGCCATGGCGCGGCGACCTTCCGCACGTGCGCGGGCGACGCGAGTGTCCGCCTCCGCCTGGTCCGCCTGCAAGCGGGCTCCAATGTTGTCGCCCACATCAATATCCGCAATGTCGATCGACACGATTTCGAACGCTGTCTGAGAATCAAGGCGCCGAGCCAGCACGGCCTTGGAAATCAAGTCGGGATTCTCCAAAACTTGCTTGTGCGAATTCGCCGAACCGATAGCGCTGACGATCCCTTCGCCAACTCGAGCCACGATAGTTTCCTCCGTGGCGCCGCCGATCAACTGCTTCAGATTGGCCCGCACCGTGACTCGGGCTTTAACCTTCAGCTGGATCCCATCTTTGGCAACGGCGTCCAGCGACTGCCGAGCGGCTCCCTTGGCCGGGCAATCGATGACCTTGGGATAGACGCTCGTCTGCACGGCCTCCAACACGTCGCGCCCCGCCAGGTCGATCGCGGTCGCCTGCCGAAAATCGAGTTCAATCGTCTTGGCCTTGGTCGCCGCGACCAGTGACTGGATAACTCGCGGTACGTTGCCGCCAGCCAGGTAATGCGCCTCCAACGCTTGTGACGTGAGCCCGGAGGATTGGTCCAATCCGGCCTGGACGGCCATGATCTTCGAGCGCACGATCACGTCGGCACGGACCTTGCGCAAGGTCATGCCGATCAGGTCCCACAGGGTGATCCCGGCCCCGGTCAGTACGGATTGGATCCAGAGTTTAAAGAAGCGGAAAAAGATCGCCAGGATGACCAGCGCGATGATCATCGCGATCACCACAACGACGATTGCTACTAGCGTGCCACCCGGTATTTTCTGGGCAAATAAGGGAATCACAGCCGATCTCCTGGTGCGGGATCCGTGGCGATAGAGGTTCCATCAGAACGCTTCTGTATCGCACGCCACCGTGATTGTCAAGCCAACGGATCCTCCAACTCGTCCAATCCGAGGCTATCCAACGACTGAGAGAGAATATCGTCGCCCTCCGGATTGGGCTCGGCGGGAGGTGATTCGTCCAGCGGTCTCACGACGATGTGATTTCCTTCGACCAAAATGATCTCGATCGTCTGACCGCTTTCGATCGTCACGCCATCACTAACGGCGTCGTAGGTTCGTCCATCAACTCGAATCGAACCGGCCGGCAACATCAGGCTCCGCGCCACGCCACGCCGGCCGGCCAGCTGTCGCAACCGCTGCGTTTCCTCGTCGTTAGGCAAGACGTCATCTTCATCCATCGGCTTGTTCAGCATCCGGCGGCCGACCGGTGTGTGTGGCCACCAGCGAATGGCCAGCACAATGAACAGCGGCACAACCAGC
>CAJWTS010000123.1 GCA_913047795.1 uncultured Verrucomicrobiota bacterium | reverse complement strand
GGCGATCCAGACCGCCGCATCAGACGAACCAGGACAACCCTTCCTGGAATTCGTCAAGTCCCGTGCAGCCGATATGCGGGCCGGTGAGGAGCCACCCGCTTCGCTCGACGAGTGGCGGAAAAAGCGTGTTGAGATTCGCAAGCGGTTGTTGGAGGCGTGGGGCGGGTTTCCACAAGATCCCTGCCCGCTGAATCCCCAAATACTTGAGACACTCCAGCGCGACGGTTATCGCGTTGAGAAGATCATCTTCCAGACCATGCCCGAGGTGTGGATGACGGCCAACGCCTACGTGCCTGACCGAACGGGAAAACTGCCATGCGTGCTGTGCGTGCATGGCCACTGGCCAGAAGCGAAGCAGGATCCTCACGTGCAGTCGCGTTGCATCGGTCTGGCGAAACTCGGGTTCTTCGTACTGGCAGTGGACGCCTTTGGGGCGGGCGAGCGAGGCATCGTTGAAGGGCGTGGCGAGTATCACGGCGAGATGGTGGCTGCTACACTCTGGCCGATTGGTCGACCGCTTGGCGGTTTGCAGTTGTACGAGAATCGGAGAGCCGTCGATTATCTGCTCACGCGACCGGAGGTGGATGGTTCCCGGCTGGGTATCACCGGGGCGAGCGGTGGCGGCAACCAGACGATGTATGCCGGTGCCTGTGACGAGCGGTTCAAGGCCGTCGTGCCGGTCTGTTCCGTAGGCAACTACCAGGCCTATCTTGGGACCGCCTGTTGCCTGTGCGAAATGGTTCCCGGCGCGCTCGAGTTCACGGAGGAATGGGGAGTGCTTAGCCTCACCGCGCCGCGAGCACTCATGGTCATCAATGCCACACAAGACCAAATCCAGTTCTCTGTCGGCGAAGCGAAGAAGTCGCTCGCGATGGTCGAACCCGTCTACCGTCTTTTCGACCGGCCGCAGAACGTCAAACACGCCACCTTCGAAGCGCCCCACGACTACAATCAGCCGATGCGCGAGACCATGTACGGGTGGATGACCCGACATCTCAAGAATGAGGGTGACGGAGCGCCGATACCTGAACCGAAAATGAAGGTGGAGGATCTCGGAACACTACGTTGTTATCCGGGGGACACACGTCCCGACGATTGGATGACGATTCCACGATTCGCGGCTCGGGAAGGACGTAAGTTGTGCGAGCGCGTTGTCGCCCCGGGTGATGCGTCGGCATGGCGGCAGACGGCGCGCCGCCTCAAACGCCGGCTCGATCAGGAAGTTCTAGGGGGAACGCAACCGAAGCCCGGAGCGAAACCACGCCGAAACGCCGCGCCGCCGGCGCAAACCTTCGAATTCGAGCCGGAACCCGGCATCCGCTTGAACGCCACTCAAACGGCGGGCGGAGCGCCGCAACGGTCGGGCACGATGATCGTCCTGAGCTTGGAGGGCGAAGCAAAACCTGCCGACAACGGGCTGTCGATGGCGGCGCACCAATCGGGACGGACGGTTGTTTCGCTCACCTTGCGTGCCACCGGCAAGCACGCCTATTCCCACGACAAAATTAGACGCGCACCCGACCATAATACTGCCGAATGGTCAAGCTGGCTCGGAAGACCCCTGTTGGGCCAATGGGTGCTCGACCTTCGCGCGGCGTTGAACGCTCTCGAGGCAGACGCCGGTCTATCTGGGGAGGTGACAGTTATTGGTGTTGGTCCCGCCGGCGTGGTCGCGCTGTGCGCCGCGGCGTTGGATTCCCGCATCCAGCAGGTCGTTACCGTGGGATCGTTGGCCAGCTACATCAGCGATGTGCCATTTGAGAACCAACGACTGGGCATCTTGCCTTATGGCATTTTGCGCGACGCAGGAGACATTCCCCATCTTGCGGCACTGGTCGCGCCGCGCAAACTAATCATTTCCGGCGGCGTGAACGGTGGCGGACAAACGCTCGGCGAGGCCGCGCTGAGGCAGCAATTCGAGTTCACCTCGCGAGTCTATGCCCTGGAACAAGCTGCCGGCGCACTCACAATCCTGCCTGCCATGGAAGACGCGGACCTTATCCGTAACTGCTCTTTGACTTTGCCGGGTCAACGAGAAGGCCTATCAGCCGAACCGGCGCGCGTCGATCCAATAGATGTTCCGCGGCGATGAATGGTTCAGAAACCGCTGCGCACGTGGTTCGAAGTTTGGCAGGAGTGCCACTGTTGCTGAGTGGACTTTTGAAGCGCCGGCTTGCCTATCCTAAGCAAAAAATTGACGGAATGAACACTACAGATTCCCTTCGTTCGCCCACTTCTTCTTGGCATCGAATTTCGGGGCCGAGTCGTCGACCTCGACGTGCTCCGCGTAGTAGACCAGCCCCAGCGCGCGGCGCAGACGCTCGCTCTGGTTCGGATCCGCGCGGTGAATCGTCATGCACTGATAGGAATTTGAATCCCAGACGTCGGAAGCGAGGACCAACCTCGAATTTCCAGGAAGAGATCCAGAAACCTGGCAAGGCGGACAGGAAGGTGAGGACCTCGTGGATCTGTGGTTTGAATTAGTGGATGCCGGATACACCGAAGACGAAGCCTTTGAAATGATTGAA
>CAJWTS010000122.1 GCA_913047795.1 uncultured Verrucomicrobiota bacterium | reverse complement strand
CCACGATGACCGAACGGCCGGAATAATCGACGCGCTTACCAAGCAGGTTCTGGCGGAACCGGCCCTGCTTGCCCTTGAGCATGTCGGACAGGGATTTCAGGGGCCGTTTGTTGGCACCGGTGATCACACGGCCGCGGCGGCCGTTATCGAACAGCGCATCGACGGATTCCTGCAACATCCGCTTTTCATTGCGAACGATGATGTCAGGCGCGCGCAACTCGATCAGCCGCTTCAGGCGATTGTTCCGGTTGATGACCCGGCGATATAGATCGTTCAGGTCCGAGGTAGCGAACCGGCCGCCATCCAGCGGCACCAGGGGACGCAATTCAGGCGGAATGACCGGCACCACGTCGAGGATCATCCATTCGGGGCGCGCACCGGAATGAATGAAGGCTTCGATCAGTTTCAGCCGCTTGACGTATTTCTTGCGTTTCGCCTCCGACCCGGTTTCACGGAGGTCGACCCGGACAGTCTCGAGTTCTTCTTCGAGTTCTATTTCACCAAGCATCCGCTTCAACGCTTCAGCGCCGATCATCGCGACGAAGGTGTCCTCGCCAAACTCATCCTGCGCATCAAGATATTGTTCTTCGGTGAGAAGCTGGCGTTCCTCCAACGTCGTAAACATGGGATCAACGACGACGAAATTTTCAAAATACAGGATACGTTCGATATCCTTGAGCGTCATATCGAGCAGCAGGCCGATACGGCTTGGCAGCGACTTAAGGAACCAGATATGCGCGACCGGCGAGGCGAGTTCTATATGCCCCATGCGTTCGCGGCGGACCTTGCTGAGGGTTACCTCGACACCGCATTTTTCACAGATAATTCCGCGGTATTTCATCCGCTTGTATTTGCCGCACAGACACTCGTAATCCTTGATCGGCCCAAAAATGCGGGCACAGAACAACCCGTCCCTCTCAGGCTTAAACGTGCGGTAATTGATGGTCTCGGGCTTCTTGATCTCGCCAAACGACCACGACCGGATACGTTCCGGACTGGCAATGGAAATACGAATTTGATCAAATGATTCATTCGTTGCGACTTGCCCGAAGATATTCGTCAATTCATTCATCGAAGCACTCCATAAAAATTGGTCCCAAGCGGGATCCGACCAGCATCATGATCGGCGCGACAGAAAATCACGCAGGTTCCTGCCGGTTAAGTTCAACATTCAGCCCAAGTGATTTGAGCTCTTTGACCAGCACGTTGAAGGATTCCGGAATGCCGGCCTCAAAGGTATCGTCACCCCTGACGATCGCCTCATAAACCTTGGTCCGACCCGATACGTCATCCGATTTTACGGTCAACATCTCCTGCAGCGTATAGGCGGCGCCATAAGCTTCCAGCGCCCATACCTCCATCTCGCCGAACCGTTGTCCGCCAAATTGCGCCTTACCACCCAGTGGCTGTTGCGTCACAAGACTGTAAGGTCCGATCGAGCGAGCATGGATCTTGTCATCCACCAGATGATGCAGCTTCAACATGTAGATATAACCGACCGTGACCTTGCGATCGAACTCGCAAAGGCCAGCGAACTCCTCGTCCACCTGCGCGATCCGAATCCCGCAAACGTGGTCGAGCTTCGCACCCTGGCGGACAAGGCGGGCCTCGACCTCCCGCGCTTCGTGGCGGAACACGGATCGCTGGGCCGCCTCCCCTACGCCGACAATACGGTTGATGTCGTCCTCTGCACCGCGGCCACCCCGGATCTCCTGAAGACCCTGCCGCTCAAGGAAGTGCTCCGCGCCCTGCGTCCAGGCGGACTTGCCCTCTTCGGCAATCCCAATCTGAGCGAGAACGAATCGGGCCTCATTTTCGGCGCGTGGAGCGCTGCGGTGGATGCCAAGTCGATCGTGACCTCAAGCGATCTGCATCGCGCCTGGATTCAGATCACCAAGCCGGCACTCGAAGGTGCCGACGAATGGACGCACTGGGAGAAATCGCCCGACAACAATCCGGTCAGCAACGACATCCATATCAAGGCACCCTACATGACGCAGTTCATGGCGGAGCCCTACTACATCGGCATGCCGGCCATCACCACCGTGGCGGGCGGGCGCACCTTCCTCGCCATGGGTCACATCGCCCACCACGAACGCGAGTGGGACATGCTGAACCGCCTGGTGGCGCGCAATGGCTACAACGGAACCATCCTCTGGGAACGCAAACTGCCCGAGGACTACCTTGTGCATCGTTCCGCGTTCGTGGCGAGCGAGGACACCTTCCACATGATCGACGGTGACCATTGCCTGTTGCTGGATGCCCGGACCGGCAAGGAAAAGGGCGGGATCCGTCTCCCCAACGTCAAGGGCGCCTGGAAGTGGATGGCGATCGCCGACGGCGTGCTCTATGTTCTCACTGGAGAAGCGGGACCGGGTGCCGAGCTCGTGAAAGGCGACCGCACCCTGGGCGGATGGAGCTGGGCCGATCTCAGCAAGGGCTACTACGGCAAGTTTCCGCACGGATACGGCGACACTCTGGTGGCCTACCACCTCGCCGACAAGAAGGTGCTCTGGACGCACCGGGAGGATTCGCTCATCGACTCACGCGGCCTCGCAATCAGGGACAACAGGTTCTATCTCTACTGTCCCGACAAGCACCTGCGCGCCCTCGACCTCGCCAGCGGCGACGCACTCAGATCGGAAGAGCACACGTCTGAACTCCAGTCACTA
>CAJWTS010000121.1 GCA_913047795.1 uncultured Verrucomicrobiota bacterium | reverse complement strand
ACGAATCAGTCGGAGCAGTTGACCGCGACGAACGCTGTGGTCGATGAGGTGCCCGCCGGTCGATCCGGCGCCTGGATTGCCCAGAAGCGATACCGCCTCGGAAATTTTCGCGCGGCAGCGAAGGCCTACGAGGCCGCTGCCGAAGGCGCGACGCGGGATTCTCAGGAGACGTTCATGTACAACGCGGCCGTCTGTTATTTTCGGGCCAAAGCGTACGATCAGGCCGTAGACATCCTCGGCAGGCTGACGGAGCAAGGCGGTCGGGACCAGGCGGACGTGCACTACAACCGTGCGGCGGCACTCTATCAGCAGGCGAAGGTCCTTGATGGTCAAACGGCCGACGACCGGCAGCATTACGCCGAATTGATTTCCGAAGCGGCTGCCGATTTGCTGGCCGCTTACCGCCGCCGCCCCGACGAGGATCAGTATCGTCGCAACCTGGCCATTGTCGAGTCGGACATGTTCCGATCGCGCGAGGAAGCGCGCCGTGCCGCATTGCTTGAACAATACCAGGAAGCCGACGCGTTCGCGGTCGCAAATGAGATATTGGAGTCGCAGCGTGAAATCCTTGAACGCTTCCCCGTCGCGTTCACCAACCAGACGCCTGAACGGATTGAGCAGATCGAGGCACTCGCGGCTCGCCAGCGTGAGAACGCGGATCGCATGATTCCGTTGAAAGCAAAACTCGAGGACGCGCTGAGTCAAAACCCCGACGACGCGCAGACCGCATCGCGGGCCGAGGACGTTCACCACTTCCTCGACGCGATGCACGCGCGGCTGGAGACTTCCGCGCGCCGATTGAGGGATCTCGGCACCGACGCGTACGAGCCTGCGGCGCGTGCGGAAGGGGAGGTATACGGGCTTTGGAAGTCGATGGCGCCCGTCGATGCCATTCTTCGCGAAGACCTGTACCGCCAGACCAATGCCATACGCGCTACCGCGCCGTTGGTGGAGTTGGCGACACCCGCCGTGCGACGGGCCATCCGCCTTCAGCAGGAGGAGGCGCGCAACCTGACGGATCGCTTTACGAAGCAATTCAATGCGGAGAACCTCGACGCTGCCCAGGCGATGGCGGGCAGTGAGATCGGTGGGACCAATCAAGTGCTCTCGGCCGAAGAGCAGCGGAAAATTCTCGATCTCGCGGAGCGGACACGGGCGCTACAGGACAAAGCCCTGGAACTGTTGGATCAGGATAGTCTTTCGGGATCGCTGGCGGCGCAGCGCGAGAGTTATGCACGGCTACAGGAGATTGAACGCTTGATGCCGAAGCGAGACCAGCAGCAACAGAGTCAGCAACAGAGTCAGGACCAGGACAAATCCGACCCGCAGAAGTCCGATGCGGACGATCAGCAACAAGCGCAGCCGAACGAGGACCAGGATCCGTCACCCGAGGAACAGGACCAGGCATCGGAACCCGAGCAGGCGGAAGAGGAATTGCCGCAGGATGAACAGGAGGCATCGGCGCCCGAACCGGAAGAGGAAATGGACATGGAGGACGTGATGCGATTGCTGCAACAGGCACTCCTGCGCGAACAAGAACATCGCCAGGAACAGGAAAGACGCCACCAGCACTATGATTTCCCCGGAATTGACCGCGATTGGTAAGAGCGGACCCGCACCCACGGGTGTAAAATGACGGTTGAATGTTGAACGGCAGTGAATAGCAAGGGATACAGAATGAGCGGCGTCTGGCTGCTTGCCGCGGGGATGCTCCTGCTGCTTTCCGCCGGCGCGCGCGGCCAGGACCCCGGACTCGACGTTCATGTCAACCGGTCGGAGATCTACATTGGGGAATCGCTCAGCGTGCAGATCATGGTTAATGGTGTGCAGAATCCACCTGAGCCGGATCTGAGCAAGATCCAGGGGTGCGACATCAAACTGCTCGGCGGGCACCCCATCAATCGTCATCGACTGACGATTGTCAATGGGCGTCGGCGGGAAGAAAGATTCGTTGGGCATAAGTTCAGTTACGAGATTAAGCCCCAATCCCCGGGTCCCGTCAAAATTGGGCCGATTACGTTGACTGCCCAGGGCCGGCGCCTGGCGGCCGAGGGTCAGGACGTAAACGTCCTGAAAATCGACGAACAGGACCTGGTTCTGATCGATATCGGGGTCTCGGGAGACAGCGTGCTGATCGATGAACCGTTCGACGTGACCCTGCGTTATCGCCTGAAGCGATTGGCCGGTCGCTACGCGTCGAAGGATCCCGTCTTTTCCGGGAATCCCCCATTGCTGACTGCGGACTTTCTTCAGGACCGACCCATCGCGGGCCTTGGTGGACCGACGCCCTCGATCTCGACGTGGTTGAATAAACACATTGTTGACCACCGCCAGCCGGGTGTTCGAATCAACGATTACCACACGGCCAACGATCCGCTGGGGCTCGGATTCAATTTTCGCGGCTTCATGAACGAGAGAGAAAACGCGCGCTTCAAGCTGCCCAACAAGGAGGTGACGCATGAGGGGGTCGCGTACTTCGAATACGCGCTTACGTTACGGTATACGCCGGAAGAGATGGGCGAGTACACGTTCGGCCCGGCCATACTCAAAGGGGATTTTCCGGTCGATGTCGACCCGAAGGGCGTCGCGCGCGCGACCCGGGTCTACGCCGTGGGTGCGGCCCGTACCGTGCGTGTCGTGCCGCCGCCCATCGCGGACCGTCCGCAGGCGTACATTGGCATCGTGGCACGCAACCTTACCTGCGGGGCGAAGCTTGATGCGCAGACCTGTCGCGTCGGGGACCCGTTGAAGTTGACGCTCACGATCGATACCGACGGCCGACTCGGAAATTTCACCCCGCCGGCGCTCGGTGCACAACCGGAGATCGCCGCCCTGT
>CAJWTS010000120.1 GCA_913047795.1 uncultured Verrucomicrobiota bacterium | reverse complement strand
AAAAAACGGCGGAGCCTTTTTGGTTCGCACCAGCAGAGCTGGTGGTTTACGGACGAAAAATGAATATACTTACTCAGCTGCGGTGATTCACGGGTTCTTATTCATTGAGCGACCGTAAATAGTCGCGGAACAGAATCGTCTCGCTCAGATTGTCCACCCGGTTACATTTTTCCCACTCGTTCCACACATACTCCAGACTGAGGTATCCTCGATAACCGTTGGATTTCATCACCCAGACGACCCTCGAGAAATCGATCGTGTTGTCGCGGAACGTCGCCTGAATCGAGCCCCGTCGCGCTCCGCGAACATGAAAATGGCTGGCGTGGGCGATCAGCGGTTCGACCTGCGCATCGGGAATGCCGGCCCGCGTGAAATGACCGTAGTCGAGTGAATACGTCAGTCCAGGCACCGCCTCGACGAGACGCAGAGCCGATTGGGGCCGTGCCGCGATCGAGCCGAGGTGCGGCTCCACTCCCATGATGATCCGGTAGCGTTCCGCTCGCTCGATCCGCCACGCAAGCTCGTCGCGCCCGCGCGCCCGACACTCGGCGTGGGACTGCTCTTTGAAGAAGACGCCGGGACCGATCGTGACGTGCTTCGCCCCGCACGTGGCTGCGTAGTCCAGTGTGCGCTTAAACCAGTCGCGGGCCTTGCGGCGGCGCGAGGCCTGGGGGGGATTGATGGAATAGGATCGGCCGTCGTTGTCGACCTGAAGAAAAACATCGGCGGGTTTCAAGCCGCGGGAATCTAACTTCTTTTTCAGCGCCCGAGCGGTGCGGCTGACGTTCCTGAATTGGTCCGACGGCTGCAGGTGCGACCGATGTTCGAACAACCCGATATCGACGCCGCGAATGCCGAGCGTCGCAATCAGGCAGAGCACATCGTCGTGCGGGAGCAATGGAAACGTGTAATCGGCGCAGGCCAGCTTGAGTCTCATCCCAGGCACCTCATTTCACGATCACGTTGGCGGCTGTCCGCACCGACTCGCACGCCCCTTCGATCAATTTCATCGCACTCCATCCCAGCGTTCCCGGCGAACGGTTCGGTGCCGTGCCCAGCACAACGTCCACCAGATTTTCCGTGGGAGCGAACATCGGGTAAATCGAATCTTCAGGAAGACGCGGGTATTCGCGCACCTTGCCCGCGGATGAATGGAACTGCATCGTACCCTTCCACAGTTCCATAAACAGCATGCCACTGGTCCCGTAAATCCGCACCTCGTAGTTTCGCTCGGTCTGCATCGTGGCTCCCGTGCTCGCGATCGATACAAGTGTTCCACGATCGAGCTTGACGTTCAACGTGTTGTAGACATCGACGCGCGTGTCATGATCGTCAAAACGGGCGAACACTTCGGCAGGGGACTGACCGGTAAGATACGCCAGGTGGCCGCCGACGTGCGAGACCTGGTTGTAGATCTGACCGCCCCCGGATACGGCGGGATCACTGCCCGCCGTTTGCTCGGGCTTGAGGTACGGCGGCCGGGCGTTCTCGAACGCGTCCGCGTCCCCGAAGATCGCGTCCCAGGCCAACCCTTGATAAAACCCAAGGCAAAAGTTCGTCATCAGGATACCGATCATCTTGATTTCACCCATCGCGCCCGACTCGATCAGGTGTTGCGCCTCGACAGCATGCTCAGTGAAATGCCACGGCCCGCTGATCAGCAACTCTACCCCCTGCTCTTCTGCCAGCTCGACCAGCGTCCTCGCCTCGTCCGCCGTGACGGTCATCGGCTTTTCGATCAACACGTGCAACCCGCGCTGAAGCGCGGCCTTGGCTTGTGCGTAGTGGACGTTCACCGTGGAACTGATCACGACGGCGTCGAGGCCGTCCATGTCAAGGACATCGTCAACGGAAGACACGCCGCGGGGGATGCCGAAGTCGCGAGCGATTTTTTGAGCGATCTCCTGGTCACGATGATGAACACACAGCACATCGGCGTCAGGGTGCCGCAGCAGCGCCGGTAGATGGGCGGTGGTGCCCCACCAACCCGCGCCGATGACGGCACAACGTACCCTGGTCTTCATCGTCGACTCCCGTCACGTGCGGTTTGACGTTCGGTCACGGATCAATGATTCACGCCCCGCGCTCCGTCATCCGCTCCCACTGCGCCCGTCCGATCCGCAGGACCTCGTCATCCTCCAGCCTGGCCAGCGGCGTGTACCGGGGGTGGTGCGAGTCGCGGTAGGGATCGTTGCGGGCCGCGTTGTAGCAGCAGATGAGCGTCCAGCGCGGCTCGTCACTATCGTTGGGGTCGGAACGATGCAGCAGATTGCAATGGAAGAAAACGCCCGATCCGGGTTCCAGCTCGAGGTGTACTAGCGGCAGGCGCTCGACGGCGGCCGCGACGCGGTCCGCGTCGGCCGTCTGCTGACTGTTGACACGCTCGTGCTGGATCAGACCGATGTGGTGCGACCCGGCCAATGCCTGCAGGCAGCCATTAATCTTCGTCGTCCGATTGACCGCGATCATGCAACTGGCCATGTACGGAAACAAGACGTTGCCATTCTTTTGCCAGTACCCGAAATCCTGGTGCCAATTGAACGCCCCTCCGGTGCGGGCCGACTTGAGCATGATCTTGTGGTGCCAGTGATAGGCCTCGCCTTCAAGCATCTGCTCAATCGGTTCGACGACGCGCCGGGATCGCGCGATGGCGCTGTAGTAGTCATCACTGATATTGTCATCAACCCAGAACTTCGTGTCGCGGCCCTGGCCGTCTTCGGCACGGACAACCTGAGC
This sequence comes from uncultured Verrucomicrobiota bacterium, assembly GCA_913047795.1. Lineage (GTDB taxonomy): Bacteria > Verrucomicrobiota > Kiritimatiellia > CAJWTS01 > CAJWTS01 > CAJWTS01. The sequence continues at coordinate 170 of CAJWTS010000120.1, read as the reverse complement.
CGGTTTGGGGCGCGTCGGGTCGATCTTGATTCATGGGTCTCCCTGGGTTTTCGGCTTCATGCCGCGCGCCTCGTCCATCGTCGCGGCGATATGCAGTGCGGCATCGAGTTCGCTGCAGCCGAGCTCGTTCATCACCTGGCGGCGCTCGGCTTTTTCCTCTTTTTCGGTAC
>CAJWTS010000119.1 GCA_913047795.1 uncultured Verrucomicrobiota bacterium | reverse complement strand
CCAGTTGTGACCGTGGCGGGTGCTGTAGCCCGGATCATAGTTGCAATTCCCGTTGCCCTCGTTGTACGCGGCACCGTACGGAAACCGGCTATAGGCGTCGTGGTACATGTGCAGCCCCAAGCCGAGCTGCTTGAGGTTATTCGTGCACTGAGTCCGCCGGGCCGCCTCCCGCGCCGCCTGGACCGCCGGCAACAACATAGCGACCAGGATGCCAATGATGGCGATCACGACCAACAGCTCGACCAAGGTAAAACCGAAACGGCGAACGGTGGTCGTTATCGGACGCCTGGTCCAAACATCGGCTGAGCGGCTCATACTGTGAGACCTCCAGTCACCCGCGTTTGCCTGGACGTGGGTCCAACTCGTGTCGACTACGAAGCTCCCATTCGTCCAGTCCGTCGGAGCGGCTGATCACGGTGTCAGGCGATAGGCCTGCCGCCTACTATAACACAAGAACCGCTCATATTGTACCCTCAATTGTGAAGTAGGGCACCTGACCGCGTGCGGCGCCTCGGCGGCAACTCAACGCCAATTGACGCAACTGGGTGCCCGTCACGGGAGAACGCGGCCGGATGCACGCGGCCCCACGATCGATTATATTGCCGCAAGACAAGGACACTGAATTTTGGACCACATGAAGATCGGAGGAGCCCCAACGATGCCGAATCTCGCCACTGCACTGAAGGATGAAATCTGCCGTTTGGCCCGCAAGGAAATCAAGTCGCAGGTCGGAACGACCAAAAAGGCTGTTTCCCAATACCGTCACGAGATCGCCGCCCTCAAACGCCAGGTCCAAGAGCAGGAGAAAAGGATCGCCTTCCTGGAAGCCCAGGAGCGGAAGCGACTGGATGAGCAGCCGAGCCGTAGACCAGCGCTCGACAAAGCCCGGTTCTCCGCTCGTTCGGTCAAGGCACAGCGTGATCGTTTGGGATTATCGGCTCTCGATTACGGACGACTGGTCGGGGTATCGGCCAAATCGATCTACGACTGGGAGCAAGGCACGACACGCCCGCGATCGGCTCAGCGCGCGGCGCTGTCGGCTCTCCGCGGGATCGGAAAGCGGGAGGCGATGGCCAAGCTTGAGCTGTTGGAAAATGGTAAGCGGCGGGCGTAGACCAACCATGGCAACACTCCGGAGCCGAAACTACCGCTTATCCAAAGCGTCAACAATCGCATTCGCCCCGCAAGAAACTGCAAATATCCCCGTCGAAACGTTGCGGGACAGGCCGAGGGGGTTTGAAATTCCTATCAGCTTTCGGTTTCGTGACAGTTGCAAGCCTCGTGGCCTGTGGTGGAATACGGGCAGGAAAGTTAATTCAGGCTGGGGTGAGGATTGCAGGGGCCTTGCGGGCGTGGGCGGCTAGATGCACTGGACGTGACTGCGTTAACCGTTCTTTGACAGCTTAAACCTTACGCGGGCCAGTGTCAGCAGTCCGGTCAGCAACAGCAACACGCTGGCCGGTTCGGGCACACGCTCGAACCGGGGGGCAAGAACCACGTGTCGTGGCATCGCGCGATCCGGGCCTTGGGCCTGCAGTTCGAGTACGTCACCGACCGGATGCTGCGTCGCGACGCGTTTCATCCGGAAGACTACAAGGTGTTGATCCTCTCGCAGTGCGAGGCGATCGGCCCCGATGAGGCCCGCGTCATCCGCGACTTCGTCCGTGGCGGCGGCGCGGTGATCGCGGACGTGCGCCCTGGCCTGTATGACGAACGCTGCAAGCCGCTGAAGGCCGGCGCCCTCGACGACGTCTTCGGCGTCCGGCACACCGCCAACGTGGGCGCCGTCGCCGTACCCGGACGGATTCACGGCGCCCTGGGCGGTCGCAACGTGACCGCCGAGATCGCCGACGCCCGGGTCAATCCCGCCGTGGAAGTCACCACCGGAACGGCCCTGGGCCAGGCGGGGGACAGCCCCATCTGCATTCTCAACCGGTTCGGCAAGGGACGGGCGATCCTGCTCAACTTCACGATGAACAGCTTTCCCAACCTCTCGTTGCCGCAGACGGAGGAAGCCGCCGCCGACTTCCTGGACGCGCTGTTCGCCTCCACGGGTGTGCAATGGCCGGTGAGAATGGTGGATGGCGAGGGCAGGAGGATGCGGAACCTGGAGGCGGTGCGCTGGAAGACGGGCGACGACCTGGAAGTGGTGGCCTTCTACGCCCCCCTGGACCGCGGCCGGCACCTGATATACCCCGACCATTACCGCGGCGGCGACTGTTGGACGGATCGCACGAACCCGAGTGCGGGTGCATCGGTGCGCATCGTCCTGCCCCGCGCCAGGCACATCACGGAAATCGGCGCGGTGCGGGATCCGGAACCCGCCACCACGTTCACGATCCACCTGCGGCCGCGCATTCCCTCCTTCGTCGTACTCAGCGATCGGCCGCTGCGGTCACCGGTGTTGAAACCGGCCACGAGCGCGGGGGAGCGCGGCGAGGCGCTGGTCATGCAAGTCGGCATTCCCGACGCCCAGGGACTGCACGCGTTGACGATCCGAGCGACCGGACCGGACGGCCGGCCCGCGCCCTGGTTCGACCGGACCGTCATGATTGACGGGCAGGGTGCGGAGATCCGTCTTCCCCTAGCCCACAACGAGCAGACCGGCGCGTGGACCGTGGAGGCGACGGACCTCTACACCAGCCGCAAAGCGGTGGCGAAATTCCACGTTGAGTGAGCATTCGCCGGCAGAGCCGGCAGCGATTGCATCAAACATAGTGTGGGTGTTGGGACACCCAACAAAATTAAATTCCCTCAGTGTCGTAAGCATTTCGCGTCGTAAAGAGTGGTGGTTGGCATGTCAATTTCAGGCGTGAAGAGTTGAGACTGCAATAGGCGCTTATCATAGCGCCGCTTCAATGAATGACTATCGATCCTCCCGCCTGAATCGCGTTCGTGAGGCGGGTGTGGCTTCG
>CAJWTS010000118.1 GCA_913047795.1 uncultured Verrucomicrobiota bacterium | reverse complement strand
GAGGGCTATCCGGCCGGGGCCACCATGGAGTCCCCGATCTACGACCTTGGCTCGGTGCGCAACGCTACGAGCCTGAGTTGGCGCGGCGATTCGCCCGCGGGCACCCGGGCCGAAATTCGCTCGCGGACGGGCAATCAGCTGCGCGATTCCCATGTCTACCACGACAAAAACGGCAAGGTCGTGACGCAGAAGAAATATGACAAACTCATCCCCAGCTTTAAGGGGCGAATCGACACCGTCCGTTCGCCGGGCGACGACTGGAGCGTCTGGAGCCAGGTCTACGAGCGGCCCGGCCAGGGCTTGCTGTCGCCGGTGCCGCGCAGGTACATCCAATTGCAGGTCAATTTCTACAGCGCCGACCCGCTGCAGGCGGCGGCCATCGACGAAGTGGTCATCGCCTACGACGATCCGCTGGCCGCGGCTACCCGGGCCGAAATTCACCCGATTCTGGCCCGGCCGGGCCAGCGCACGGCCTTTACCTACTATCTCGGCTGGGATACCGCGGCCAGCGATCGAACGCGCGGGCATCACCTATCTTGGCGGCCGGCTCGCATCGAGATGGTGGTCGAAGCGGGCCACGCACGAGCTGAGGTTCACCTGTCCGGGCGTAGCGTGCGCGATGATCGGCAGCGTGCCGGACTCGCCCTGCGCGATGCGCGTCCGGGTCTCCGGGTTGCCGATCTTCGCAGCCTGGATCTCATTCAGATCGCGCAAGGCATCGAGGCTCAGGCGCCGCGTATCGCGGGCCATGCCCTTCGGGTTCGAGACGTAGAGCACCGGGTCGCCTTTAGACCGGCACTGCACGCCTTGATAGACGGTCGGCAGGAAGCCGCTCCCGAATGCATTCTTTCCCGCGCTCGGGTTGCTGCCGCCGGAGTTTAAAACAATGAATCCCGGCAGGTTTTCATTGCCCGTGCCCAAGCCATAGGTGACCCACGATCCCATCGATGGGCGCCCCTGCCTTGCCGATCCGGTATACAACAAAAGCTGGGCTGGGGCGTGGTTGAACTCGTCGGTGGTCATCGAGTGGATGATGCTCAACTTATCAACTACACCGCCGAGATGTGGCATGACATCGGATACCCACTGTCCGCTCTCACCGTATTGTTTGAAGGTTCTCGGCGAGCCCATCAAGTTCGGGACGCCGCTCGTGAAGGCGAACTTCTTCCCTTTGATGAACTCGTCGGGACAAGGCTTGGCATTGAACTTCACCAGCTCTGGCTTGTAATCCAGCATGTCCAAATTCGACGGCGATCCGGCCATGTGCAGGTAGATCACGTTCTTGGCGCGCGCGGGAAAATGGGGAGTCTTTTGCGCGAGCGGATTGGCGATGTCATCTGCGCCGAATGCCCTTGAGGCACCGGATGCGCCGAGGAACATTCCCGCGAGTCCGATCGGACAGCTTTTCAGGAAGTGCCGGCGCGTGGTGTTCTGTAAGGATTCGAGGTCGGGGTGCATCGTAGTAATCTAGTGGTTGTCGTTTAAGGTTTCATCAGGAATTCGTCGGTGTTGAGCAGGACGTTGCTGACGACAGTCCAAGCTGCCAGCTCGGCGACGTCCGCGCCCTCGGGTGCGGGCCCGAGCGGGTCGGTGGCCATCGTTTTGGCATCCTCCGGTGACTCGGAGAACACGGTCTTGCACTGCATAAAGAGCGCCTTCAGACGCTCCATTTCCTCATCCGTCGGCGGTCGGGAAAGACACTGGCGAAAACCGGACCGCACTTTGGCGGACAGGTCCCCAGCCGCAGCTGACATCTTGCGCCCGAGCGCCTGCGCGGCTTCGATGTAGACCGGATCGTTCAAGGTGACTAGGACTTGCAACGGCGTATTCGTGCGTATCCGGCGGCTGGTCGAAACGACGCGGCTCGGGCTATCGAACTCGGCCAACGACGGGTAGGGCGTGCTGCGCTGCCAGCGCGTGTAGACAGCGCGCCGGTAGCGATCTTCACCGGTGCTGTCTGTCCAGTCGATGGACACGCCGAACGCGGCCTTCAGGCCGAGGCGCGGCTGTGGCGGCTGGGCTGGTGGTCCGTACATCTTGCGGGCCAGCAGACCGCTAGCAGCCAGGGACTGATCGCGGACCATCTCCGCAGACAGGCGGAAGTTTGGCCCGCGCGCCAACAGGCGGTTCTCCGGATCACGCTCCACCAACTCGGGTGCCACCGTCGCGGCCTGTCGGTAGGTGGCTGACATGACCATGGATTTCAGCAGCTCCTTCACGTCCCATCCACCCTCCATAAACTCGCTCGCCAGCCAGTCCAGCAACTCGGGGTGAGACGGCTGTTCCCCCTGGCTGCCGAAGTCTTCGACGGTGCGGACGATCCCCTGTCCAAAGAGCTCATCCCAGTAACGGTTCACCGTGACGCGTGCGGTCAGCGGGTTGTCCCGCGCGACCAGCCAGCGAGCCAAGCCGAGCCGGTTGTTGGGGTATCCCTCGGGGAACGGATGCATGGCCTGGGGCGTGCCGCGCGAAACCTTATCCCCGAGGTTCATGAAGCTGCCGCGAATCTGGATATAGGTCGGACGCTGGGCGGCGGCGGGCAGCTCGCGCATGATCGGCACGTGTGTCACCGGCTTGATCGCTCCGTGTTGGTTACGAGCCATCAACAAACGACTGCGGGTCTCCTCTAATTCCGGCGCGATGGTGCGGTAGTAAGCGGCCAACTGCCCGGCCTGTTTCGCGTCACGTGCCGACGATTGAAGCATAGCAATTGATCGGATCTCCTCGGGCAGTTCGCCGAAGCCGTCCGGGAATGAGGAGGTGGTTGCCAGGATGCGAACACGTTTCAATGAAGGCAGCCGCGTCTCCTCCCGGGGAAGTTGTTGCGCGTACTCTCCGGCATAGACATCTCCCACCGCGCTGTTGGTGACGCCATCGATGGTGGCGTTCGCCCTTGCCGCAGCAAATTCGATCCCGCCGATACTCAAGTTGACGCTATCTCCGAAATTGATCGCCTTGAGGACATTGCGAAGATCGATATCTGCTGCGGCCTTCACGATGGAGGTCGATGTCGATCCCTCACCCTCCCCTTTTGATAGGATCAATCCGCCGAGATGGAGGGGACCCTTGATTTCGATGTCGATGTTGCTGTCGGCGAGCGTAAAGGTGTGGCGGAGCAGGCTTCCGTTGCGGAAGTTTGCTCCTTGCTCTTTGAAC
>CAJWTS010000117.1 GCA_913047795.1 uncultured Verrucomicrobiota bacterium | reverse complement strand
AGCCCAGCAATCACTTGGGCAGCGGTGTCCTAGTTCGCCAATTCTTAATCATAATCCCGGATTCTCGTGCGAGCGGGCGGTTTGCGGTGCCCCCTACGATGAGGGGGGAGGCAGAAATCGATTTCGCGTGCGGGTACGTCACTCCACCCGTGTCGCCGCCTCCATGATCTTCTGCTCCGTGGCGCCGTCCCGCGAGAATTCGGCGGTCACCCTGCCCTCGCTGAGCACCAGGATCCGATCACTGACGGTCAGCAGCTCGGGTAACTCGCTGGACGTGAGCACGATGGCGATCCCTTCCCGGCAGAGCTGGTCCATGAGCCGATACAGTTCCGCCTTGGCGCCGACATCGACGCCGCGAGTGGGATCGTCCAACAGCAGCACCCTGGGACGGGTCAACAGCCACCTTCCGATGATCGTTTTTTGCTGGTTGCCGCCGCTCAAGCTCGTGATCGGCGCGTCGACGCCTACGGTCTTGACGCCAAGTCGGTCGATCGTATCACGCGCGTGATTGACCTCTTGCGATCTGCTGACGAGGCTCGCGTGCACCATCTCCTGCAGGGTACAGATCGTAATGTTCTCGCGCACGGTCATCTGGCTAAACAGACCGAGTCGCTTGCGGTCCTCGGTCACCAGTGCGATTCCCGCCCGCTTTGCCTCTGCCGGATGCTGAAACCGGACTTCTTGGCCGTCCAATAAAACTCGCCCTGTGTACGATTCCCGGCTCGCCCCAAACAGGCATTCCAATAGTTCTGTGCGGCCGGCGCCCATCAGGCCTGCGATCCCCAGGATTTCGCCGCTGCGGAGGCTCAGGTTGACGTGCTCCAGCCGCCACCGGCGGGCGTGTCCTGGCCAGGGCAGGCACAGGTCTTCGACCCGCAACACCTCGGCTCCCAACTCCCGCGCCTCGCCAAAGTCAACCTCCTCGATATCGCGGCCGACCATCAGGTGCGTGACCTCTTTCGGCGTCGTTTCGGGTCGAGCAAGCGTGCGCACCAGATTTCCGTCGCGCAGCACCGTAATGCGATCGGCGATACGAAACACCTCGTCCATCTTGTGTGAGATGTAAACGATGGTCACGCGTCGTTCGCGCAATTGCTCAATGACACGATACAGCCTCTGTACCTCAGATTCCGTGAGGGCACTGGTCGGCTCGTCCATGATCACGATGTCGGTTCGCAGCGATAGCGCCTTGGCGATTTCAATCAGCTGCTGGTCGCCGACTCGTAAGGTACCTGCCGGCTGCGACGCGTCGACATGGCATTCGAGCTGGTCCAGCAGATCCTGCGTCACTCGCCGCATGCCGGCGTCGTCCAGAAAGCCAAATCTTCCGCGCAACTCGCGCCCCAAAAAAATGTTCGCGGCCGCAGACAGCTCTTCCACCAGGTTCAACTCCTGATGAATTATGCTGATCCCGCATTCTTCCGCATCGCGCGTCCCGCGAAAAGCGATTCCTGCATCGCCAACACGAACGGAGCCTTCGTAATCGGTAATCACGCCGGATAGGATCTTCACGAGCGTACTCTTGCCGGCGCCGTTTTCACCGCAGATGGCGTGGAGCTCGCCTCGCGCAACATCGAAGCTGACATCGGACAGGGCAACCACGCCCGGATAGCGTTTGGTCACGCTGCGAAACGCAATGAGCGGCTGAAGATCATTGTTTATCATGGCCCAATCGTCCGAAATCGGCCTAACCGCAACGAAAACTTGATGCCGGATGACTATATCACAGGTACATCGGCTGCACGACCGGCGATCTGCCGCGCAGCATGGGGGCGATTCTGTAGTGAAGTTGCGAAGCTATGGGTCAGCAGCCGGCCGAACGCTTGCGAGTCCGCTACTGTTTGTCCTTCCGCGAGCTGCCCTTGTGCTTCCGACACTTGTTGCACCGCCTCTGCATTCGTAGAATCGTGGTTCGCGCCTGGCCCTTGCCCGGCAATCGAGAAAATCAACCGAGGGAAAGTCACGATGCGTAAACCGCTGTTGTTTCTCGCTTTTTGTCCTTCACGGGCGATCATATGGCTGCCGCTTCTGGCCGGAGTGCTCTTCGTCGCAACTCCCGGGTGCAATACCTCGACCAATGTCGATGGCGGCGCGAGACCGCAGAACGGCGGTAAACAGAAGAGGATTGTCTTTTTGACCAACGGCGACGATCCGTTCTGGGACGCCTGCCGCACCGGAATGGATAAGGCTGCGGAAGATCTGGCGATTGAGGATGCCGGATTAACCCACAACATGGATAAGGGAAGTGAATTCAAGGTCGAATTGCAAGTTGCGAAGCTGGAGCAATACGCGACCCAGTCCGACATCGCGGGAGTCGCTATCTCGCCCGTCGACGCGAGCAACCGAGCGACGGCCAAGGCCCTCAATACGCTGCGTGACAAAGGCGTGAAGGTAATCTGCGTCGATTCCGACATGGACCACGAAAAATTCCGCGGCAGCCGATTCGCGTATCTCGGCACAGATAACAAAGTGGGAGGCGCAGAACTCGGCAAGGCCGCACTCGGCAGCCGGCCCGAAGGGGGTACTTATGCCACGTTCGTCGGAGTCAAGTCGGTGGCCAACGCGATGCAGCGGATCGGTGGTTTCGCCGAGGGCGCGGGCGAGGAGTACACATCGCTCGACAGCATGGCCGACGACGGTGACGAAAACGTGGCACAAGAGAATGTAAAAGCCGTTCTCGACCGACACGAGAACGTCGACGTTCTGGTCGGCATCTGGGCCTATAACGCCCACGCGATCGTCCGCGTTGTCGAGGATCGCAATATTCGTGACCAGACCAAGGTGGTGGTGTTCGATGCCGCTTCGCTGGCTTTGACCGACCTGGCCGCAGGAAAGATCGACGCGATGGTCGTGCAGAACCCGTACCAGATGGGCTATTTGAGCGTCAAACTCATCAAGGCGATGATGGAAGATGACCACGCAACGATCCAGGAAATGTACCCGTCATACGATCCCGAAACGAAGGAATTTACCGAAGAGGACGGCGACATTCTTACGACTGAACTGCGGGTCGTCGTACCCGATGAGAATTCGCCTCTGAAAGAGGAGATGTTTCTCCCGGAAACCGAATTCTTCTATTACGAAGACTTCAAAACCTGGCTCAACGAGCGGCGTCTCGTCAGCTCCTAACTCACTGTAAACACAAACTCTCAGGCCTATGGGGTTTGC
>CAJWTS010000116.1 GCA_913047795.1 uncultured Verrucomicrobiota bacterium | reverse complement strand
CTGAACCCCCTATGATTTTCCTCGGTGCGCTTCGCGCGCCATTTTGCAACAACAGGATTTCCTGCCATCCAATTAGATCGACCGTGTACGGTAGGAGACGGGATAACAACGCTGCTCAATGGACAAGACCGTTTGGTCTCTTTACATGCTGCCGCGGCAGCTGCAGGGCGGATCACAAAATTCGTCCCGGCCTCGGGTGCAGCAAGTCGGATGTTCACATTGCTCCTCTCTTTCTCCGAGTCCCTGCAGTTGCTGACAAAACAAACGCTGACGAACAGAGCTAAGGGTGGGGATCTCGCTTGCCAAGCATTCTTACAATTTATGACAGAATGCCGACACTTCGCTTTTTCAACAGATCTTCAAATCGCCCTGCAAAAGGACGGACACAATCTGGACAGCGCCCTGAGCCAGGATAAATATGACGTTCTCTTGGCCTATCTGCTCACGCCAACAGGGTTAGATTATGCCAATCAACCCAAGGGGCTCATCAAATTCCATGCTTACACCGATCACACCAGGACGCCTTTTGAGGAACATCTTGTTGAAGCGGCCGAGCTCCTGCACGAGCACCGTGTTCATGCTCTCGAGGTAGGTCACCGGGAACTGCGCCTGCGCCGCGTCAACATCGTACTCCGCCGGCAGCTTGGCCGAGATGTCCTCGGCGATCCTCTGCAGCAGCTCGTCCTGCGAGCTGCCGCCCGCGCCACCGCCGTTGAGCGTCGAAAAGATGCCCCTGCCGTTTGAGATCAGGTCGCCGTTAAGCGTCGTCACACCACTGACCTCCATGTTGATCACGCCACCGCCGAAGTTTGTGCGCACGTAGTTGTATCCACGTCCGCCGGCACCAAGATTGGTCGGGGCCGCCAGGGAGCCGTACACGTCCCAGGAGGGTCTGTTCTCGCAGCAACGCCCGTCGCCGCCGCGTCCGCCATAGCTGCCGCCGCCGCCATACTGTGCCGTTTCGAGGCCACCGTTCAGATGGCGGTCATAGTAATAGCCCTTACCCGTGACGTCGGCCGCACCACCAGTTTCAACGGTGAGGTTGCCTGTAATCCACAGATCCAGATGGCGTTGCTGGTAGCGCCGGTTATAGCCATGGGTCATCATACCGCCGCTGGCCACCGTCACGTCTCCGGTGATGGCATGTTTCGCGTTGATGCGGAGCTCGGCATTCTCGCCGACATGCAGCAGCGTACTCGGAGTGAAGACGGAGCTGTTGCTGTCAATCGCAATGTAGCAATTGGAATAGGCGAAGCTCGCGTCGGTCAGGAAACTACCGCCCGCAATATGCAGACCGTTACTCATATTCGAAGGATCGCCCAGGAGGACACCACCGGCGGACAACGTAACGCTGTCGTTGCCGTCAATCAGCAACTCGCCGTTATTGGTCAGCGTGATCGTGCCAAAGGAAAATGTCCCGGCCCCGACGCCGTCCACGGCCGTCAGGGACTGAAACTCCTGTTCGTAACCCGACCAATAGCGCCAATGCCTGATCTTGCCACGATCGTCGTTATCAACAAGCAGGTGCCCGCTGCTCGAAGTCTCGGTTCCCTTCTGCAGGTAGATCGTTCCCGCCGCACCATCCAGAGCCCCTCCCTCGGCGCCGTATGCCGACATGGTAAGGTTGTCGAAGCTGGTCCCAGCACTCAGCACGACCGCAATGCGGCCGCCGCCGCCGCCGGAGGAGCTTGAGCTGTACAAGCCGTCTCCACCGTCTGCGCAAAGGGTGCCGCTGCCGGTCAGGCTGGACGCCGCCAGCCAGATGCTTCCGCCCGCGCCGCCGCCGTTGAGATTATAACTCCGGGTGTCGCCCTCGGCGAGAAGCGTGCCGTTCATCGTCATCGCACCGCTGGCCGCTATCCTGATCGCACCGCCACCGTAAGCCCCGACACCACCGTACCTGAACCCGCCGGCCCCGATATTCGTCGGACCGGTAATCGAGCCGTAGGTGCTTCGCCCATGATAGTCCTCAGCCGCGCGACTCTTTCCGCCCATGCCGCCGTGACTGCCGCCCATGCCGTAGGAGTTACCCGGAAACGCCCCCTCGGCGCCGTAACCATACCGATAGCCCAGGCTTCTGACGTCTCCCGTGGCGCCCGCAGGCACAATCACGTCGCCGACCACGGTCAGATCGAACCTATGATACTCATAGCGACGGTTCGGATCGTGAAGGATCGAATTCCCCGACGCAAAGGTCACGTCACCTGTCAGCACGTGCGGCTGGTTGATCAACATCGCCGCGCCCGGCCCCATGTACAGCGAGGTGCCCGGACTAAAGACTGAGTTGTTGCTATCGACCGCGATGTAGAGATTCGAATACGAGAACGCCGCGTCGGTCAGCAGCGTGCCGCCAGCAAGGCGCAGCCCGTTGCTTTGACTCCCGCTGTCACCGAGGATCACACCACCGCCCGTAAGGTCGATGCTGTCGTCACCGCCAACGCTCAGGATACCGTTATTGGTGAGCGTAATCTTGGAGAACGCGTAGCTATCGGCACCCAACCCGTTCAGGTCAGTAATGGCGTGGTGCAGGTCATCGATCCCCGACTCCTCTATCACGATCCGTGCATGCGCATGGTCGTTGTTATCCACGATCAGGTGGCCACGGCCCCCATCACTCTGCCCTTCAAGATAAATCGTTCCCGCTGCGCCCGGCTGCAACTTTGACGCACCGCCATACGCACTGAAACTGACACTGCCGAACGAGTCGGAACCCGTCAGCACAACTGCGATGCGTCCGCCACCACCACCGGAGGTGGACGTATTGACCGTGTTGGCGCCGCCGCTGGCAGTCATCGTGCCACTGAGATAACCGTTGCTTTCTTCGACCATGTGCGGATACGGATCGAACTTCATGGCCGTGTGCCCGGAGTCCGCAATTTCTTTTGCCTGTCGCTTCGCTTCATCGGGTCCGATATTAGGATCAGGATGGGTATAGAGCTCGATGTTTTCTCGAACCGGTCCTCCGAGCAGGTTGTAGATCGTCTCATTCATCGCCTTGCCGCGAATGTCCCAGAGTGCGATATCGATACCGCTGATGGCGTTCGTCGAGGCTCCCCGCGAGCCCATGTAGGTGAAGCGCCGAAAAATCTTGTTCCAGATCTGCTCAATGTTGAAAGGGTTGTCACCGACTATCAGCGGATTCAGCTGTTGCAGCACTGCGCACACGGCACGGTTCGCCACTGGGTGGGTTGTCGTAACTTCTCCCCAACCGGTAATTCCTTCGTCGGTCTGCACTTCAACGAAAATGTATTCG
>CAJWTS010000115.1 GCA_913047795.1 uncultured Verrucomicrobiota bacterium | reverse complement strand
GCTGCGAAGAAGACCCGCCTCGAAAAGGAGCGTTCCGAGGAACGGGCGGTTCTGGATGCCAAGATCAAACGGAACGAGGCAGCGAAGACGGGTACGAAGTCCGACTCGAAGACGGGCGCGAAGGACGGCGAAGGCGATCACGATCGCAAGGATACTGCGGCCTACAAGGAGCTGTCGGAATCGGAAGAGGCGCCGGAGCAACCGGACGACATTGATGATGAAGGACTCTTTGAAGACTAGGGCGATGTTCGGATAGGTCCCTTTCGTTTCGGCGCGTCCCATACCCAAGGCTTCGCTACGTTGATTGCACCCAAAGACAGATACACGCCCATCCTGCAAGGGTTTCCCTTGGGGATCGCCGGCGCGCTGATCTTAACCGTCGCTGTCGCCGCGCGTTACTATCACCTCGACCTGATCAGTGCCCACCCCGCGCTGCTCGAGATCCTGGACGACGTGCGGGCGCCTATCGCGCTGTTGACGCTTTGTGTAGTTAGCGTGATGGCAGGGCTGCTGTCGCTGACCGGTTCCCTTTTCGCGGTGCTGGAGCGGACGCCACGCGCGCTGTTTCTGCTGCGTAAGGGTAACGCCGCGGTCTTAGCATGGTTCGTGTTCTATTGCTGGATCGTGCTCTCGGTAACCGGTCAGGTTGTGAAGCTCGACCTGCTGATCGACGGTGGCACCTGGGATGCGGTAGATCTGTTTAAGGTCCGGCGGAGCTACATCTGGCTACCTGCGCTCGGTGCCACATTCGTGGCTTGGTTACATTTGCGCGCCTGGCGAAGGCATGTGATCAGCATCTACATTGGCGAGGGGATCGATGAGCCCGCCCGTGGCGACCTGATCGTGGAGAATTGGCGATCACATGGTCGCGACCCTCGTTATCGTAAGAGCAACTGGACGAGCTCCTGGGCGCATTTGCTGGTGATCGTGATCATTCCATGGCTGATCGGCCTGTTGGGCTGTGTGAAGCCGTATCGCGTGCCCTGGGGAGGCGGAAAGCCCGCCGTGCAGAAAGTCATGATGGTGAAACCCAAGAAGAAGAAAAAGAAGAAGGACTACATCCTTTCGATGGACACGGCTATTATTTTCAACGTTCCGGAATTGGATGACTCCAAGATCTACGAAGAGGTTGAGATGTCGACCCGATTGACCTATATGGCGGACGCCAGCGCAGCCCACGGCAAACTCGGCAACAAGGTGGCCGATCAGGCGGGGTTCTGGGACGGATTCAAGGACGGCGAAATGCGATTCATCCGCATAAACCATGGCGGTCCAGATTGGGACGACGGCATGGATGGCGTGAGTCGTGCGGATATGAATTTTCTGGCCAAGTTTCGTGAACTCAGCGGCGGCATGCCTACGGCTTTGGCGGGCGAAGCACACAAGATGTCGCTCTTGAAGAAATACCCGAAGGGACAGGCGCCGCCGTTTGTTTACATGACGGGTGCGGGATCGATTTCCTACAGCGGCCGGGATCTCAAGATCATGCGTGAGTACCTGCGCGGCGGAAGCATGCTTTTCGCGGATTGCGGGTCGCCATCGTTTCATAGCAATTTTCGTAGCTTTATCAGCCGCCTCTTTCCTGGCAAGAAATTGACCAACATCGCTGACGACGATCCCATCTTTCAGCTTCCTTTTACCTTCCCGAACGGCGCGCCTCCGCTTTGGCATCATGGGGGATATCGCGCGCTGGGCATCAAGGAGGGTGGCCGCTGGCTGGTCTTCTACCATCCCGGCGACGTGAACGACGCGTGGAAGACGGGCCATTCCGGTATGGATCCAAGCCTGGCCGACGGTGCGTTTCAGATCGGCATCAATGCCGTCTACTACTCGACCATGCGCTACATGCAGAAGTCGCGTAAATACAGGGTGGGTAAGTGATGATCAAGCTCTGGTACTACTTTGGCATTATCGGCTACGCCTCGATCATTGCGTGGATCGTTGCGGCAGCAGTGATGTTCCGAAATCTGCACGGACCGGACCGGACCCGGCGCCTCTGGCAGGCATTTGCCATTGCCGCGTTCGGTCTGCTGCTCGCGAACTGGAATTCCGTGATCATCTTCGCGATCCAGCCGGACATGAGCGCTGCGCTGAAGTCGCAGGAGGAGCGCAAAGAGCGAATGGAGAAGCACGCCGAGGAGGTGGCCGCCGCCGAGGGCGAAGACAGCGAAGAGGGCGAAACAGGGTCCGCGTCGACATCCCAGCCAGTGACCGTATCGACCACCAATGTTGCCGCGAGTGCTGCCGGAACGAACGATGTGCCCCTTTATCGTCGCGACGGTAAGGTCGAGCGAGTCGAAGGGAAGAATATCAAGGACAAGGCGCTTGAGCGGGGGGCGGAAGTTGAAAAAGAAGAACGTATGGCGACACGCAAGATGAAGCCGCTGGCCTTGTGGTGGGCCAATCGGTACAACGTGATGAACCTGTTCTTTGCGCGCCTGACATTCTGGGCGACGCTGATCGCGGCGCTTTGCGACTATCTGGTGCGCTTCAACTCTACGCGCGACAGCTATTGTCCGATGCCGATTACCTACCTGCCGTTCTCGCGGTGGATTATCGATGCCATTTGTCAAAAGACGCTCAGTGTACGCGTACAGCATGCGGGGAAGGAGACGATCTGCGCTTACCTCGAGCGCGCATTCGTAAAGGGCGAGAGCTTTATCTACTTTGGCGAAACGTCGCCCTGGCCACGCAGCAACGGTGGCGCGCCTGCTTCCCGGCCGGGACGCTACCTGACGCGTGTATGCCCGGATTCGGACAAGCTCTCCGTTCCCCGGCTGCGTGTTCAGGACCCGCGGCCCTGGTTATTGGATCTTTCGGTTAAGGGTTTGCGCGAAGTGGGGTCGGACCATGTAGCCGCGGTGGAGTCCTTTCTGGAGAAGATTCGACCCTTCGATGCGCGTCTCTGGTCGCGCCCGATCCTTCATTTCCCGGACCGATCCGCCGATATTCACCCCAACTTCGCCTTCGAGTCCGCCTGGTTTGGACGGTATCCATTGGTCGTCAACGATGCGGAGCTCGCCGGAAGGTGGCTGGAGGATTTAACGCAATTTTTGGACACACGCGTTCAGGTTCTGGCGAGCGCCCGGCGCACGGTTAACGTCGTATGGGACCTGGACCAACCCATTCCAGACGATAGGCTGAAGGAACTACTGTTCCTTTGCAGCGAAACCAACTACAAATTCCTGTTGATCGGCAAGCATCGGCTTTCCGAGGGGATGGAAGAACGGTTTGAAGAGAAGCTTGATGATCTGGCGGCACCCGTTGCGCCGGATCACGATGTCGGAGTGGCGTCCATCTGAATCCGCTAGCTTTCGGGGCAGAGGGAAGGGCAAGGTAAACAGAATGAGGCGCGCGAAGAATGTGACCCGAAAGGTATTCATACCGTACATTCTGTTGCTTCCGATGCTGCTTGTTGGTTGCGGCAAGAAGAAAGATGCGTCGTCCGACCCTTCGCCGGGTCCGGAGACTCCCGCGGACACCGCGAGTACGCCATCGCCCGCTGTGGCCTCGAACACGCCGCCCGCTGTGGCCTCGAACACGCCGCCCGC
>CAJWTS010000114.1 GCA_913047795.1 uncultured Verrucomicrobiota bacterium | reverse complement strand
GTTACACGGTAAACGTTTAAAGGTTACACGGGTAAACGGGTAAGGGTTACACGGGGAACCGGGTGCCGGGCGGCACCTACGTGGGGAATTACTATGGCATGGGTGGCAGTCATGGCGGCCAGGGTGGCAAGAGCCGATCGAGCGAGCACAAGCATCCGCTATTCACCTACGGCCTGATCACGGCCCCGACCAACAGCGGAGCCGGCGGGCGCGGTTATAGCGGTCCGGCTACAAATGACGGCGGCGGCGCGTTGATCATGACTGTCAGTGGGACATTGACGGTCAACGGCGACATCCGATCCGATGGAGAAGGGGATAACAAATGGCTCAACGGCGGCGGGGCCGGCGGCAGCCTGTGGATCACATGTGCCAACCTGGCCGGTACCGGCACGATTCGCGCGCAGGGCGGACAGTACACGTACGACGCCAGTGGGTCCGGCGGCGGTGGTGGACGCGTGGCGGTTATCCTGACCGGAAGCGATTCGTTCGGCTCGGTTTCGATCAATGCCTACGGCGGTCAGGGCACTACCCAGGACGGCGCCGCGGGTACGGTCTACCTGCAGAAGAATAGCGAGAATTCCAAAACGGGTCACCTGATCGTGGATAACGAGCCTTACGGCGGAAATCAGGATATCACTAAATCGCCGGACGAACGGTACCGCAGTACGACCGGGCTCAACGGTCGCGATGCTGTGAGCTACGCGTTCGGGACGGTCACGTTGACCAATAACGCGGAGCTGCAGATCTATCCGGGCGAGAGCATGGCGATTACCAACGGGGCAGCGCTCAACGGTGACGCGGTGAACTTCACCAACACGGCGATACGCATCGCCGGCGGCACCTTGCTGACCGACCCCGCCTTCACGTTCTCCGATCTGACGATCGGTGTTGTCAGCAACGCAGCCAATGCGGCGGCTACGTTCCAGCCCGCCACGTCGATTACGGTCGGGAACCGTGGAATCTTGCTGCTCAACAGGCCGCATGTCTACACGGGCGAGGTAACGGTCGCGTCGGGCGGCTTGATCACACACGAAGACAACCAGGAGCGCAAAGAGTACCTGCTCGATCTCACCGTCGTGGGCAACCTGGCCATCAACGCCGGCGGAGCGGTGAATGTTACGGCACGCGGGTATATCAAGAACAATGGCCCCGGTGCCGGCGGCAACTACGGCATGGGCGGTAGCTACGGCGGTCAGGGCGGCCACGGCCGCGACGGCGGGCAGACGCCCAAGGACACCTACGGCTCCTTCCTGATGCCGACCAACCTGGGCAGCGCCGGCCAGGAATACTCTGGCGGTAATACCAGCCACGGCGGCGGCGCCGCGCGGCTCACCGTCAGCGACGCGATAACGGTTAACGGGCGGATCAATGCCGACGGCGGGACGACCAGCGGTCTCTGGCTAGACGGCGGCGGATCGGGCGGCAGCGTACTCATTACCGCGTCCAACCTGGCTGGTAACGGGGCGATCACGGCCTCCGGCGGCGATGCCGCGGATTCTTCATCCGCTGGCGGCGGCGGCGGTCGTATCGCGATCTACCTGACCCATTCGGATGATTTCGGGACCGTTACGAACGAGGCTTTCGGCGGCAACGGCGGCAAGAATGAGGGCGCCGCCGGCACGATCTATCTCGACGGTCAGAGCGACGCGGACGGTCTCGGGGCCCTGATCATGGACAACGGCGGCCTGGTGACAGACCAGGGTGAGCGCACCCAGATCTGCTCGACCATTCCGGATACATCCGTCGGCGACGTGATCTTCCTGGGAGGCGCGCATTTCTCGATCGACCACAACCTGTCCTTCGATGTGTACGGAAGTTGGTCCAATGGCTTCTCGTTCGATAGCGGCACCAACGTCACGATCCGTTTCAAGGGCGACGCTACGGCCCAGCTCTTCGGCAGCAATAGTTTCGCGATTGTGGTCATCACCAACGGCGGCAAGCGCATGGAGTTCGAGAGTGGATCAACGAACGAGATTCGCGAGGGTATGACCTGGCAGGGCACCTCGGGCAACGAACTCCTGATTCGTCCGGTCACCGCAGGTTCGGCGACATTCCTGGATGTGGCCGCGACGGTGGTGCCGGCGCTGGAAGATCTCGATGTCGAGTACAACAATGCCAGCCCCGGAATCGCGCTGGCGGCGCAAAGCTCGATCGATAGCGGCAACAACGTCAACTGGACCTTCGAGTCCGGGGCGCAGACGAATACGTGGATCGGGACGAGTAACCAGCTTTGGTCGGTCGGCGCGAACTGGACGCTCGGGCGATCGCCGTTGCCGGCGGACCTGATGACGGTGATCTCGAACGGGACCTACGACCCGATCATGCCGTCGGCGCAGTTTTTGGCAGCGTTGGATGTGAATGCGGGGGCGGTGCTCTATCTCAATACGAACGCGCTTACCGTCGGGGGCTCCAGCGTGATTGCGGGTACGTTGTCCTCCGTCGGGTCGGAACTCGTGATCTTCTCCAATGATCTCGAGATCTCCGGTTCGATCGACTTTGCCGGATCCGAGCGGTTATTCCTCGTCGGGGATCTGGACATGTCGAGCGGCACGATCGATCCGGTGACTTCGACCGTCATCATCGATGGCAATTCGGCACAGTCGGTATTGTTCAACGGTCAGTACTTCTACAACCTGATCGTGTCCAATACGGATGCGCTGGTGACATTCGCGGGCGCGGTCACATCCGAATTCTATCGCAGCGAATCGGCGGACGTGACCTACAGCAACGACTTCACGGCTACGGACTGCAGGATCTATAGCGAGAACGGGGCCATCACCCAGAAATTCGGTGCGGGCAGCACCTACACGTTCGCCGAACTCTATGTGAATGGGTCGCTGGGCAAGACGCAGCACCTGGAAAGCACCTCAACCAGCGCATGGAATCTCAACGTTTCCGTGGTTCCGTATGTGACATTCGCGGACGTGGCCTACAGCGACGCCAGTGGCGGCCTCGAGATCGTCGCCATCCGTTCGAAGGACAGTGGCAATAACGTCAACTGGGATTTCGGACAGACCTGGGCGATCTGGCGGGGCGATACGTCGGCGGACTACGGAACGGCCGCGAACTGGGACCCGGCCTCGGTCCCGGTTGGATCGACCTATGTGCTGATCGATGACCCGGATCTTTGTACGATCGGCGCGGCGGCGTCGGCACGGGAGATTTTGATTGGCGGCAATGAGAGCACGACGGTCGAAGTCGACAATAGCGTCACGGTCGGACAATCCGTTCGTGTCGCGCGCTACGGGACCTTGGTCGTCAATGACGACCCGGGGATGGTCGTCAGTAATGATCTCTACGTCGCGGCTGGCGGCACCATCACACACGTCGATAACGGCAGCACCCATGTCGATTCGATGAACCTCACCGTGCTGGGTAATGTACAGGTTAATGCGGGTGCCCGCATTGATGCGAGCGGACGCGGGTTCGCGAAGAACTATTTTCCGGGTGGCAGCTACTCTACACCGGAATACGGAATGGGCGGCAGCCATGGCGGCCGAGGCGGCAAGGGGCGCTCCAGTGAGAATAAACATCCGAAGCACACCTACGGATCGATCATCGCACCTACGAATATCGGGGCCGGGGGTCGTGGATA
>CAJWTS010000113.1 GCA_913047795.1 uncultured Verrucomicrobiota bacterium | reverse complement strand
ACCACCATACCGCACAGCAGGACGATCAGCGGCCGCGCGGTTTGCATATCGTGCAGCGTGGCCGGGGTGGGTTGGACCTGCATGCGCCAACTGGTGCCATGCAGGTCCAGCACGGACCGATGGCTCCAGGGGGTCCCATGCGGCGGCCGGCGACCACGTTGATAGACGATTTCATCGCGGTCGTAGAGTGTCAGTGCGCAGGACGTGCCGACATTCGCCAGGCAGGTATCCAACAGTTCACCAACGCGGAAGACGCCGACGATGAAGCCGTGGAACGTGTCATCCGCCGTGAAAATTGGCACATCGACCAGGAAGCCCTTGCCGCCCTGCACCAGGTTGACCACGCGCGAGACGCGGATGGCCCGTTCGTCGCGCGCCTGTTCGAGGGCCTGCCGGCGCCGAGTCTCGAAACCCATGTCGAGATCCTGTGCCTGGCGGTTTCCGTCCAAGGGCACGATCCAGCGCACGCGGAATGATTCGTCAACCCACTCCAGCGCCTGGAATCCGGGCAACTGCTCGAAATGCAGCAAGGCGTCGATCTCCCATTCCTCACGCGGCATGTCGCCGCGCACGGACCAGCGCCGCGCCATGCGATCCAATGATCGAATACGCGCATCCATGTGCATTTCCAACATGTCGCCATAGGAACGCGCCGCACTATACACCATGCGTTGGATCTTGAGGTCTGTGCGCGCTTCAAGCGCATTCCATACACCCACGCTGATCGTCAGGACAATGACGACAATCGGCAGCGGTGCCCAGTTGGGCAGTACGCCGGACTCCAGGGTGTCGCGCTGCCATGCGGCGACCATCAAACCGCCCCCGAGCACGGTGAAGCCAACCGCCGTCTGGATCGACATGCGCGTCAACGGGCCCCAGCCGTACACGGTGGCGACCGCCGCGATGTAACCGAGCACGGCCGTCATGCCGAGCGCGATGACCACGGCCCCCACGAGTCCCGCAAACCCGCCCGGCCAGCGCCGCCGTGGTGCGCTGTTCAACAGGGCCAACGTCACGGTCACGAGTAGCAGGGCCAGCGCGGCATCTGGCGCCATGCGCCCGGGATCCAGTGTCTCGTCGCCCACGCGCGCGAAGCGATCGATTCGAAGATCAAAATCGACCGCGTACTGCATCAGGGTCAGCAGCGCGATCACGGAGGCCACGAAAGACAGGAAGGCTACGTATGATCGCCGCCGCGAGAGCAGGGCCAGGGCTGTACCACAGAGCAGAAAACCCAGCGCGGTCTGATAGCTGACGCCGACGATGGCCGGGGAAATCCGAATCAATGCAAGTTCCTGGGCATGCCAGCCGGCGAGACCGATGAGCCCCATGAGTGCTGTGACCGACCCGGCAGCGAGCGGAATCCACGCGGCGCTGCGGCGGGGACTACGATTGTTCGGCGGATTCATTCGTGGCTCCTTCGCCTTCGGCGAATGAAAGGTCAAACACTGGATCGCGATCGCTCTCGGCCAGCATGTCGTTGATTTTCTGCTTCAACTCGATCATGCGGTGCTCGCGCCCGACCGCCAGCCGGTTAAAGCGTTCCAGTTCTTCGTTGGATCGCCCCAGCGCCTCGGTCCGCTGTTCGACGCGTGCCTCGAGTTCATCGTGGGTTCGGGTCAACGCTTCATCGCGCTGCTGAATCTGGGCGAACATGTGATTTACATTGTCGGCGAGCTGTCCGATTTCGTCGGCGCCATGTGGCTCCGCACGCACCGAATAATCCTTCTGTTCAGAGAAGTCCGTGACGGTCCGGGCCAGTTCGAGAATGGGGCCCGATACGGAGCCCTGCAACATCAGGAGGATAACTGCGCCGCCGACCGCCATCATCAGGGCCGTACCCAGCACGATGCCGGCGCCGACGCGCAGGCGCGCATGCAGGGCACCGCGATCGCCGCGGGCGTATACGGTCCCCAGGAATCGATTGTCGTGCCGGATCATGCGGAAGATCTCCACGTCGCGACCGATGTTCCTTTCTTCGGTGGAACCTGCCGAGGCGGGAATCATTTCGTGCGGATCGGCGGGCCGGCGGTAGGAGGGGAAAGGAGTTCCGTCGTGGCGATAGAAGGCGGCGCAGACGATCTCCGGACTCATCGCGAGCCGGCTCAACGTGCGGTCCACCGTACTCTTGTCCTCGGTCGCCAGGGCGTACGCGCAACTTGCACCGACGATTTCGCATAGGCCCGCGAGCTTGGTCTCCATACGGCCGCGAAAGGTGTACAATTCGTACGTCAGGAGGGCTATGGCAAGCAGTAGAACCACGGCACCGTTTGTAATCAGGATGATCACCAGCATCTTCTCGCGTAATGGCAGATCAAAGAAGCGTTTCATAATGTGCCCCGGTTACTCCGTGTCGTCGATGGCGTGACGTGGCCGCAACGCTGTACCGGATCCTGGCGTCAGGGCGTTTTCGGCACACGCGGCGAACGGCGAACAGCCGTCCCATCACCCGCTGTTATTCTCCACGGGATCGGTCGATGCGTCCATCGAACGGTTCCATCTCGACCAATACAAGCCGATCTGGCCCATCAATTCCACGAAATTCTCGTAGTTGGCCGGTTTGACGAGATAACTGTTGGCATGATTCTCGTATGCGCGCGCGACATCGCCTTCGGCTTCGGAGGAGGTGAGCACGATTACGGGAATCGTTCGCAGCAGGTTGGTGGACTTGATGACTTTTAGAACGTCCAGCCCGTCGATTTTCGGCAAGCGCAGGTCGAGAAGGACGACGTGCGGTCGGGGGCACGCGGCTTCGTCGGCGTAGTCTTCGCGGCGGAAGAGATAGTCGAGGGCGGCTTCGCCGTCGGCGACGTGATAGATGCGACTCGGAACGTCCTGATCTTCGAAACTGCGCCGGACAATCTCGGCGTGCGCCGCGTTGTCCTCAACAAGCAATATGATCAGCTGTTCGTCAGATCGCACATGGCCCTCGCCTCGCAGGGAGTCAGTATGTGGATTGCGTGTGGAACAGTCAAACGGAATTGTGATCAGGCGCTCTGGCGCGAAGTCTGCCACATTAAATGTTGCCGAACCAAATTCACTGACACGGGTCCAGCGTACTCTGTTCCGCCACAATCAGTGTTACCAGGGAACGCATCCGTGGTGTCCGTTAGACGATGCAGGTGAGGCGTTGAAGAGGAGACCGTGCGCACCTGATCCAGACATCTTGTCGATACATAAGGCATAGCGGCTTCTCGCCGATGTTCACGGCGGCATGGTCACGGTCAATCGCGTGCCCGATTACTGGTTGGGCGAGAAATGCTTGAGCGTAACCGGCTCCGGCAGGTAGGGACCGACGTAGGCGCGGGTCCACCATGCCCCGCTTGCGGCACGCGTTGCGTGGTCGGCGAACCGATATTGATAGATGACGGCGCGAATTGCGCGCGGCGGATTATCCGCGAACGGGTTTTCGCCGAGCAGTTCCAGTACCTCGGCCGACTGCACCGCATAGGCGACGGCGCGACCGCCGCGCACGCGCGAGAACAGCACTCCGACGACCGCTCCGGTCCCGTCCACCAGCGGTCCACCTGAGTTGCCACTGTTTACGGTGGCGGTGTGATCAATCACAACCCCTCTGCCAGGCTGTGTCTTGACGACACTGACAGAACCACTTTTCGTAACATATTTGAAATCTTCATCCAAAAAAAAGTCTCTGATCGACTTGGCATTCGCCGATTTAGCCCGTAGTATTGCCCTCTCCTCGTCAGTGTCTGCTCCCCTTGATGCTGCTGGGAAGCCGAGAGTTGTTACCTTCACATCCCTTTTCAGTTCAACTGCTTTGGATAATTTCC
>CAJWTS010000112.1 GCA_913047795.1 uncultured Verrucomicrobiota bacterium | reverse complement strand
CTGGATTCTGGTTGGCCGCCGCCGCCGCGTCAAGTTGCCCTTCGAGCCACATCACGAACCGGTCGTTTGTCACACGGTCCGGGCGCGGTCGGCCGAGTGGCGGCATCATACCGAGCCGCAACTTCCGAGCTACCGTTTCCCACATCGCCGCGTCGGCGCCCACGTCAGTCACGTCGAGGTGTTCAAAGGCAAACGGCACAGTCCCCTGACCGCTCATCCCCTCGTTGTGGCAACTAACACAATACTGGTCGAGCAGTCCCTCATACGCAGGTGCTTCAGAACTCACACTTGCAACCGGCTGTCGATTCGGGGCGGGTCCCTGACCAGCGGCCGAAGCTGCCACCGCAACGACTACGGTAACATAAGCCAAAACAGAAACACTTCGCATGAAGTGTCCATTCTGGCGAGGCTGTCCACGCCTGTCAACGTGGGCCGTTCTACCAGTATTGCAACCCCGGAAACACTGGCGCTGGAGCGTGCACTAGAACGTAAACTTTCGCTCGTTATGCAGGGCAACCCGGAAACAGAAACCCTAAAAACAGTGATCGACTACTGCTAGCAGCGTGATACGTTTAGCAACTCGCAGGAAGGAGAACAGCATGGTACTTCAAACCCGACGGGGCTTTCTCAAACTCGGGGCAATACTCGGCCCAACCTTCGCTGCGTTGCAACCGTCGGTACTGTTCGGCCAATTACAGGATGCCGCGCGCACGCTTGGCCATGGGGTCAGCGCCTACGGCGCCCGCTCTCGATTTGAAACCGTGGTTCGGCTTCTGCGAGACAGTCGACATTCTGAGGCATCGAGCAGTCAGACACCGCTCCAAGACCTGCACGGCACCATCACGCCGTCTGCCCTCCATTTTGAACGGCACCATGCTGGAGTGCCAAACATTGACCCATCAACCCATCGTTTATTGATTCACGGTTTGGTTGAGCGCCCCTTAGAATTTTCCCTCGACGACCTCAAGCGGTTGCCGACGGTGTCTCGAATCTACAGCCTCGAATGCTCCGGTAATAGTCGTACCCTCTGGGGAGAGGCTGGCGCGACAACCGCACAGAGCACACATGGTATGACGAGCTGCAGTGAATGGGTGGGAATCCCGCTCTCTCTGTTATTGCAAGAAGTCGGTGTGCGTCCAGAAGCCACGTGGCTTGTTGCCGAGGGTGCGGATGCCAGCCGGCTTAACCGGAGCCTCCCCCTCACGAAGGCGTTAGACAACACGTTGGTGGCCTTTGGTCAAAACGGAGAAGCACTCCGTCCCGCACAGGGATATCCGTTGCGACTTTTTGTGCCTGGGTGGGAAGGCAACATTAGCGTCAAATGGCTCCGCCGTATCGAACTAGTTGACCAGCCGTACATGACCCGGGAGGAAACATCGAAGTACACCGATCTCTTACCAGACGGGAATGCACGACAGTTCACATTCGTCATGGAAGCCAAGTCGGTGATCACGCATCCGTCTGGCGGTCAACAACTCAGCAGCCTAGGTTCCCATCAAATCGAAGGTATCGCGTGGTCAGGTCGTGGACGAGTAGACCGAGTCGAGGTATCTACCAATGGAGGCGAAGACTGGCACCGCGCCGAGCTTCAAACTCCCATATTACCGCTCGCTCACACACGTTTTCGCTTCAACTGGACGTGGGATGGACGAGAAACAGTGCTTCAATCACGATGCATTGATGAAACTGGTTATACCCAACCAACACGCGACGCGCTCATTGCCGCGCGCGGCCTGCAGTCGGGCTACCACAATAACGCTATCCAGTCGTGGAAGGTCGCGGCAGACGGAACCGTGGAGAATGTCTATGTCTAGTCGGCATGATTGGACGGTGCTGACCACGCTACTACTTACGGTTTTGCTCGTGTACGTCGTCGCACCCCAACAGGCAGCATCACAAACGTTCAACGTTGGACAACCTGTAACACCGGCAGCGGTCAAGGATTGGGGCGTGAATATCAGTCCGAGTGGAGACGGGCTACCCGCCGGTGGCGCGACGGCCATCGAAGGACGACGCATCTATCAACAACGGTGTGCGCGCTGTCATGGAATCAATGGCACCGAAGGCCCTGATAGTGTTCTCGTTGGCGGCCAAGGAAGCCTGGCGAGTGAGGTTGCGAGTAAAACGGTCGGTAGCTATTGGCCGCTTGCAACAACGCTGTGGGACTACATCAATCGCGCGATGCCGTTTGATCAGCCTGGAGTGCTCGCGGCAGATGAGGTCTACGGCTCAGTTGCCTACGTGCTCTATCTCAACGGTATTATCGACGAGTCCGAACGAATGGACGCAATGACTGTGCCCAAATTACAGATGCCGAACCGTAACGGATTCGTGCCTGACCCGCGTCCTGACGTCGATTAAAAGTAATCGTGCAAACAGGTTTCAACCGACAAACCCACAACCTCCGGCGACCTCAGATACTGGCGCTGCAAACACCACTACGTAGGGGACGGCGACCCATAGCCTGTTCCTTCGTACCTGTGCTATACACCTGTAGGAATCGGATAAAGGAGGCTCCATGAGTACCCAGCATCCGCGGCAAGCTCGCTATGGCACCCTTCTGGTGGCGGTAGCGCTACTCGGCGTGTACGGCGGTGTTCCCAATTCTCTCCAAGCTCAAAGCGAACTGCTGGACAAGGATCGGAAGGCATTCCCAATTGCTCCAGCGGCCGGCACCGGCGCGTTGGCTCGTCCCGTGCGCGACGCTCTAGCGAGTGTCGTGCCATCCCTACAGCAACAGCGCTTTCCGAGCGAGGCGGTACGCATCATCGGTATGTCCGGGGACGGTCGCCTGCTTTGGTACCTGCACGACCTGCTGCGGTTCGTGACACGCACCTCGCAGCCGATCGTGGTCGACGCGTTTGAGAAGCTCAGCAACGCCGAGCTTCCCGGCGAGCTGTCTGGTGTCATGGGTGATCGTGTTCTGGCCTGGGACCTGCCGGCACCGCCAAACTACCGGCTGCTCAAGCGCGACCTGTTCCTTCTCATCGAACCACGCTGGGCGCCGTTCTTCGATGACGAGGACTCTGCGATCGACTGGCGGCTCGTGGGGTGGGGTGGCGTCTTCATCGACGATCGTTCTGACGCCACGGCAGGCCAGATCTGCCCGCGGGGGTGTATCCCTGCTTTGGATCAACCGGCCGTTACCGACGCCGAAGGCGGATCATGGTATCCCGACGACGACCTGGTGTTCGGAATCGTGATCGGCCGGCAGGCGCGCGCGTACCCGAAGAACATCATGGAGGTGCATGAGATGGTCAACGACACCCTTGGCGGACGCCAGATCGCCATCCCGTACTGTACCCTGTGCCTGTCCGCGCAGGCATACTTCACCGACGACGTCGGGGGCTTCCGGCCACTGTTGCGGACGTCCGGTCTGCTGTCGCGATCCAATAAGTTCATGTATGACATCACCACGTTCTCCGCGGTCGACACGTTTACTGGAGAAGCGATCTCCGGACCGCTGTTCGACGCCGGCGTCAGGCTCAATCAAACCACCGTCGTGACATCCACATGGGCGGCGTGGCGCGCCGCGCACCCCAACACCACGATCATCGCTGAGGATGGAGGGATCGGCCGAAGCTACCCACGCAACCCCCTGCGTGGCCGCGACGATGCTGGGCCCATCTTTCCGGTCGGGAACGTCGACCCGCGTCTCGGCGTGCACGATGTGGTGTTGGGCGTCGTGACCGCCGATGGTACGCCGGTCGCGTTCCCGGTGGGGGCGACGCGCTTGGCGCTGGAGGCCGGCGAGGAGGTCGTGCTTGCGGGCGTGGCGCTGCAGTCTGATGCCGGAGGTCTACGCGCGTTCATCGACGGCGCGGAGAGTCCAGCGCATGAAGCGTTCTGGTTTGCGTGGAGTCAGTTTCAACCGCAAACGTTGTTGTGGGAGCGATAAAGCGCGGCGCGACAGGCTACTGGTTCCCAGCCCTGCGTCGCGCCAGGCCCTGGACTACCACAGCACCTTCCGGGCGGTGGGTGTGTGTCTCGTGG
>CAJWTS010000111.1 GCA_913047795.1 uncultured Verrucomicrobiota bacterium | reverse complement strand
CTTTCGAAGCCACTGGTCGATCCGCGCAACAACGTTCGGAGTGCCGACAGATACTCTTGCTGGGCGACGATCAGACCGGGGCTGTAGAGTTCCACCAGCGGCTGACCCTGCTCGACGTGGATGCCTCTGTAGTTGACGTGCAATTTGTCAATGCGACTCTTGCCATGTACCCACGAGGTTATTGTCGCGAGCCGCCGCTCGTCGTAGTCGACACGGCCCGTCGTGTCGATCTCGCGGTAAACCTTGCGACGCATTACTGGCTCGGTAACGACGCCTGCCTGCTGGACCTGCTGGACCGTGAGCGTCAGGTGTTGCGGAGCTTCGACGATGCCGCCTTCCAGCTCAATCAGCGCCATGTTGCAAATCGGGCAGACGGCGTTTTCTTTATTACTCTTGATCTGTGGGTCCATCGGGCACCAGAACACTTTGCTCGTGTCCACCGACTCGCCGCCGATGCCCGCCCATGCCAAAGCGGCATGCCACGTGAGGTGAGTCTTGTCCCGCACAAGTGGGCTCGCTACGTAGGCAACAACGCACGAAATCACCAGGACGAGGATCGACAATTTGCGCCACTGAAGGCGCAGCAGAGAAAGTTGTGTTCGCATGAGAAGGACTTCTCTCGACCGGGCGACGCGATAAATAGCGCGCACGATCAAGCGGAATGTGGATCAAAGAATAAACGCCAAATAACTACGACCGGTGAAGAATTCGGCGCGGACCGGTGGCGCCGTGGTCGTATCAGGCGTCGATGCGCACGTGCCTGGCCTGGAGTGTCGTGTCGGCAAGAGTGAAGTCGTTGTTCGACGCCAAGTGGCCACGCAATGAGCGTTGGCCGTCACCAACGCTGGCCAAGTCGGTCGCCGTCACCATCGCCAGCGGGCAAATTCGTCCGTCGCGGTTGCTGTCCCTACTCGGGCATGGGTAGGGATTCTTTTCGGAAGACGGCGCACGCGCCGTACAGCAACTCAACCCTCAGCAAAAGCCTGTCTCGGTTCCGCAACAGCATGTTCTATTTTGCGCAGCAACTGCGGCACTCGTTCCCTCGACCCAAACCATCAACTGGGGAAACAATCCCGCCGGGATCAGGCTGATGAACAGGCTGATCGTAACCGAGTACCGAGATGTGAGGCACATGAAACGCATCATGTCAATGATACCATACGCGGAACTCCGGTATCACCTTTGGCTTCGCTGGCGTCTTTTCTTGGGTCGCGACCACTTAATGTTCGTATAGATGATCGTGCCAACAACGACGAGCATGCCGACGAATACTATCGAGTTCCAGAGGCTTGGATGGATCAACAGGTCAATTACGTAGTACCCAACACTCAACGTGAATCTCCCACGCCCCAGCGGCCTTATCGCGCCGTTTTGCCTTAAGCAGAGCCAATCGCGCTGCCCCCGAACTTTCCCTGCCGCACTACGAAGGACCGGCATCTTAGGGAACATGCCGGGTGCCGTTTCATATCACCTATTTCTGTACGATGCCGAGATGAATCGGATCGGAAGAAATTACCGGGCCCCAAAACTTTTCCAAGTTGATGGACGTCATGATGCTCGCCTTCGCCCGTTTCAGGAATGTGACCAAGAATGATCTGGCCCAAATTCTAGGTTTCAGATTGGAGTCCATACCGGGGCAGGCAGGGCGGAGCCCAGTGGCGTATGAGTGTTCGCAAAGAGTAGGGCCGTCCAGTCGTGTCAACAGAATGCACGGGCCGGTCCGACTGAACTTTGTTTTGTCCAACGCCGTTTATCGAACGGCAAACCCTGAACATCGTTACCCGAGATCCCCGTCCAGGACCTTTCTTTGGGTTTTCTTCAGTGAGTGCGAATCAGTTGAGCAGAACATGGCTCGTGTAAGTAGCGTTTCCGCTCGGGTTAATGCGGCTGTGGCCCGATTTTCATTCAACAGCCAGTCCCGAGTCAAGCAACGAGTCGTTTTTCTGAGAAAATAAAGATCGATCCATTAGCAGGCATCTTCGCGCCCAGTTCCGGGTCCGTCGCCTTCGCTCCCGGGTACATCGGATAATCACCCAGGGCGCCCCGGACCTCCTTCACGATGCCCCTTGCATCACGCAGAATGTCGTGGACATTCTTGTCGGGCACGACCTCCCCCACGAGCAGCGCGTCGTACGCCAGGATCCACCGCGCATGGATGCCCCAGTACCGGTCGCGATACGCGGTCATCATCTCCACGACCTTTTCGTCCGGGTTGTCGGGGTACATCGCCGGCTCGATCGTCCCCATGATCCGCGCCGTTTCGTCCAACTGGTCTCTGTGTTTCGCATTGCACCCGCGCGTCTTGAAGAGGCGATCGGGCTTCTGAGCGCGGAGTTTTTCCTCTTCGCGATTCTGCAGGATGATCTCTTTTTCGGCGTCGAAGTCGACTTCCAGGCCGACGAAGTAGATGCGTCCGCCGCCGGGGAGGAGCGGCTCCACCTTGTCGCTTGAAACCGGTTTGAGCGAGGCGAGGTCGAAGAGATCGCCCTCCAGTCCGGTCAGGCGACCGCCTTGTTGGGCCTTCTCGTTTTTGTTGGCGAGTATCACGTAGGTCGCTTCGCGCGCGGGGGCGCGGACGACGCCGACGAGGATGTTTCTGTTGTCGCAGGCGATCTTCGTGTCGAAATCAACGCCGCAGTCCAGAAGCCGCCTCCCCAGCGGAATCAGCTTCTCGCCAAGCCGCGCGGCCTCCTTCATCAGCTCGTTGGGATTGCCCCACTGATCCGCCATCATGCGCATGCCTTCGTAACTCGTGCTGAACATGATGATTCCGCGCGCCCCGCCGGCCAGCGCCGAGTAGACCTGAAGGCGCAGTTGCTCGACGGTGGGAACGTACCACCTCCACTTCCGGCGCCACGGCGCCGCGCCGAAGGATTGGAGAATCATCCAGTGGCGCTTGTTGTCCGTCTCGCGGGCGATCTCGCGGCAATAGTCGTACAGGTAGGTGGCCGTCGTGTCCAAGCCCCCCGACACCGGATAGATGTCGGAGACGTTCACGGCCACGTACGGGTCATAGCGCCTGAGCGACGCGACTTTGTGGAAGCACAACAAGCTGGGGTGCGACGGGTCAAGCTGATTGAGAACTCCCATGCCGCCGACGGTGTCCCAGAGCTCACCGATCTCGCGTTCGTCCCCCACTTCATAGCAGATCAACGCGGGGCTGTTCTTGACGCGTTCGACCATCGGCGCGGCCCACTCCTTGACCGCCTGCGCACCTCCGCTCTCGAAACGCTGGCTGCACGGGCGCATCCGCCTGCCTATGTACATCCCCATCTCCTCGCCCTCTACGACGCGGTTCTGCGAGGCCAGCACGAAATTGAGATGATGCCTCACCAGCATCCGAAACGCCATCCGAGCACTCATCTGGTGATCACCGCTGCTGTCGGGCGGCGAGGCGTAAACCCCGAACGGAAAAAACTCCTTAAAGATCGGCGGCTCGATCGGCTCGTACCCCTCCATGACCGCGGTCCAGTCGTCTTCCTTCTTCTGCTCCTCCTCGTTCCGGGCCCGCAGACGCACCCAATCAAGGTCCGCCGTCAGCGGTCGGTTCCCCATCAGCCTCACGTCCAGTTGCACCAGGCGTCGAGGCGTCCATTTCTTCGGCGCCGCACTGTCAACCGCAACTTGCCTCGTGAGCGTCACCCATTCGCCCGGCCGTTCGGACCCCGCGTAACGGGCGACTACCTGACTCCCGCTTTCGCCCACAAATCCCAGCTTCTCAAACTCTGGTGAGGAGAAGTAGGGCATCCGCGTGGAACCGTCGGCGTACTCGTACGTGCATTGCACAAGGATGCGACCCCCCTCGTCCGACACCCTCATACGCATCTCGAGCACCGGATAGTCCACGAGCGACACCTGGAGCTTGTCCCATCCCAGCGGCACGTAGTCCCCGTCTCCCCGGGTGCTGTTCGGACCAAACTCGCCGGCGATGGTCACAACGCCGTCTTCGATCTTCCACGACGCGCGGTCCGGATCGGTCTTGGTCGGGCCTTCCGACCGGTTGACGTATCGCGGCTCGCCCGCGCC
>CAJWTS010000110.1 GCA_913047795.1 uncultured Verrucomicrobiota bacterium | reverse complement strand
CCCCCGCCGCCGTACCTTCCAGTCCAACGATCAAAAAGGCAATGGTGCTCGAACTCCCAGACACATGCAATGTTTCTTCCCAGCCGCCCCGTGAAACCAATTCGATGATCGTGGGCGCCGCGGGGGAGTCGACCAAATCCGCCAGCAATTGCTCCGCCCGATCCCAGGACTCGATGGGGCACATCAGCAGCGCAAACTGCTCCGGTGCGGGTTTCAGCTTCAGCGTCAGGCGGTTGATGATTCCCAGCGTACCAAGCGATCCGGTCAACAGTTTACAGAAGTCGTAACCAGCGACATTCTT
The DNA here is from genome assembly GCA_913047795.1 of uncultured Verrucomicrobiota bacterium. Taxonomy (GTDB): domain Bacteria; phylum Verrucomicrobiota; class Kiritimatiellia; order CAJWTS01; family CAJWTS01; genus CAJWTS01. Next base: position 3,762 of record CAJWTS010000110.1, on the reverse strand, counting down.
GACTACCCGGCCACCTCCTGCGAAAGGCCTGCCGCATCCGTCGACTGCTTCGATACCGATCACGTAATCGCGCATCGTCCCACAGCCGAACCGTCGGGGCCCGCTGAAATCGGTCGCGACAACGCCGCCGAGCGTCGCGTCGCCCGCCGAGGGGACGTCGACCGGCAAACGCTGTTGTTCTGTGGCGAGCGTCTCAGCCAGCCTGCGCATCGTGATACCGGCGTCAACCGTAATCGTCATATCGCGGGCAGGATAGTCTTCGACCAAATCCAAGTCGGCGAGCGATACACCAATCCCTTCCACCTTCGCCGGCAGTCCGTAACCGAGACTGGTACCGCCGCCGATGGGATACACCGGCGTACGAAGCGAGCATGCATCCCGCAGGACCTCAATCAGTTCGCCACGATCCCGTGGCGTGTGCGTGGTGGAGATGGGTAAGTCAGAGGAAACCATTGTGAAAGTGCCGGAGGGAATGCTGATTGAGCGTTGGTAGTTGAGGAAAAGTCGTGTGGTATTTCTCGCTTCACATCGCCGCCCGCCGCCCCGGGTGTTTCTGTTCGATCCCGCAGGCGCCGGCAGTCGGTAGCATTTTATCGGGACTCAGCAGGTTGTCTGCATTGAACGCCTGGCGCAGTCGGCGCATCGCTTCGATGTCGTCCTCAGAAAACATCTTGTGCATGAAGCTTATCTTCTCGACGCCAATGCCGTGCTCCCCAGTAACGCTGCCGCCACAGGCGATGCACTCGTCCAGAATCTCGCCGCCGGCCTGCAACACTCGCTCGATCTGCTGCTCGTCGCGTTCATCGAACAACAAGATCGGATGCAAGTTCCCGTCACCGGCGTGAAACACGTTCACGATACGAACGTCGTGTCTTTCGCTGATTTCCTGAATGCAACGAAAAATATGGGGCAGCTTGGTGCGTGGCACGACACCGTCCTGCGTACAATAACTGGGGCTCAAGCGACCCACGGCGCCGAAGGCTTGCTTGCGACATTTCCAAAGCTTCTGCCGTTCAGCATCGTCGGCGGCCAGACGAACCTCCCGAGCACCAGCGGCCATGCAGATTTCGCTGATCTGATCACGCTGATGGTCCAGACCCGCCTCGAGTCCGTCAACTTCAATCAGCAACACGGCCTGGGCATCCAAGGGAAAACCGACGTGAAACGCCTCCTCAACGGCGACCAGGATCCCCTGATCCATCATTTCCAGCGCCGCCGGAACGATTCCGGCACCGATGATTCCGCTGATCGCCTGAGTTGTATCATCAATGGAATCGAAGATGGCCAGCAGCGTGCGATATCCCTGCGGGTCGCGTGTCAGGCGGACCCAAACGCGGGTCACGATGGCCAATGTCCCTTCACTTCCGACCACGGTACCCACCAGGTCCAACCCGGGCGCGTCTTCGGTCGGGCCTCCCAATTGCGCGACCGTGCCGTCGGCCAGGACCACTTCGACGCCCAGGACATGGTTGGTAGTCACTCCGTACTTCAGCGTATGGGGGCCACCAGAGTTGGTTGCGACATTGCCGCCGATCGTACAGGCACCTTGGCTGGACGGGTCCGGAGCGTAGTGATATCCCGTCTCTTTCAAGTCGCGAGTCAGCCAGGCGTTCACGACACCGGGCTGTACGACGGCGAAACGATCCCGCAAATTGATTTCCAGAATCTGCTTCATCCGCGTCATGACAATCATCACACCGCCGCCCACAGGCAGGCAGCCGCCGGCCAGACTGGTTCCCGCACCGCGCGGGAGGAACGGAACATCCGCGGCCACGCACGCATTGACAATGGCCGCCACCTCGTCCGTCGTCTCGGGAAAGACGACGACGTCCGGGCTATTCTTTTCGATGACAAAACCATCACACTCGTAAACCATCAGATCCGACTGGGCGGACAAGATTCGCTCGTTGCCAACGATCCGGCGGAGTTGGTCGGCAAGGGAGGAAACGATGGCGGTGGTCATGGTGTGAAATCAGGATGTGGGGAAAGTGTGGGGTGGGGGGGAAGGCCTTCCGCCCTATTATAACGCAACTCCCGTCGGCGCTAATCAAGGCGATCCCGCAGATGGTCCACGATCGTCCGGCCGATGTTCAGCGACGAGGTTGCGGCCGGGGACGGAGCATTGCCGACGTTTATCACCCGATCAGACGCGGCAATCAAAAAATCGTCCACCATTTGACCATCGCGCGTAATCGCCTGGGCGCGAACGCCAGCCGGTGCCACGTGAAGTTGTTCGGCCTCAATGGCGGGCACCAGCCGCTGCAGGGCACGCACGAAAGCACGTTTGCTGATCGAGCGCCACATTTCGCCCAGCCCCACGCGCCAGTACTTAAGCGATATACGAATGAACCCCGGGTACGTTAGCGACTCGCTGAGATCCCGCAGGTTCACGTCCCGCCTCCGATAGCCCTCACGCGCAAAGGCAAGTACCGCATTGGGCCCGCATTCAACCGTGCCGTCGATCATGCGAGTGAAATGAACTCCGAGAAATGGAAAACTGGGGTCGGGTACCGGATAGATCAGGTTGCGGCACAGATGAAAAGCGTCCGGTTTCAGCTTGTAGTATTCGCCGCGGAAGGGAACAATCTTCGCCGGTAGCTGTTGGCCCGTCATGCTGGCCACTCGATCGCAGTGCAAACCGGCGCAGTTGACCACCACCCTCGCCGACACTTCGTCGCCCGTGGTTTCGATCCGGGTTTCCGCTTCGTCACTGGTCACGCGGAGCACACGCGTCCCCAATGCGATCTGTCCTCCCGCCTCGCGGACCCTCGCCGCCAACCGCTCGCAGACCTGGCGGAAGTTGACAATCCCCGCTTCGGGTACGTGAATGGCGCGAAGCCCGGAGGCATGGGGTTCCAAATCACGCAACGCGTCCTGATCGATCAACTCACACCGGACACCGTTTGCCTGGCCACGCTGGTAGATGTTTTCCAACGCAGCAAACTCCGATTCATCGACCGCGACGATCACCTTGCCGCAGATTTCATAGTCGACTCCCTCATCCGCACAGAAACGCTCCATTGCTAGCTTGCCTTCACGGCAATTGATCGCCTTCAATGATCCAGGCTTGTAGTAGATTCCTGAATGGAGGACGCCCGAGTTGTGTCCGGTCTGATGGGCCGCTAGCGAGGACTCCTTTTCCAAAATTGCCACCCGCGTGCGGGGAAATTCCTGCGTCAATCTGAACGCCGTTGCTAGGCCGACGATTCCGCCTCCGATAATGGCTACATCAGTCTGAAGCATGCAAAAACAACGGGGTCGGTTGGGTTGGAATCTGGCAACCAGAAACTGGCAATCTGCTTTTTCTCGAATTTATCTTTGCGATTCGGCGCCAAAAGGATTCGATATTCTATGAGACGGACGCCCATGAAGACCACGCCCCGTGGTCCCATCCGCTCAGCTCACAATCCCCTCCCCCCGTCCGTCACTCCATCCCAGTCCTCCCAGTCTACCGCCATTTTCGCAAATTCGCTATGTCTCCGCTAAGCGTCCCTAGCTAAACTGCCCCGCTATTTTTGTCGCAAGAATCAGGCCGACCCTCCCGTAGACGGACTTGGCGGCCAGGTTACGGGGTTACCACTGCAGGTTGAACTCCTCGGATGTTTTTGCAAAACCGCACAATCACCCTCGTGATCTTGATCAGCGCGGCCGGAGTTGGATGGCCGTCCGGTAGCGATGCGCAGGTCGACACGCTGCGCCAGCACGACCTGCGCAGCCAGGGCTTGTCTGCGGATAGCGGCTTGTTTTTTCAACCTCCGCCCC
>CAJWTS010000109.1 GCA_913047795.1 uncultured Verrucomicrobiota bacterium | reverse complement strand
AGCAGGAAGAGGATGGGGAATACGAGAAGAGAAACGAGTATGCCCGCGACCCCGAAGACCGCGAACGCGATCCCCGAGGCACATATGCGCCATCCCTGCCCCAGGTGCCGAATCATGCGCGTTCCCACCTCCATGCGCGTCGTCCGTTCCGTATCTCGAGTGCCGGTTCATCAGAATTCAGCCAACGCAGAAAGAGAATCGCCTGCGGATCCGGCAATGCCGTGCCCGGATCGGGAGCGGCTTCTTGCGGGGTCTGTTCGCAGGTCGCGCGCAACACGATGCCGTCCTCGTTCGACGTCAGGAGCATGGCGAGCGCGTAGGCATATTGCTTCTCGTCGATGAATTCGCCGTAAATGGCCGGAAGCCGTTCGTCGCTCACGATCAGCAGGACCGGGTTGTCGGGGTCCTGGTGGAGCAGGCTGGCGGCCTCAACCATGCCATAGCAGAAGGTATCCCTGCCGCCCGCGATCGCCGTGTTCGCCTGGTGGTTTTCCTGGTGAATTGAAAAAAGACCCGCCGCCGTGTTATGGACGGACAAGCTGAAGTCCATGGGGGAAAGCCGTTCTCCCTCAGCCATCTGCGCGAGCAACTTGGCGGTCACCTCGGATTCGCCCCAGCGCGAGGCGAACAGGGTTCGGACCGTCTTCAGGGAGCAGTGTTCCGCGCAGGGCCGGATGGCTGCCATCACCATGCGGGACTGCATGCTGAGGCGTCGACGAAACATTGCCGGTAGATGCGAGACATCCGGCTTGCCCGCCGCGCCCCAATCACGTTCCCCGGCGGCCCATTCCCGGGCGTCTGCCTGGGATTGAATCGCCGGTCCCCAGGCGTTCCAGAATTTGATCGATAGATGCATCATGATCGTGGTCGGGCGCAATGTTCAACGCATCATAGCCGCAGGAAGCTGCGCTGCAACATGTTCAGGCGGCCAGCCCGGAACGGGCGCGAATCCGGTCGGTAGTGGGGCGCGATGCAGGGCCAAACGTGGCGTTCAGTCGCTCGCCGATACGACCCGCACCGGGAAGTCGGCGCGGTAGTCGGGACAATCGTCGATATCGACGTCGAGGCGGATGCTCCAGCGGTAACGCGGATAACCCTTGTCGCCTGGTTCCGTGCTTGCCGGTTGATCGTCTGGCACCGTGACCTGTCCCGCATAGTTGAGCGTCTCGCCGGCCGTCGCGCGCTGATTCTCGAGCACAGCATCGAGCCGTTCGTAGCAGTTTGACGTACTGATCGTGGTCTTGCCGCCGCTACTTGTCTTCGTGGTCGCGGCGCAGACGAGTCCCATCGAGACTTTCTGAACCAGGCGTGAGTCCAGCATTTCCTGTCGCGCTCCGATTGTCAGCGCATCACCTGCCGCCAACGAGTCGCGGTCGATGTATACCGTGGCGTCCCGGAGGTTGCGCCCCAGTCGGCCGTAGTAGAGCCACATCCCGACTCCGATCAGACCGATGCCGGCATAGATGCCGGTCAGGACCAGCGCGAGGGTTTCGTACGGCGGTTTAGCGACTGCGAAGTAATGTCCGCTTGCTGAAAAACCGAAGCCGAACCAGGCCACGGTTCCGATCGCCGCCGCTCGCCGGCGTGCAGCGATGCGCCAGCGTGGTGCCAGTTCGAACCAGCCATCGTTGCGGGCGACGGGTCGCGGTGGTCGCCGGGTTGATGCGCCACCGGCGAGCGCAACACCGATACCAACGGCGATGAAGATGGAAGGAAACAGGATGAAGATATAAGGAAAGAACGAGTAGCGCGCGAGCAGGAACGCCTTGGATGGATTCGCAGAGTCGTAGAAGGCATCAACCGTCGCGCCCACCTTGAATTGCCTGACGATCCTACGTGCCCAGGCATGCCCTGACTTGATGCTGAGGGGCAGGGGGTCCCCGCACTCGTACGTTTTTCCGTCGACGACATAACGATAGTTGACGATCGGTTTATACGTGGTGCTCGTATGCCCATCGCTATCGGTGGAGGTGTGCCGCTCGATATCGGTCGACAGGATCGTGGCTGTCGTGGATTGTGCGTGCTGGATCTTGCGGTGCTGCTTGAATGCCATTCCGCCGCCGATCGCGACGAACACGAGCCCGAACAGGGCGAAGATACATCCAAAGACTTTCACGCTGTTGGCTTGCTGGTCCCGGGCTAATCGCTGCTTGCCGGGGGCGCCAGCGCGGCCTCGAGGCGTTCAAGTCGTTCGGTCAATGCCGCAATTTCAGCGTCCTTCTCCTGCACGATGCGGTACAGGCCCTGCACCGCGGCCAGTGCGATGCCGTCGGCATCGACGGTCGAAATGCGCCGGTCGCTTTCGCCCAGCCCGAAGGCGGCGTGGAAGTCCTGCGCCATCGGTCCGACATGCTCGATCGAATCGTCCTGGGCAATCCAGTTCCAACGTGCGATTTCAATCTGGTCAAGTTTGCGTAAGACTTCGCGCCCGTCAACCGCCTCGATGTTCTCCTTGCTGGCGCGATCGCTCAAGGAGCTCCAGGTCGATGCGCCGGGAGAAATGGTCACGCCCGCGGTCACGCCGCCGCTGCCGTCGATGGCTGTGATGATGTCCGCGCCACCGACGGCGCGCACCCGGAACTGGTTCTCGGCAGTTGTTCCGAAGTCGAAGTCGGACGAATCGGCCCACACAAAGCAGCCCTTATGCGCGGCCGCCGCCCGGCGTCCAGCTGCCAGGGAGTACTCCCCACCGACCCGGTTGCCATATCCACCCGGAATGGTGGCGTACTGGGCCACGTTGCTGATCGTGTTCTCGAACCCGCCAGAAATGGTCGAGTAGTCGGCGCCGTCACCGATTGTGTTCTTCGCGCCACCGGCGACGACGGACCATTCGTTCGTTTCGCCTACCGTGTTCTTAAACGTGAATCCGCCACCGGACAGCACGGCCGAACCGTGCGAGAGCGTACCCACACTGTTCGATTCGTATCCGCCCGCGATGCGCGGGCTGAGTGAATCCGGATGAAAGACCAGGACTCGCCGGTTGTTGACCCGGAATTCCAGCTCCGTGACGTCCATGGTTCCGAGGAAATCCGTTCCGCCCGACAGGCCCGTGTTTCCGTCAGCTTTCCAGAAAGTCGTGTCGAATGTATCCGTGTCCACGTCGTCGCCGGTCAATGTGCCGTCGATTACGGTGTCGCTGTCCACGGAATTGTTCGCGGGCGTGATGCCGGTCAGGCTCGCGCCGTTTCCGATGAAGGATGTGGCCGTGACGGTATTGGAGACCGTCAGTTTACCGTTCGCGTCGAGGATCATCGTGATGTCGCCGTTATTGACAAAGTTCAACGTCTCGTCGTGATCGATCAGGGAGCCGAGGTAGAGTGACTTCCACGCAAGGGACGGGCTGCCGAGGTTGTACACGTTATTTAAGCTGGCCGCGATATTGCCCATCACGGTGAGCTTCTCGGCGGTCGAGGACGTTCCGATCGAGACGTTTCCGCTATTGGTGTTGTAAATGTTGTTGACCGCAAAGGTCCATGGGTTCGGCGTGCCGGCGATTGCTCCCGACGACGAGATCTGCACGCTACCGTCGGGAAACTTGAAGCCGCCTGCTGTCGATTCCACGACACCTGCAACCCGAACGGCTGAACTGCCGGGGTCGTCGGTTCCGATTCCGACCCCGCCCGTAGCGCGGATCAGGAACTGGTTGCTCGACGTGGAACGAAAATCAGACGCCTGGGCGTCCGACCACACGAAAGACCCGGCGTGATCAGCCTTGGCCCGATAGCCGGCCGCGTGACCGTAGGCGGCATTGACCTCGTTGTCTCTCCCGCCTGGAATGACGGCGTAGTGCGCATTGATGCCGATCTTGTTCGTGGCGCCACCACCGATTGCGGAATAGTGCGCGTTCGATCCGATCTCGTTGGCGCGGCCGCCGCTTATTGCCGAGTACAGTGAACCTTCCAGGATGTCGTTGGCGCAACCACCACCGATCACGCTGTACGCTGCCGCGTCAAAAATGTCGTTGCCGGAACCGCCGGCGATCGTGGCGTATTCGGCGGCGTCGGAGATGTCGTTGTCCCATCCCCCGCCGACAGATGCGTACCGGGCCTGCATGGCGATATCGTTGCCGGAACCGCCGGCGATCGTCGAGTAATAGGATTCCGATCCCAGGTCGTTTTCGTATCCCCCGCCGATGGTGCCGTAAAAGGTGTCCGGATCGACCGTGTTTTGCAGGCCGCCGGCGA
>CAJWTS010000108.1 GCA_913047795.1 uncultured Verrucomicrobiota bacterium | reverse complement strand
CTCGGAAATTTCACCCCGCCGGCGCTCGGTGCACAACCGGAGATCGCCGCCCTGTTCCGCGTCTACGACGATACCGCGCAATTGACCCGCCAGGAGCGGCGCGTGTTGATTGAATACACGATTCGACCGACACGCGCGGGCACGATTGAACTGCCGCCGATCGAGCTTGCGTACTACGATCTGGACGAACGCGCCTACCGTGTGGCACGGACGGCCCCCATTCCCGTCCGCGCGAACGAGACGATTCAGATCGCGCTCGCGGACGTGATCGCTGCCGCGACGAACACGGACACACAGGTCTTGTCTTCAGGCGATGCGACGACGCTGATCCGTGCGCCTCTCAATGTGGATCCGCGTGGCGCGGAGCATCATGCCCTTGTCGACCGGTCGCTTTTCTGGGCGGTGATGGCGACCGGACCGGTGTTCTTTTGCGTCTGTCTCGTCGTGCGCGGAGCCGGTTCGCTGGTACGGCGACGACGCGAACACGTGCAGCGCCTGAGTCTTGCGGCGACGATCAGGCGCATAACGACCGCCCGCGACGCGGGGGGGGCGGTCGCACGGCGTGATTGCCTGGACGCCGTGCGCGATTACGTCGCGTCGAACCACGGCGTTCCACGCGAGGGATTGACACCCAGGGATATCGGCAGGCTTCTATCCCATGGCGGGGTTGACGCGGAAACATCGCGCGCGATCACCGCCCTCGTCGAGACGATCTTCAACGCGGAGTTCTCCGCGGGCGACGTGTCGGGGCAGTTTCAATCGGAGTGCGACGATCTTGTCGAATTACTTCGCAAGTTGGAGCACCGGACACGGCCCTCCGGAGACAAGGTGGGTGTCTCCGTGCTGGTTTTCATCCTGGCCCTACCGCTTGTCGCCCGTGGCGCGGAAGAATCGTTTTTGTGGAAGCAGGCCAACGCACACGTGTCCTCGGCGCAATCGGCAGACGATTTTCTGGCGGCAGCCCGCATGTACCAGCGCCTGGTCGAGGCGGGCATTCGAAACGGGCCACTCTTTTACAATCTCGGGACGGCATTGTTGAACGCGGAGCGTCATGCCGCCGCGGTCGTGGCCTTGCGGCGCGCCGAGCGATACAGCGGCAGTCGTGTCGAAACGCGCCGCAACCTGCGGCTTGCGCTGGCCGGGATGCGGGTCGATGGGGCCGCGCATCTGCCTTGGTATCGCACGCCGCTCTTCTGGCATTACTGGATTCCTGCGGCACACCAGGGCATCATCGTGGCGATCGGCTTTGCGCTGTGTTGGGTCGCGGCGGGTCTGCGCGTCTGGCGCGTCGCGCACTGGAAGACCCTGATGGGTGTCTCGATCGCGGCTGTTATTGTATTCGGATCGAGCTGGTTTTCGATCATTCAGATGGAGGCGACGCAGGACCGTGCGTCGCCGAGTTGGGTCGCCCGGTCGGTGGCGGCTTCTTTTGAGGAACCTTCCGACTCTCCAAAAGATGAAATCTCTCCTTAGATCAATCGCGATCTGCATGGTCGCGACCCTTGGCCTGGCCGCGGAGGAATTGCCGCCGGTGTATGCCGAGTTGCATACCGACGTGGAGCACATCTACGAACGCGAGCGATTCACGATTGTGCTCACGGTGTATTCGGCCGGACCGGAGCTGGGCAGTCAGCTCAACATCTCCGCCCTGCCCGGTGGGGAACGGTTGAAGTTGGGACAATTCGAGCAGATGGTCGTGAAGGGGGAAACGGTCGGCGGGCACCGTCGCGTGCGGCGCTACCGGAGCGTCGCCCAGGCGGCACGGGCGGGCCGGATCGAACTGCGTCCCACGCTGCAAGGCACAGCGATCGTACGTCAGCGGGGTTTTTTTACCAGCATACGCAGGAGCCGGTTGTCTATTCCGGTGCGGCCTCTCGTGCTGGAGATCCAACCCGTTCCGGATGAGGGGCGGCCGGATGACTATTCCGGCGCGGTGGGCCGGTTCTCTTTCCACGTCGATGTCGAGCCAACGGAACTCGCACTTGGCGATTTGATTCACGTGACAATGACCATCCGAGGCAGCGGTGATCTATCCGCCCTTCCGCCGCCGACGCTTCCGGACGACGACGCCTTCAAGGCTTACGCGACACGCGCGATCGACGTTGAAGATACGGAAGCCATTCGATTTGAAAAAACGATCGTTCCGTTGACGTCAAATGTGAACGAGGTCGCGGCGATTCAATTCAGTTACTTCAATCCGCGCGCGCGCAGCTATGAGACCATCGTGGCCGGCCCCTTTGCGCTGACCTTTCATGCGCAACGCAAGGTCGAGCCGCGCAGCGTCCATCGGCCGCGGCCGGAGACGGCGGATCAGCGCGCGCTTGAATTGCCGGCGCTCAAGGTGGCTCCCGAGGAATGGAAAAAATCCGTACCCGACCGGATCGGCGCCGGGTCTGTCGCGTTGCACAGCCTGCCGTTGCTGATCGTGGCTCTGTCATGGGCATCGAGTCGTCGTCGCGGCGCATGGCTTGCGCTGCTTATCGCGTTTGCGGGCGTTGGCGGAATCGGGGCCATCAGGGCCTCCGATCGTGGGGAGGCGAGCTTGGACCCGGCCCGAACCTTCGGTGATTCCGCGACAGCCTACGCGGGGGCACGCTATGCGGATGCGATCCAGGGTTACGAGTCGATGGTGGCCGATGGCTACGCGCCCTCGGCCGTGCTTTACAATCTGGGGAACGCCTATCTGAAAGCCGGGCGTGCGGGAGTCGGTATCCTGCACTTGAACCGCGCGCGGTTGCGTGCACCACGTGACCCGGAGATTCGGGCGAGTCTTGATGCGGCGGCCGGGTTCTTTGAGCTTGAGCGACCGGTGACGCCGGCGGGATATTTTCAGCGGCTGACGCCCGGACAGTGGCGTTCGGCGGCCATCGGCCTCTACTGGATCGGGTGCATCGTCGTGGCCATCGCTGTCTTGATGCGCCGCCGAAGGGCGGGAGGTGCCATGGCCATTTGCACGATCGTGTTGGTCGGGCTATGCGGCGCGGGATACGGGTCATGGATCCACGGAGCCGGGTCCCGGGCCGGTGTCGCGGTGGATTCGGCGACGGCATATTTTGCGCCGGGCGATCGCTCGATAGTTCAGTTCAAGGCCGAACCGGGTGAGCTTCTGCAACTGCTCGTGCACCACGGGGATTGGACCAAGATTGACCGGCGCGGCGACCGTGGATGGGTTCGCTCGAACACGGTGCGGTCCCTCGGGGTGCGCGACTGACCCGCTCTGGCGGATTTCACCCTCGACAATGCATACCGATCACCTAGGCTTTTCGCAGCTGTGAAACACTGCAACGAGGGTCTGGCGAATTGCCTGAGACAGGTCGCGCTCCTGGTGCTGTTCGGGATTCGAGTGATCGGTGCTGAGTCGGAGGTGCCAGGGGGTGCGACTGATTCGGTTCCGCCTGTAGAGAAGTCGCTCAGTGCGGCCGTCAAAGACGGCGCAACGATGCTGCACGTCTGCGCCGTTCGCAACTGGTTTCATGATGTGGGGCTGCTGCTGGAACACGGTGCTGATGTGGATGCCCGGACGCAGAACGGCTTCACGCCGCTGCATTGGGCCGCCAGCGCGGACGCGCTCACCGCGGCGCGCATCTTGATCGCGGCCGGCGCCGATATCGATGCGCGGGCAAAGGGGGGAATCACGCCCCTGCACTGGGCAGCCGACAACAATGCCACCAATATTGTGAAACTCCTGCTTGCCTGTGGTGCGGACGTTACGAGCACAACGCGGAAAGGGCTGCGGCCGTTGCACTGGGCGATTATGAAGAATGCCGAAGCATCGGCGATCGCGATAGCGGACGCCGAACTCGTAGAAGAAGGGTTCGAGGCCGATCCGTCGCGCGGAATCGTCGAATCCGATACGATCGCGCCAACACAGAAGCCGGTTGTCATTGAGCATTGGGAGCCGTTCAGCGTGCCTCTGGGGCGATCGGTCGACCTGCCGTTTGTCTGGGTTGACGCGATGCGCATGTGGGTCGGGAAGTGCGAAGTCTCCAACGAGCAGTACCGACGCTTCCAGCTTAATCACGACAGCGGCACGTATGGCGGATATACCCTGAATCACGACAAACAGCCGGCCGCGCGGCTCAGTTGGGTCGAAGCCCGATCGTTTTGTATCTGGCTCAACCACATCTGTAGCAACAGTTTGCCGAACAAATTCGAGTTTCGTCTTCCGACAGAAGAAGAGTGGGAGACGTTCGCGCGCTGCGGCGACGAACGGGTTTATCCATGGGGCACCGACTTTCCGCCGGCCTATGGGAACTATTCCGATGAAGCGGCGCGTTCGACGTTTTCGAACTGGCAGGGCGTGCCCGGCTACCGCGACGGCTATGCGGCGTCGAGTGAAGTACGCATGAGCGGCAAGAACGACTGGGGGCTCTTCGGCGTCGGCGGCAACGTCTGGGAGTGGTGTGCGGACTGGTATGGTGACGAACGGCGTTACCGCGTGCGGCGCGGCGGCGGCTGGAGTTTCGACGGGCAACGTGCCCTGCGCGTGGACTATCGCGGCTTCGACCGTCCGGCGGATCGTTATGCTACGGTTGGTTTTCGCCTGGTGGCCGGTCCGGTGCGGCCCTGAC
>CAJWTS010000107.1 GCA_913047795.1 uncultured Verrucomicrobiota bacterium | reverse complement strand
GCCTTGCCTGGTGGTTGAGGGTCAGACGTCATTAAGCAGGCTGGCGATTTGGATGGTGACTCGGCGTCCAGTCGTGAGAAATACCGAGTCTGGTGTCCGGCAGTTTTTCGCCGCTTCTGCATGCTGGACATAAGACACTGGAAGCGGACACGCATGTAGATTCTTACGACAACGTGCTTTCGGACGCGGGTTCGACTCCCGCCGCCTCCACCATTTTTCCCCTGTCAACACAGGGGCTTTGCCATCAACAACTGACATGTTGACGTCAGCTCTCCACTGCCCACGCCGGTACAGGTCCGTCGAGCAAGCGAATCGCACTCTCAACACCCTTGGGACTGAAATGCATGTAGCGCTGGGTTGTTGAGAGATCTTCGTGTCCCGCCAGTTCCTGAATCGCCTTCGCAGCCACCCCGTGCATGGCCAGATGCGAGCAGAACGTATGCCGAAGGGCATGAACCCCCTTGGGCCGTAGCCCAGCTCGCCGCTCTGCCCAACGCACCCGATTCCGCACCATCTTTTGCGTGAACGGGGCACCGCTTCGCTCGCATAAGATTCGACGACTCCTCAAGTGACGGTGTCGCTGTAAGGCGTCTCGGAGTCGAACCGTCAAGCGAAGTCGACGACCCCGGCCCCCCTTCGGCACGGTCACGTGGCCCTTCCACTCGGACCGCTCAACCACCAAGTATTCCCTCTCGAAGTCCACGTCAGACCCCGCCAAAGCCATCATCTCGCCACAGCGAAGCCCGGCCTCACCACCTAACAGCACGACCAGGTAGGTATTGCCGTCGATTTCGGATGCGGCCTTCACGAGGCGCTGGTATTCCGCGAAGTCGTGAAACGCCATAGTGCTGCGCGGGACGCGGAGGTGCTTGATCGTGCATGGCAGCGATTCGATTACGCCCCACTCAACCGCGACGTTCAGCATGCGGTTCAGCGTCGCCAAGATGTTATTGACGGTCTTCGGTGCTTTCCCATTCAAACGCCGCTTGATCTGGACGTCAGATCTGCGCGAACGCGTTCTTGTAGCGATTCCTATCCTAAATACGTGGCGAGCTTGTTGAAGATACCCGTTACCATCGCGGCCAGCGCGACAACAAGAATAAGCACGATCACAGGAATGAGAATGGGCGGCATAACGGCCCTCCACCACACGTGGATGAGCGAACGTACGGCGACTCTACTTTCCGAGTATAATAGACGAGATTAGAAGGAACACGCGACGCGACCGACCGTGGTCGCGTCCTTGAGCACCAGCCGTACGGCGCCCGCCTGGAACTGCTCCGTGAAGCCTCGACGCAGTCGCCTTAGCTTACGTGGTTCAACTGAAAAGGTTCGGGCCTTTGTGGACCACGTAAGACTCTGAAACTGGGGAGACTTTGCCCCCCAAAGGGGAAGAGATCCCCCTATGCGCAGGGCGAAATCAGTGAACGCGGACAGCCTGAGGTGAACCTCCCGTCCGCCGCCATCTGTCCCGTGATCGTGGGTGGTTTTGTTTTCACCGCCTCGTCTCCCGGGAATTAGGAATTGAGAATTTATGGTTGACCTCATGGAATCGCGTGAGATGGATGTCCGGATTGATGATGTGCCACGCATGTTGCGTCACATTCACGAGAGCGTACACGACCGTCTGCGTGACGGGGCAATCCGGACTGACCTCCCGCTGCGAAAGAACGCGAAGGGCGATGCCCAGCAGCCCTATGATGTCGTCGCTGATGCCGCCATCCTGCGTATCCTGGAGACGCATGCTGGTAGCGGAATTCTGTGGTCCGAGGAAGCGGGCGAGATCCGATTTGGGGATGGGCGTCCTCTCTACCGCTTTGTCGTCGACCCGGTGGATGGGTCCGATAACTGGGGGCGTGGACTGCCGCTCTCTGCGGTGAGCGTCGCCGTCCTGCGCGCTGACAGTCCCATCACGCCCGCCCACGTCTGCTGGGCAATGGTCGGCGACTTACGCGAACGACTCCCGCTTACGGCCCGCCGCGGTTACGGCGGATACCATGGGTCCCGGCGAATCCGCACCTCGGGAGTGCAGACGCTGTCTACCGCCTTTCTGTCGTGTGAGCTCAATCATTTTGATCCACCGGCATCGGTCGGCGGACTCCTGCAGCGCGCACGGGGCGTGCGCGCCTATGGCTGCGCCTCGCAGGCTATAACGATGGTAGCCACCGGCGCGCTCGACGTGCACGTGGATCTCCGTGGCCGACTGACCCCGGAGAACTTTCTGGCGGCGGCCCTCATTCTCGAAGAATCTGGAGGATGTATCGTAAACCCGGACGGGCAACCTCTTCAGCAGATCGACTCGCTAGTCTCCAAAACAACTCTAATCGCGGCCGCCACGACGGAATTGGCCCAGGAGGTCGTAGATGCTCTGGTCGAATAATCACGGTCCCACAACTAACGTGGAATGCTGCATCATTCTCGCGGCAGGAGAAGGTCGGCGGTTGTCAATGCTGGAGAAGGGCCCTAAGCCCACGCACGACGTTCTTGGACTCTCGCTTGGCGAACGGACCATCCTGGCCTGCATGGCAGCTGGCGTGAACCGATTCCTCGTCGTGCTCGGCTTTCAGGCGGAAGCCGTACGAGCCCACTTCGCACAGGTGTCGATTCGACGAGGGTGCGCCGTCGAATTCGTGGTGGCCGCCGACTGGCACCTCGGCAACGGCATAAGCGCCCTCGCGGCCAGGGATTCCATCACGGACGACCGCTTTCTGCTGGTCATGGCTGACCACTTGGTCTCGGCCACGCTCATCAAGAATGTGTTGCATACCGCGCTTGGCGATCGGGAGGTGTGCCTGGCCGTCGATCAAGATGCCGCACGGGTGTTTGATCTGGATGACGCCACCAAAGTCCAGATCGAACACGGCATGATTGAGTGCATTGGTAAACATCTAAACGTGTGGAATGCCATCGATACTGGCGTCTTCTTGGCAACTCCGGCACTCTTCGACGCCCTCGCCGGCGCTGCCGCGAAGGGCCGGCACTCGCTCAGCCACGGGATCGAGGAGCTCGTCGAAACCGGTCAGGCGCGCGCTGTAGACGTCACCGGGCAGCCGTGGCTGGACGTCGACACGCCGGACAGCTTCCAGGAGGCGCGACGCCGCCTCCTCGGGTCCCTGGGCAAGAACGGCGCCGATGGCTTTATCTCGACCCATGTCAACCGCCGTTTATCCGTCCCGCTCTCGGCTCTGCTGGTGCGCACACCCGTCACCCCGAACCAGATTTCGCTGGGCAGTTTCTTCATCGCGCTGGTGGGAGCGGCATTCTTCACCGTCGATCTGCTTTGGACCAGCATCGTTGCGGCGTGTCTAGTGCAGCTCTCGTCCGTGGTCGACGGGTGCGATGGCGAAGTGGCCCGTCTCCGACACCTAGCAACATCGCGCGGCGCCTGGGTCGACACGATGCTCGACCGGTACGCGGACACGGCCATCGTCATGGCCATCACGGTTGGGTATGCAGCTGGACACCCGGGCGTGCTTCCCTGGCTTGGTGGGCTGGCGGCGAGCACAGGGTTTCTGTTGGCGAGCTACTCGACGAAGGAGTTCGCTCTCACCCACGGCGTTCCTTACCCCGACAACGTGCTCAATCGGTTGAAGCGCCGCGACCTGCGGCTGCTCGTGATGTGCTGTGGCGGACTGGCGGGGTACCCGTTTTATGCCATGGTCGTGATGAGCCTCCTCACCCATGGCCTGATCGTGGGTATCCTCGTCAATGGGTGGAGACTCCGTCCGCCGGACCGAGATCGTGTCGCCATCGGCCACACGGATGAACGGGCCAGAGAAGGTGTCGCCGACGTGGTTTCACCCACGTTAAGAGAACTATCACCAACTGCAACACTCACGCTCGACAAGCCCGCGAGTGTGACGGATGTGCTGGTCCATACCGACAGCGAACGGTGAAGTGTCGAGCCTGCCGCCGGGCGGTTCAACGGGGACGGGGGTTACGCCTCGTAAAGAGACTGCGCGTTGTCCTCCACGCATTTCAGGATCCGTTCCGTCTCGTCGAGGTGCGCGAGCAGGAATGCACGATCGTCGCGTGTGAGCATGCCGTGCGGAGGCGTGATGGCAAACCCGCTCTCGGTGGTGCTGAAGGACGCGCCACGGGCTTCGATCTCCCACAACCGTTGCAGGACGTCACGGGCAGCGACGATCAATTGAGAGATTGTATTTCTGGCGAACGCGCACTACGCGATCAGCAAACCAGCACTGATTCAGCATCGGGCAAGGCATGGCGTGCCACTGACCCGATTGCCAGAAAATCTTGTGTATTGTTACATATGGACTTCGCCCAGGCCGTGGTCTCGCTAGCCGCCCATCCATGTCTGCACAAGGGCCTTGATCTGGTTCCCCCAAAGCGTGCCTAGAAGTGCGATTGTGAGCAAAGTGGTCAGCAGGGAAACCAAGCCAACACGAGTACGAGTCCAGCGAAACGTGCCGTAGCCGGTCTCACGCACAAAGAGGGTGACCAGGTCGCGGCGTTCCTTGCGTGCCCCTTTTGGCAAGTTGGGCGTGTGGCTGAAGAGGTAGCCGAGCCGTCTTGTCATGTACATGCGGGAATTCACCGCCCAGCCGCACGCCTCCAACAGAGCGCTCATGTCCCGCCTGCGCAGCTTGTTCCAACCCGAAAGTG
>CAJWTS010000106.1 GCA_913047795.1 uncultured Verrucomicrobiota bacterium | reverse complement strand
GGAGAACCAGGTCACCCTCGGCGACAAGACGTATCCGTTGCCCACGCCCTTCATGGTCATGGCCACCCAGAACCCCATCGAGCAGGAGGGGACGTATCCGCTACCCGAGGCACAGATCGACCGGTTCATGTTGAAGTGCAAAGTCGATTACCCATCGCGCGATGATGAGCGGCGTATCATGAATCGATTTACGCGCAAGGTGGACATCACGGTGAATCCGGTGCTGGACGGCGGCCAATTGCTGGCGATGCGGGATGTGCTTGACCAGGTCTATTGTGACGAGAAGGTCGCCGACTACATACTGGATATCGTGTTTGCCACCCGCAAGCCGTCGGACTTCGGTCTAAAGATTGATCATCAGATCGAATTCGGAGGCTCGCCCCGCGCGTCGCTCTATCTCAACCTGGCTGCGCGGGCCAACGCCATGCTGCGCGGCCGGGGGTATGCCACGCCGCAGGACGTAAAAGAGGTTGCCCCGGAGGTCCTGCGCCATCGCGTCCTGCTTACCTACGAGGCCGAGGCCGAAGAAGTGAGCAGTGAGGACGTCATCGCCCGTATCCTGAGCGAGATACCCGTTCCCTGACCGATGCCGCGGGGCGGCGGGAGCCGAGGTTTGCGCCCGCCACCCCGCGCATTGACCAGCCATGGCTATCGACACCAAAGAACTCATGCGGCAGGTGGCGCAGATCAAGGTCGTCACCTCGCGCCTTGTCGACGAACAGCTTTCCGGGGAGTACCACTCTGTCTTTCGCGGACGCGGCATGGAATTCGATGAGGTCCGCGAGTATATGGCCGGCGACGACGTGCGCGCGATTGACTGGAACGTCACGGCCCGCATGGGACATCCCTTTATCAAGCGTTTTTGCGAAGAGCGCGAACTGACGATCATCTTCGTGGTCGATACGTCGGGGTCCGCCTGTTTCGGCTCGGCGGCCAGGTCCAAGGCGGAAGTCAGCGCCGAGTTGACGAGCCTGCTTGCGCTGTCCGCAATCAAGAATCAGGACAAGGTGGGGCTGATTCTTTTCAGTGACCGAATTGAAAAGTCAATCCCGCCCCGGAAAGGTCGTACGGCGGCCATGCGACTGGTCCGCGAGGTCCTTGCCTTTGAAGAGACACGGCGTCGGACCGACATCGCGGGTGCCTTACGGTTTCTTAACAGCGTCCAGAAACGTAAGGCTGTTGTCTTTCTGATCTCTGACTTTATGGATGACGGGTTTGCACGCGAATTGCGTGTCACGGCGCGGCGTCATGACCTCATCTGCTGCTCGATATCGGATCCATGGGAGGAAGAATTGCCGAACGTTGGTCTCTGTGAAGTGCAGGACCCTGAGAGTGGTGAACTCTTCACCCTCGATACGTCGTCCCGGCGCCTGCGGGACGCTTTTCAACAACGTTCCGCTGCTGCCGGCCAGGAATTGCAGAGCATGTTCAGGCGCATGAAAGTCGACAGCGTGTCCCTGTCGACGACGGGATCCTACGTCGATTCCATCCGGCGACTGTTTCGTCAGCGCCAGGTCCGTTCCAGTCGAGGATGACCAGTGGATGCCCAACCCACCATGCGAAAGCTACCGAGGTGCGCGTCACGCAACGCGGCAGGTGCCGCGGCGGCGGCCCTGTGCCTGCTGGTGCTCGGCGGCTGCTCGCCCGGGACCGGGCCGGCAGACGGCGAGACGGCGACAAAACGCGTCGAGACGTTCGGATCCGACGCTGTGCGCGTCACCCTGACGATCGAGCCTTCGCGTGTGCGGCTGGACCGCAACGTTGAAGTGACGATCGTGTCCGATGCGCCCGAGGCTTACACGGTTGACTTGCCCTCGTTGGATGATCGACTGACCGGATTCACGGTAACAGGCGCATACGACGCGGAAAATATCCGGCACGAAGGACGTATACGGCGGACGCGCCATATCCAGCTCGCGCCCACCCTGTCCGATGAATACCGAATCGCCCCGATGGCGATCACTTATTCCGGCGGCTGGCTGGCAACCGAGCCGATTGTTCTCGAGGCCCGCGCGATCGGCCGTGCGGATGACGGAGACGAGGTGTCCGATATCGAGGGGCCCAAATGGATCTACCCGCCTTTTCGCACCACGCTGAAGTACCTGTTCGTCGTCCTGGTCATAGCCGCGCTTGCGGTCTGGGTGCGACATATGACGACCCGGGTTCGACAACAGATGGAGGCGGCGCGCCTTGCGCCGCATGAACTTGCCATGCAGGAGTTGGCGGCCCTGCTTGCGCGCCGCCTGCCGGAGAATGACCAGATCAAAGCCTTCTACCTTGAGCTTACGATGATTGTACGCCGCTACATCGAGCGCGCGCACCACGTGCGCGCACCTGAACAGACGACCCAGGAGTTCCTTGACGCCGTCAGCCGTGACCCACGATTCGCACCCGACATCGTCGTCAAGTTACAGGCCTTTCTAGAGTCGGCCGACCTGGTCAAGTACGCCGCCTTCGAGCCGACCGGCGACGCCGTGGACCAGGCGACTCGTACGGCGCGGGACTACATCGAAACAGATGCCCAGCAGGCAAGGGCGGCCTGAGCCATGTTTAGATTTGCAACACCGTATGCCTTTCTCCTGGTCCTGCCGCTACTGCTGACGATGTGGTTCATCTATCGGCGGCGCGTGAAGCGCGCGATGCTGTACACGGCCGGCATTCGTTTGCCGGGGCGATTGGCTACCTGGCGGACCCGCATCGGAGTTTTCCTGCCGCTGGCTTTCCTTGCGGGTACGGCGCTTACCATTGTTGCCCTGGCTCGGCCCCAGACGGTTCTTTCGCGTACGACGCATACGTCTGAGGCGATCGCAATCGAAATGGTCATCGACATCTCGGGTTCAATGAACGCGCTCGATTTTGCCACGCGCCAGGACCGTCACCGCACGCGGCTCAAGGTGGTCAAGGAGACGTTCGCGCGCTTTGTCGAGAAGCGCCCGGGAGACTTGATCGGATTGGTGACCTTCGGTGGTTATGCCACCAGTCGCGCACCCCTGACGATCGACCACAATGCGCTGCAGCATGTGCTGGAGGGGGTCGAGGTTCCGAAGAGCGTCTACGAGGGAAATCGGGTCGTGAATGCCGAGGAGCTGGCGACCGCGATCGGAGATGGGCTTGCGACGGCCTGTGCTCGCCTCGAGTCCACCGATGTAAAATCCAGAATTGTTGTTCTGCTCAGCGATGGCGCGTCGAATACCGGCATTATCAAACCCGCGGCGGCGATCCAGATTGCGCGGCGTCTCGGAATCAAAGTCTATACGATCGGCGTGGGTACGACGGGCGAAACACATGCGCTTTCCAATGACGCGCAGGGACGACCGGTTGTCGGACGAATCGGCGTGCAGCTGGACGAAGCGTTTTTGCGTCGCGTAGCGGTGGAAACCGGCGGGCGATATTTCAACGAGCGGGACCCGGCGGGCCTGGAGGCGGCACTCGAGGAAATCAATCGGCTCGAAAAGACGGAAATTGACCGGGAGATCTACAGTCAGTACGAGGAACTCTTTCCACGGTACCTGGTTCCCGGCGCCGGACTGCTTTGTCTTGGACTGGTGCTTAACATGAGCGTACGGCGGCGGCTCGTATGAGTTTCGCTACGCCATCATTACTATTTCTACTATGGCTTGTGCCGGCGCTCGGCGCCTGGTGGTACTGGATGGAGCGCGCGCGGCGCAGCGTGCTTCATGAGCGAATGTCGGCACCGCTACGCCGGCGACTCTGTCCGCCTTCCGATGCCTGGCGCTTCGTTACGCAACTCGCCTGTACGCTCGTCGGCTTGGCCCTACTCGTCGTCGCCCTGGCACGCCCACAGTGGGGAACCCGCGAGGAGAAGGTTTACCAGCGTGGTCGTGACCTGATGATTGCGCTGGATGTCTCACGTTCGATGCTGGCGCGTGATGTGCATCCGGATCGACTCGGGCGCGCGAAGGCGGATCTGGTCGACCTGATCCGCGAATTGCGCGGCGACCGCGCGGGGTTGATGGCGTTTCGCGGTAAGGCTTCGCTGCTCTGCCCCCTGACGACGGATTACGCCTATCTGAAACAGGCGATAGACGGGGTCTCGATTCATTCCGCACCACGCGGAACGACAAATATCGGCGACGCGATTCGGCGTGCCCTGGACGCGTTCGAAAGCGACGTGGGTGCCCACAAGGCTATCATCCTCATCTCCGACGGGGAGGATCTCTCCGGAACCGCCGAGGATGCTGCCCAGGCGGCCGCGGATCGCGGTATACCGATCTTCGCAGTAGGGTTGGGAAACAGCGACGGCGCGCGTATCCCAAGCCAGGAGAAACGGGGTGATTTTCTGCAGCACGACGGCAAGGAGGTGGTTACGCGGCTGGAACATGGAACCCTCGAGGCGATCGCCCGCATCACGGGCGGCGCATACCTGCCGGTGGGCCGTGCCGGTCTGGCGGACAGTACGCTGGGCACGATCTACCGACAGCACATGAGTCAGATCACGGCGCAGGACCTTGAGGAGCGCGTGCGCCGCCGGCGTATCGAACGCTACCAGATCTTCTTGCTTCCGGCGGTCATCCTGTTCCTCGCAACGGGCGTGTTGAGCCGTGGCCGCCTGGCGACGGATGCGCGCCGGTCACGGCAGCGCGTGGATTCCGAAGTGCCCGCAGCGCGTTTGCGGAGTCTGAAACCGCCACCGGCCCCGCTCAAACCTATCACGCTGCTACTTGCCTGCCTGTTGCCGGTCGCCGCGGGTCTTGCGGCGGGTGAAGA
>CAJWTS010000105.1 GCA_913047795.1 uncultured Verrucomicrobiota bacterium | reverse complement strand
GACGGCCTTGAATTTCGGCTGAAAGGTTGTATTCACGATCTTGGGGTCCATCTTGATGTCCGGTAGAGCCAGGTCGGACAGCTTCATCGACACAAGGCGAGGTGTCAGGGACGGACGGCTTGAACTTCGTTGCCGCTTCTGAACTTTGACCTTGTGCTCCAGTTCGCGTGGTTTGTAGCGCTTGGCCGGGGGTGGCGTGTCAAAGATCGTCACCTCCTCTGCCCGGTGCCGCATGACGACCATCCCGCCAAAAATCAAAAGGCCGAGGATATGCACGCCAACACTGATCGAGAGCACGATCGTCAACGTCTTGCGCCGCTGCAAGGCCATCCTGTAAAATCCGACACCGGAAAGGAGTATCGACGCCTTTTCGCGTTTTTCGCTCATTCTGTCGGTCCACTGAAGGTCACGTTCTTAATGCCTGCCGCGGCGCATGCATTCATCACATCGATAATTCGTTGGTGTCTCGCGGCGTCGGCCGCGGAGATCGTAATCAGCGGTTTATTCCCCGCCGCGTCCGAAGACAGTCGATACCGATTCAATGTATCCACCAATTCAGGCAGATCCTGCTTATCATGCGAACCGTATTCCGTGCCGTTCAGAATCACCTGGTTATTAACCCGTACCTCGATGATCTGTTCATCAGGCATATCGACCGCGACGGCTTGCTGGACGATGCCGGGTAACTTGATGCCGAGATCGCCCTCTGACTTCACCAGACTGGCGGTCACCATAAAGTAGATCAGGAGCAAAAACACCATGTCGATCAACGACGCGATGTTCAGTTCCGGTTCATCGACTGCAATAAGGGGCGTCTTCACGATCGTTATTCCGTCTTAAATGCGCCAAAGATAAAATCATCAATGCCGAGTTCGCCCATCACCGCCATGATCTTGCGCACATGCTTGTGTTCGGATTCCTTGTCCGCGCGCACATACACCTTGATGTCCGGCATACTGTCCTTGTACTGCTTAATCACGTCGCGCAATTCGTTGTCGTCGGCAACCGCCTGCGTCCCGACAAGCACGTCACCCGCAGCTGTCACATTGACAACAACCCGGTCCGGCCGTTCCTTGGGAACGACTGCCTTATTCGCATCCGGGATCTCTAGTTCGACCGTCTGCAGTTGACTCAGTCGGGACGCGCACATGAAAAAGACCAACAGCAGGAACACCATGTCGATCATGGGCGCCATCGCGAACTTGGCCTCTTCGGAGGTATCAACGGGAATCTTCATCAGGGTCCTTGCCTATTCCGTCTCTGCCTCCGCGCCGGACGCATCGGCGTCCGCGGGGGGTGGTCCGCCGCGACGAGTGGACGCCACCAGTCGATGCGACAAGTTTCCAAGCAGGCGCCCCACTCGACTCAGATTCGCTGTGTAGCGACCCTTTAGATAAAAATAGAGGAACATGGCCGGAATGCCGATGATCAGGCCGGAGGCGGTGGTCACCATTGCTTCACCGATATCGGCCGCGAGGACCTCGGGCTTGCCCATGGCGCCTTTACCGATTTTGGCAAAAGCCTTGATCATACCGCTGACGGTGCCGAGCAGTCCTACCATCGGCGCAATTTGCGCAATAATTGAAAGGTAGTTGATCAGTTTCAAGCCGGCGGCCGATTCCTCTACGGCCGCTTCGTCCATCGCCTGGTCCATGTGTTCGATATTGAAGTAGCCGTCCGTGATTCGGGCTAGACCGGCATTCAAAATATTGGTCAAGAGACTGGGCGTGCCGCCACAGATTGTTCGGGCACCATCAATATCCATGCGGTCCAGGGCCTCCTCGAGCGTCGGCACCAACTCTGGCGTCAGCATCTTCTTATCCTGGACGGTAAGGAAACCCATTACAGCAAGGGCCACGGTGGCTACCGAAAGCAGGCCCAACGGCCACATCAACGGACCCCCTTGCTTCAGCAGGCCCGTAAACTTGATGCCGGAATCGTCTGCGGCTGCAGTCGTGCCACCGGAATCGCCGGAAGCCCCCTTTTCCTCTACCACGTGCTCCTGAGATAGCGCCAACCCGCCTGCCAGCAGGGTCAGCATGAGCGTCACAATGATCAACTTCTTCTGCATGTCTCTCCTTTGTCCTTTCTACTCGTTAACATCAAGATCCACATCTTTATCGTAGACTTCCTTCGGCTTGCCGTCCGGATTCACGTCCTCGTCCACACTGTCCGGACGCGCCTCATCCCCTTCGAGCAACTCCGCTACGCGTTCATTCATGTCCTCCGTCCAGGCGAAAAAGACGTTCTGAATCGGAAGTTTTTCCTTCCCCGTCGTCAGCTCCTTTTGGGCAATGTATGCGAGCCGGCGACGCGCCATTTCGGACCACTCGGTGGAGGGGAAGATCTTGGCGACTTCAAAATATACATCCCGCGCGCGATGCCACTCCTGGAGTTCCTCGTAGCACTGGGCCGCGATCAGCAGGGCATCCGGAAACGTATCGATGTCTTTGTTCTCAAGGGTCAGGGAACGACAGGCGGCCAGCATAGCCGCGCGATAATCCTGCCTCTGCAAGGCCAACTCCGCCGCGACAAGAAAGTATGTCCCGTAAGCCGCCTCGCCCGGCATTGGTTCTTCAATAGACTTGTAGTAGTGAAGGGCCGTTTTGGGCTTTCCGATGCGAATCAGACAAAGCAATCTTTTGAGCGCGGCAATTTTCCCGGCACGATGCCAGTCCGCGCTCGAGACCCGCCTAAAGACAATGTAGGCTTTGTTGTATTGTTTTTGCACAATTTGCCGTTTCGCCTCGGTTTTTGCACGACGGCCGGATCGTTCTGCATTGCGATACATGAACGTGCCGAGGTGCAACGCCAGTTCGGTCGCATTGTTTTCCATCAGATCAAGATAAGGAAGCGTCGGACTGATCGCCGGAGTCAGCAACCGAACGGCCCCTGCCCAGTTTTTCGCGAATTCGGCTTTTGACAGCGCGTTGAAATCTATGTCCAGCAGGAATTGGGTTTCCGTGATATTCGCCACCGCGATGCGGCGTCGAGCTGTTTCGGGATCACCTTTGACCCAGATACTGATCCCGTTCTCGTTGCGGCCGTGAATGGTGACTTCCGCATCGTGCTCGCCGATGGTCAGGCGCGCTTCAATCGGCGTATAGGCCTTGATTGCATCCTTCCTCGGTGCCGCCTCCTGGGCAACCATTATGAGCGGCACGATGGCCAGTATCAGGGCGAAAACTGTTCCTTGCAACGCCCTCACGATCGACTGCCCGCCCCGTTAAGAAGTTCGGCGGCCTCATTGGTCGCATCCAATCCCTTCAATTCCTCAATCCCCAGCATCTCGTTCAAGACTTCACGAGCCTTGTCGTTTTGATTCAGTCGCCGCAAGCACTTGGCGCGTTTCAAATACGCGCGTGCTGTCCAATCTCGATAGTGGGAGTACATCACGTAAATACGTTCATAATAGGCGCTGGCCTGATCGAACTTTCTCTGCGCGAACGCTGCCTCCGCCCGGCCGTACAGCGCGGCCGGCCAGTAGTTGCGCCACTCCCGGTGGCCCAGCACCGACTTGTACGCCTCGTCCGCCTTGTCGTACTCTTCGCGCCGCTGATGTAAATCTCCGGTTACGAGCAGGGCTTCCCCTGCCTGGGCACTTGCGGCAAAAACTTCGCTAATGACCCGTAGATGTCGCAAGGCAGCGGCATACTCCTTGTTCGCCGCCAGGCGCCCATTCGCGGTCGCGCCACGCTCGATGGCCTGCCGGGCCAACACCATGCGCGCATCGAGCGCATAATCGGACTCCGTGTATTTCGAGATCATATGCTCGGCAATGCGCGTCGCGAGCGTTCCCTCCGGATCGGAGGCCCCCTGCTCCACCGCTTTGTCGAGCATCACGCTCAGAACGGCCGGGCTCGCATAGGCCATGTTTCCTTCGCGCACAAGATCATCCGTATAGGTCTTTTGCTTCTCAGTTGTCGTATTGGGCAAGTGGATCAGCACACGCAGGAGACGCAGGCGCAAGGTGTGCTGGTCCTCGTTTCCGAGCGTGCGCCGATAGGCAAGCTGCAGATCCATCCATGCCCGTTTCGCGATATCAGGACTACTCTGGCGAGCCTTCCCGATCCACTCGTCGAGAATCATGTCGATGCCTATGGCGGCCGGATCCCGGCCATACTCTTCCACGGCAGCCCGGTAATGCTGCATTGCGCCTTCCTCTTCGCCGAGGTTCCAGAGGCATTTCCCGATATGATAGACGGCCAGCGGTATGTTGCTCCCCTCGCGGTCGCGCTCGATATAGGCATTATAGTGGGCGACCGCCTTCTCGTAGTCCTCGTCATCCGTCATGATCTGGCCACACTGGAAGGCACAATGATTGTAGAGTTCGATATTCAACAGCTCCTCGTCGTGACTCATCGCCGTCTCGTAGAAGGCGATCGCCCGCTTGCCTAATCCCAATGCGCCCGCAGCGTCACCCCGCATCATGGCCGCCTCGGCGCGTAACTTGCTTTGCGGATAGGCCCGCATAAAGACGTCAAGCCGCTCCTCGGTCTCTTCATGATGCCCCAGCCCGTAGGCGCAGACCGCCGTGCGGTACGCCGAGTCCTCGGCATAGATGCTGTCCGGGTGATCCTCGAGTATGCGATTGAAGCCCACTTGCCCTTCCGCGTACTGCTTGTCGAACAGGTGCCCCATCGACAACCAGTACGTTGCGGCGGCAAAAAGATCGCTCTCCGGGAATTTCCCGATCAAGCGCGCCATCCATTGACGCGAGTCCTTGAATTGCTCCTCCATGAAGTGGGCGTACCCAAGTAGAAACATGCATTCGGCGGCCGACTCATGCTCCGGTCGCAACCGGAGCGTTTCGGTTAGGTGCGTGATGACCTTTGGCCAGTCTTCCTCGCGAGCATAAAGTTGACCCATGGCCAACGAGATCATGTCGAAGTACTCCCCCTCGGGAAAGCGCTCCATATACTGACCACCGATCTCGTAGGCGCGCTTCCAGGGAAGAATCTGGGTTGAGCACTGAAAGGCCAAA
>CAJWTS010000104.1 GCA_913047795.1 uncultured Verrucomicrobiota bacterium | reverse complement strand
ACAGGGTTGTACGTGACGCATGATCAGGACGAGGCGTTGTCGATGGCGGACCGGATTGCGTTGCTCCGCGACGGCAAGATTGTGCAGTGTGGACCCCCTGCCGAGCTCTATGGGCGGCCTGAAACACGCTTCGCAGCCCAGTTTCTGGGCGATACCAATCTCATCAAGGGGACCATTGCGTCTGGATCGGGCGGGCGTTTGACCATCAAGGCACCCTTTGGCATGCTTGAATCGACATCCTGGGCCGGGGAGACTCCACCAAGTGGGGACGTGACGTGCTCCATTCGGCCAGAGGCACTGGTGTACTCGCCCGACGCCGTGGTCAGCGGGGCACCTCCGGCCGCACGACCGGTTGCAGCGACCACCAGTCCCGTCCGCCCCGCACGTCCGTCGTCCGCTCATAAATATTCAGCGTGCGGTCCGCCGGCCAGTTCGCTCCGGCAGCGACCCAGGCCTCCAGCAGCGCGATCTCCTCACCAGGGATTGGCTGAGCAACCCCTCGCGACTCCGGCGGCATCTCACCGGCGGCGACGCGCTCGATAAGGTAACTCTCCTGCGGCTTTCCCGGCACCAGCGCTGCTCCTGATTCGCCTCCCAGTAGAATTCCCTCATGGTTCGTCAGATTCAAACCACCACTGGCCTTGTCTGCATCGTGGCATTCCAGGCAACGCTTGGCGATGATCGGCGCGATGTCGCGCTCGAAGTCCGGCTCGTCGGCCAGCGCACCCGCAGAGCAGATGGCAAGCGCGAGTGCGCAGTGAAAGACAGCACCGAGTCGTTTGGCCAAAAAAGAACTCAGCCGGCCCTTCATCCGCTTCAATCCTGCTATTCTCAGAGCCACCGCATGCACTTTAGGGCGAGAAAGAAAACGCAAACTCATTGGCCGAAATCCGAGGCAACCAATCCGAGGCAACCAATATTATGGTCGCTGCAATGCGAAGCTGCAACCGAATGCAGACGGCAGGACAACCACCACGTCCCGCTTCTCGCCCGCCAAACGCCAGGAAAAACTACCGCACTCATTGTCCACGGCACTCGTCGATGGTAGAAAACTATTTCGCATGACAACCGTCGATCCCATCACGCGCGCAATCATCAAGAACGCCCTGGCCTCGGCCGCGGACGAAATGGCGGTCGGACTGTATCGCACGGCGTATTCCACCATCGTCCGTGATGTGTTGGATTTTTCCACCTCGCTGTGCGACGCCGCCGGGACCCAGATCGCCCAGGGCACGACCATACCTTTCCATATGGGCGCGGTGCCGTCCGCGATGGAAACCCTGTTGCAGAAGTTTGAGGGCGATATCGAGCCGGGCGATGTGTTCATCATGAACGACCCCTTCGGCGGGGGCATGCACACTCCCGACATCTTTATTGTGAAGCCTATCTTCGCCGAGGATCGACGCATTGCCTTCGCGGTAGCTACCGCGCATCACCTGGATCTGGGGGGCCGCATTCCTGGGACTTCGGCGTGCGACAACACGGATATCTTTCAGGAGGGCCTGCGGATCCCGTGGTTGAAACTTTACCGGCGTGGCCAGCCGGACGATTCACTGTTCGCACTATTCCAGACGAACGTCCGCGTGCCACACATGACGCTGGGCGATTTGCGCGCACAGATGTCGGCGTGCCATACGGGCGAGCAGGCTCTGCAGCAGTTGGTCGGGCGTTACGGCCTGGAAACGTTCGAGGCGTGTACGCGCGAACTGCTGGACTACACGGAGCGGTTGATTCGCGCCCAGATCGCCACGTGGCCCGATGGCGAAAGCTCGTTCACGGACTATATGGACAGCGACGGCTGCGGCGGACCGCGGGTCAAGATCCAATGCACGATCACGGTCGCAGGCGATCATCTGACTGTCGATTTTACGGGATCGGCCCCGCAGGTCCGGGGGTCGCTGAATTGCACGGAATCCTTCACGTCGTCCGTGGTATATCTTTGCGTGCGCGCCGTGATGCGCGAAGACATCCCGAACACGGCGGGCATGTTTCGCCCCATCAAAGTGATTGCGCCCAGCGGCACCGTGCTCAACGGCAAGCTGCCGGCGGCGTCCTCCATGCGTGGCGTGACGGGATTCAGGACGGCGGATGTGGTCTTCGGCGCGCTGGCCCAGATCGTGCCCGCGCAGGTCAAGGCGGCCGGCGAAGGTGGCAACTCGCTGGTGATCATCGGAGGCCTGCGCCGAGAAACGGCCGAGGCCTACGTCTATTACGAGTTAATTTCAGGTACCTGGGGGGCGCGCCCCGACCGCGACGGTAACGACGGGTTGTGCAATCCCTGCAATGTGGCTTCCAACATTTCCGTGGAAGAGGCCGAGAGTAACTATCCGGTGCGCATCAACCGCTATGGCCTCGTGCAAGATAGCGGTGGCGCCGGCAAGTTCCGGGGTGGTATGGCGATCGATCGTGAATGGAAACTGCTCGAGGGCGAAGCGACGTTAACCATCCGCTCCGATCGCCGCGATCACCCACCCTATGGCCTGGCCGGAGGTCTGCCTGGTAAGGGGTCCGTCAACATTCTTCGCCAAGCCGATCGCGAAGAGACGCTGCCGACCATGGTGTCCCAGCCCATGCACGAAGGGGAAGTGTTCTATCACCGCCAGCCGGGCGGCGGCGGATTCGGCACGCCGTTGGAGCGCGATCAGCAGGCCGTCGTCAGGGACGTGCGTGACGAAAGGATCTCGCGGGAAGCGGCGCGAGAGGAGTTTGGCGTGGTGCTCGATCGGCTAACCTTGCAAGTGGATCAGGCGGCCACCGATGCTCTGCGCGGCGGAAACAACGCATGAGTGCATCGACGCCGGAACTGCATATTCAAATCGCCGCCGACGTGGGCGGCACGTTCACCGATGTGGTTGTCGCGTTGTCGGATGGATTTGCGATCGCCCGGAAGGTCCTCTCGACGCCGCCAGAGTTCGAACAGGGAGTCCTGGCCGCCATCGACGAGGTGTTGCGGAACGACCGAGTGGACGCGGCGCGGATCAGAACCGTTTGTCACGGTACCACCGTCGCCACCAATGCCGTGCTGGAACGCCGCGGCGCCAAGACCGCGTTGATCACCACGCGTGGGTTCCGGGACGTGCTCGAGCTGCGCCGCATCCGCGCGCCCCAGTTGTACGACCTCTTTTTTGACAAGCCGCCCACGATTGTCGAGCGATACCTGCGCTTCGAACTGGGCGAACGGGTCGCCGCCGACGGTGAAGTATTGGCCCCGGTGGATGAGGATGAACTCGATTCGATTGTCAGGCGGTTGGAGGAGGAAGGGGTCGAATCGGTTGCTGTCTGTTTCCTGCATTCGTATGCCTATGCGGATCACGAACGTCAAGTAGGTGAATTTCTGCGCGGGCGGCTGCCGGACGTTCCTGTTTCGCTGTCGGTCGATGTCGTGCCGCAACGGCGCGAATACGAACGCACCGCCACGACGGCCGTCAACGCCTACGTGCGTCCGGTGGTGCGCGGCTACGTGCAGCAGCTGCAACAGGGCTTAAGCCAGCGCACGATTGATGCCCCTTTGATGATCATGCAATCGGCTGGTGGTTTGACGACCGCAGAGGACGCCGCCGCGCGGCCCGTGTTCATGCTCGAATCGGGACCGGCAGCGGGAGTATTGGCCGCGCGCAACGTGGCCCAGGCCGTCGGCTGCCAGAACGTCATCAGCCTCGATATGGGCGGGACGACCGCCAAGGCGTCCATGATCGAAGACGGCGCTGTCGCGTACAGCCCCGAGTACGAAGTTGGTGCGGCAGTGTCCGCGGGTAATCGTCTGACCGGCGGAGGTGGGGAGCTGATTCTGGCCCCCAGTCTGGACGTGGCCGAAGTCGGGGCGGGTGGCGGCAGCTTGGCTCGGCTCGACGCGGCGGGCGGTTTGCGGGTCGGGCCGCGGAGCGCGGGCGCGGTGCCCGGTCCGGCCTGTTACCAGCGCGGGGGAACCGAGCCGACCGTGACCGACGCCAACGTGGTGCTCGGATACATCAAGCCGAGCAAACTGGCCGGGGGTGACGTCTGCATCGACGCAGAGGCGGCTCGCCGATCGATCGAAGAGAAGATCGCCCGCCCCTTGGAGATGGATGTGTTGCAGGCGGCGTTGGGAATTCACCGGATCGCCAACGCGGAGATGTTGCGGGCCCTGCGCGAAGTCTCCGTGCATCGCGGACGCGACCCGCGTGAGTTTGCACTGGTCGCCTTCGGCGGATCCGGACCGGTTCACGCCGCCCACCTGGCCCAGGAGTTGGGGACATCCCGCGTGATCGTCCCTCCGCTGCCCGGTGTCTTCAGCGCCGTGGGCCTGTTGGCATCCGGACTGGAGCATCATGATGTGCGAAGTTGCCAGCTGAAAGACGATGCGCTGAACCCCGACGAGGTCGCGCAACGTATTGATCAGATGCGCACCACGATGCTACGCCAATTTGTAAGGGAGTCCGTTTCCGAGGATCGCGTGCGGTTCCAGGCTTCCGTGGATGTGCGGTTCGTGTCGGAGATATCGGACATCCGCGTTCCCATTTCGGACACGCAGATCACCGCTGCAACGCTGCAAGCGGTGCAGCAGGGTTATGAGGAGGAGCACCAGCGACTATACGGTCACCGATCGGAACCAAATGCGGCGATCGAAATTACGGCGGTGCGGCTTATCGGCCGCGAAGCGCAGCAGCAGGCGTTTCAAATAACGGAAGTCGAAATGGGACCCGTGGAGGAAGTCGGCAGTCGCTGGGCTACGTTTCCTGGTGAGCAGAGTGCCCAGGAAGTCAGCGTGGTGACGCGGGCGGCTCTGGCACAACCGTCGATAGGGCCCCTGTTGGTAGATGAATATGATGCCACGATCGTGATTCCGCCCAGTTGGACCGCGCAACTGGACGACAGCTTCAACATTATTATGGACGCCGAGTGAAAGGTCTCCGCCCTGTTCCGGAATCAAGAACCGCGGATGGACGCGGATGAACACAGATGGATGTTGGCATGCGACGCAGGTAGTGCGTGCCCCGCTGGGCCGGCACAAAGCAATCATATCGTACAACCCGATCCGCGTTGATCGGCGTGCATCCGCGCTTTTTACCCTGCGCAGTAGGAGTTTATCCGCTTTTTCTTATCCTGAGCCCGTGACTCCACACCGATTAAGATTGCGATTAGCGGTGTTACTTGATACGTTCACGGGGAGAAACAAAACGACGTCTGCCTCCGTTTTGGAGATCTGGATAAGCTACAACTCTTCGCAGTTTTCCAAAACGGAGGCAGACGTCGTTTTTGTCG
>CAJWTS010000103.1 GCA_913047795.1 uncultured Verrucomicrobiota bacterium | reverse complement strand
GATAGATCCGGTTGCCGTTGAACGTGCAGTTCTTGAGGGTTACGGCAAAGCTCCCGGACTTATAGATACCGCCGCCGTTGCCGTCACCGCTCTGCGCCCAGCCGTTGGTGATAACGAGGCCGTCCAGAATCGCTTCGTTCGAAATGATCAGGCAACGGTGCTCTGTGTCGCCATCCAGGACCGTTGGAAAATTTTCAAAATCCCGCTCGGCGAGGCTGGCCATACCGTTGGTCAGCCCTCCGTACAACGTGAGGTTGGTGACCGTAATCGTGAATGGCGTGTCGTTCGTGTAGTTTCCCTCAGCGATCCAGACATCGTCCCCCACCCCCGCCATCGCCAGCGCGTTTGTCAGGGATGTCGCCTGCGCCCAGGAACTTCCATCGCCGCCGCCGGACGTCGTCACGAACTTCGTGCCGGCGTCTGCCGAGAATGCAAGCAGGAGTACTGCCAGCAGAAGATGGATACGTCTCATCCTTCTAGTATACCCAAAACGGTGGCGCGTGACAAAGGGGCTGGAGATTTCCCGCCCAGACACACCCTGCCACTACGTGATGGTTTCGCGCTGCTTCCAGGCGCGGAACGCCTCCTGCATCGCCAGTGCGGCCTCGCCCGGCGGCGACTCACTAAGCATCGGATCCCCCGCCCCTTCCAGCCAGCCCCAGAACCGCTCTTCCAGTCCCCGAACGACGTCCCCGCGGCTCGAATCTTCGACCAGATTCTCCCGCTCCAGAGGGTCCGCCTGCAGGTCGAACAACTCGATGGGCGCCTGTTCACTCCCCGTGCGCGGAAGGTTGCGGCTGAAAACACGTTCAGCGAAATTGTGCACAAGCTTATGCCTCGGCGTGCGTACGGCGTAGTTCTGCCCGTAAAGATTGAGTCCGAACACGGCTTCCTTGTCGGCGATCGCTCCCGACCGCAGGCCCGCGGCGAAACTCGTCCCGTCACAGTCGAACGGTAGTTGCAGATCGACTAACTCAGCCAGCGTCGGCAGAAAATCGACATTGCTGCGCAAGGCGTCGCAAACCTGCCCGCCCCCTACGCCACCACCAGGCCAGCGCAGGATAAACGCAATCCGCAACCCGGCGTCGGTCATCGTCCATTTCGCGCCGGGCAACTCGGGTCCGTGATCCGTCACGAACAGAACCAGCGTATTCTCTTCAAGATTGTTGCGACGCAGCGCATTCAGAATCGTCGCTACCGCTTCGTCCACGCGACGCAGTGACCCCTGCAGGCCGGCGATATGCTGTTCCTGCTTGCGTGCTTCTTCTTCATCCTCGAGCCGCGCGTAGTCCGGCACATGAATCCCCTTCTCGTCATCGGGATCACAGCCATCCCACAGGAATGGTGTATGCGTCTCGAAGAACCCGACCTGCGCATAGAAAGATTGCCCATCCTGCTCATGCCCATCGAAAAACGCGGCCACGTCCTGCGCGGTCTGCGGTGCCGACTGAATGGCCGAAACATGCAGCGGAATCTCGTAGGGATCGGGCGGCAGATGCTCCTCCTGCGGCAAGGCACGTCCGATTGCGTTCGGCCGGCACTCGTCGAAACCAAGCGTATCGAGATCCGCGGTCTCGTGCTGCACGCCGAAGAGCCGTGCCTGATATCCCGCCCCGCGCAGGATATGCGAGAGATGCTGTTGCGGATCGTTTAGCTCGCAGTCCCAACCCGAACCCGCCAGCCCAATCAACCCATTGCGCTGCGGGTAACGTCCGGTCAACAGCGATCCCCGGCTCGGGCTGCAGATCGACGATGTGGCGAACATGTTCGTGAAGCGCACACCCTCCGCCGCCAGACCGTCGATGGCCGGCGTATGCACCGTCGGTATGCCGTAGCAACCGAAATGGCATCCGGAGTCATGGGTGCTGATGATCAGGATGTTGGGCTTATGAGACGGCATGATTCGGCAAGATCATTCGACAATCCCGGAATGAACGCAAGTGCAGGCGCCGGAAAACGAAAGGCAGCCATCCAAACCGGGCCCCTGAAGATGGTCCGCCGAGATCGCATCCTGATTCGCAGACCCTCGCCTTAACCTACGCAGGGCGTCGCGGCTCGCCCTTGACCCGTTGCCACATCCCGTAAATGATGCAGGCAGCATGGCCAATCAACCGCACGTGATCTACATCCTCTCCGACGAGCATTTCGGCGGGGCGATGACACACATGGGCGACCCCAACCTGCGTACGCCCAACATGGACCGACTGGCCGCCGAGGGCATCAGCTTCAGCCGCGCCTACGCGAACTGCCCGATCTGCACCCCCTCGCGCGGCACGATCTTTTCCGGCCGACACGCACACGCCGGCCCGGTGCAGGGGTTCTGGGATGTCTACAAGGCGACCGCCCCAAGCACAGCCACACTGCTGCGCGCCGCCGGCTACCACACCGCCTACATCGGCAAATGGCACTGCGGAATCGTGCGCGACCAGATCTCTGAATCGGCTGCTCCCACCGCGCATCGACACGGCGGCACCAATCGCACGCCGGAATACCACCGCGCGGGCTTCCAGGACTGGCTCGCTTTCGAATACAACGACGACTACTCCAACGGCACCTATTATCACCAGGACGGCGTCGAACCGATCCCGCTGGCCGGCTACCAGACCGACGTGCTCACCAATTTCGCACTGGAATACATCGCCGACTATACGCGCGACGAGCCACTCTTCCTCGTGCTGAGCGTTGAGCCGCCCCACTTCCCGCTCGAGGCGCCGGAAACCTTCAAGCGATTCGATCCCGAATCACTCGAGGTCCGTCCCAACTTCGAAGACACACCGGAGATGCGTGAACAGCTCGCGCTCTACTACGCCATGATCGAGAACCTCGATCACAATATCGGACGCCTGCTCAAAGGCCTCGACGCGTCCGGCAATTTTCGCGACAACACGGCCACGGTTTACTTCTCCGATCATGGCGACCACATGGGATCGCACGGCCTCTTCCAACGCAAGGAACATCCCCATGAGGAAGCGAGTCGTATCCCGGCGATCTTTCATGCACCGGGACGCATCGCCCCACAGGGTCAGCGTAACGAACTCTTCAGCCTGGTCGATCTCCTGCCCACCACGCTTGGCCTGCTCGACATCGCGATTCCGGCGCATTGCCAGGGCACCGACTTCGCGCCGGCTCTACGTGGTCAGGACTTCACCGGTCCCGACGCGATCCTGACCGAGATGGTCGGCAGTCCGCGCTGGAACATGGACTTCATTGATTGGCGCGGACTCGTGACCCCACGCTGGAAATATGGCTTCTACGAGACCGGGGACGAATTGCTCTTCGACCTGCAGGAGGATCCCTACGAAGTGACCAACCTGGCGGAGGGCCGACCGGACCTTTGCGCAGAACTACGCGCACGTTTGCTCGAAGAGCTTAAGGCCACACGCGAACCCTATTTCGACGTCTTGATCGAGCACGGCGTAGCTCCCGACCGCCCCGCCTTAAACATTGCACGCTGGCCCACGACCGGAGTCTCGCCGGCGTGGAAAGGCATGATTCGGAACCTGCACGACGCATGAAACAAATCTACGACCTGGGCGAACTCGAATGGCAACTGGCCGGATTCGACCCGAACACCTGGCGCATGGGGAGGACCATGGAAATCGGGGCGGCGCCGACGGCCATGATCCCGCCGATCCCGGTGGACGTGCCGGGCTCGGTTCAAAAGGCGCTGCTGGACGCGGGGCTTTTGCCCGACTGGAACATCGGCCTCAACGCACGGCTCTGTGAGTGGGTCGAGAACCGGCACTGGATCTTCGAGACCATGATTCCCGACGACTGGATGAAGGCCGGCCGAGTCTGCAAGTTGCGCTGCGATGGGCTGGACTACAACGGGGTGATCCGGCTCAACGGCGAGGAGATTCACACCTTCCGTGGCGCGTGGATCCCACATGTCGTTGCGCTCGCTCCCCATCGGCGCGACACGGGCAACGTACTGCAGATTATTTTCGAGACTCCTCCGCGCTGGCTCGGCACACCCGGCTGGAGCACGCAAATCACGGAATGGAAAGCGCGCTTCAATTATACCTGGGACTGGATTCAGCGCTGCGTGCAGATCGGGATCTGGGATTCCGTGACACTCGAGGTCTACGACGACGCGGAGATGGAGACGCTGGACGTCTCGACCGACCTGGATATCGAATCCAAAAAAGGGAGTCTTCGTGTTTCCGGAACAGCGGCAGGCGGCAAGACCATTCGCATCCACCTTGTCGATGGCGAGTCATCGATTCGCGTGGACGAGATCGCCGTCGACGCATTCCATGCCGACGGTGTCGCGTGGACCGACCTCGATATTGAAGCCTGGTGGCCCAACGGTGACGGCGATCAGCAACTCTACGATCTCGTGATCGAACTGCTGGACGGCGATGGCGCGACACTGGATCGGGTCGAACGTCGCATCGGATTCAAGCATGTCGAATGGACCGCCTGCGAAGGCGCGCCCGAGGGCGCCGACCCGTGGCTCTGTGTCGTCAATGGCCGGCCGATCTTCCTGCGCGGAATCAACTGGAGTCCCATCCGCCCCAACTTTGCCGATGTTCCGGAGCCCGCCTACCGTTTGCGCCTCGAGCAATATCGCGATCTCAACATGAACACCTTGCGCACGAACGGCTGCGGTCTCCAGGACAAGCAATGCTTTTACGATCTCTGCGATGAACTGGGCCTGCTAGTCTGGCACGACTTTCCCCTGTCTTCGTCGGGACTGGACAATCATCCACCCGACGACGAAGCCTCTATCTCCTCGATGGCGGAGATCGTGACCTCGGTCGTGCAACGCCGGCGACATCACGCCTGCCTCCTCTGCTGGTGTGGGGGTAACGAACTGCAAATGGCGGATGACGATAGTCCCGGCATCGGTAGGCCGTTGGACGGGTCACATCCAATGCTGCGCCGCATGGGTGAAGTCGTGTCGGAACTTGATCCCGATCGACGTTTCATCGCGACCTCCCCCATTGGGCCGCATTTCACGGCCGGGACTTCACGTTTCGGCAAGGGCGTTCACTGGGAAGTGCACGGGCCGTGGAAATTGGAAGGCACGGCCGAGGAATTTAAGCGTGCCTACTGGGATCGCGACGATGCCCTGTTTCGATCGGAAGTCGGCGCCCCGGGTCCGTCAGACGCGGCAATGACGCGACGCTACAAGGGCGACTGCGATGAGATGCCCGCCTCGCTCGAGAATCCGCTCTGGCGCCGCACGGCCTGGTGGATCGAGTGGGATACGTATATAGAGGAAAAGGGACGCGAACCGGAAAGCCTGGAGGAATACGTCGCCTGGGGCCAGCAGCGCCAGGCCGATGCCCTGCGTATCGCGGCGCAGTCCTGCGTGGATCGTTTTCCCAGGATCGGCGGCATACTGATC
>CAJWTS010000102.1 GCA_913047795.1 uncultured Verrucomicrobiota bacterium | reverse complement strand
CGCGCCGTAACTGGGCTGCGGTATGGCCGCACCAGCGCCCGAGAGACGAAGCCGGTGGGACCTGCTCCCAGCCAGGCCGTCGAGGCGGTCTTACCGTTCGTGCCACCGCAGATCGCCGTGATGATTCAATTGCAGTGTCTCACGGGAATGCGGCCCGGTGAAGTCGTGATGATGCGGGCCTGCGATATCGACATGACGGAAGACGTCTGGATCTACCAACCACGCCGGCACAAAAACGAGTGGCGCGGTCATCGCAGAATCGTTCCTCTTGGCCCCAAAGCCCAGGCGGTGCTCAAACCTTTCCTCGACCGATCCGAAACGGCCTACCTGTTCAACCCGCGCGAGGCCGAAGCGTGGCGGAAAGAGCGTCGCCCAGTCCATGCGATGTCCAACCGGAAGACGCCGATCTTTCCGTCAGAACTCCGGGCGCGAGAGAAACGAAAGAAGGCACGTCGTCTACGAAAGCCCAAGCGAGTTAGGTGGGAACATTACGATACGGGGACCTATCGCAAAGCTATCGAGTATGGATTCGTGAAGGCGAAGAAAGACGGGACCGTTATTCCTCATTGGAGTCCCGGCCAGCTACGTCACTCTAAGGCGACCGAAGTCCGCAAGACGCATGGTATCGAGGCCGCTCAGGTCGTGTTGGGCCATGCCCGCGCGGATGTGACCCAGGTTTATGCCGAACGTGACCTAGAACTTGCGAAACGGGTCGCGCGAGAGGCGGGTTAAGAATTCGCGCGTCAACCGCGCAACGAAATCGAAGTGAGCTATGTCAAAAAATGATGACTTTTGGATCCCAAAGGAATTGGCATCCCGCGAGGTACGGCGGAGCAACTTGGAAGATCTGCGGTTGAGGCTGCGGATGTGGGTTATTATTACGACGACGTTGGCAGGAAAGTCGATTGGGGTGATTACGTTCAGGCCTCTTGTTCAGCGAAGATCAGCATTTCCCCCGATTCTCCGCTGTCAACCAGCGAGTGCGAGCCGTTTGATGAAACATGCATCCAAGTCACCAATGAAACAACGCTCCAGGCATCACTGCGACTGGTCAATAACGGCATACGGCCTCTGGCGTTGAATTTTGCCAATGGGGTTCACCCGGGTGGCGGCTTCCTCCATGGTGCCCGAGCCCAAGAGGAGGTGCTTTGCCGCTCCAGCGCTCTCTACCACACGCTCGCCGGCGACCCGATGTACGAGGAACATCGCAGTCGAGATCTTCCGGATTCAACTAGCCCGCATATTTCATCCGCTCTTTTGAGAGGTCCGGATTGAGCTGCTGAGCCGGCTTTCGCCGCGACGCGGTGACGACGGGACGCAGGGCCCCCTTTCCCCCATGGGACCTGCTGCTGGATGTGAGATGTGGTCCGCGCGCGTCGTCGTCAACCAGCGTCAGCCGGGTGACGGAACGAGTGTGGCCACCACTTGGCGAAAGAGCGCCTGGAAGGGAAAGCTAGATGACATGTGCAATACCACGCGGCGAACGGATACCGTAACACGCGCAGCGATCTTCAACAGCCTCAGACGAATCGTGTTCACCTGGGCGTGTTCCAATGCAGTATTGACCAGGTGCGATTCCCGTAGTTCGTGCAGTAGTACGTAAGCGAAGCTCGACAGGAACAGGCGAAACCGGTTTGCCACGAAGTCGTGGCAGCTTGTCCTATCGGCGAACAACATCAGCTGCTGTTCCTTGATCCTGTTTTCCATGTCACCACGTTGTACGTACGTGGCATCATAGAGTTGTTGCGGGGCACCGGTGAGACTCGTAACGATGAACCGACGGTTCGGACCGGCCTCAAGACGTTCAGCCTTCATGATCACCCGACGTGGGCGATCCCACGTGCCGGCAGCGTACTCCGTCTCGCCGAAAAGACGCTGCTTCACGTTCGTCTCTTCAAAGGCAGCTTCGGCCTGGTCCATCAGTGGCGTGATGCGACGTTCCAGTACCTTGTTGCGTCCGATGCCCAATATGTAGTCCACGTCGTGTTTTTCGCACCACCGCATCAACTTCCAGCGACAGAAGCCACTGTCCGCTCGGATGACGATCTTCACGTCCGGCCACTGTTGCCGAATGCGTTGCACCAACAGCTTGGTAACCGCTTGCGAGTATTTGGCGGGATCAATATTTGAGGGTCTCAGCAGCGCACACAACAGGTGGCCGCCACAGAACACGTACAACGGTAAAAAGCAGTAGTGCCGATAATAGCCCTGATAGAACCGCTCCTCTTGCTGGCCGTGGACCGGATCGTCGGTCGCGTCGAAGTCCAACACGATCTCCTCCGGTGGAGAATCGTGCGATGCGAGGAATCGCTCCACGAACAACTGGGACATTTTCACCAACGCCTTGCGATTGACACGATTCTCCAACCGGCACAGCGTGGGAGGTGAGGCGAGCGGGTGGTCTTGTTCAGCTGCCTTTCCGGCGGCGACCTGTAACGCCGGGTCGTCGCGGAGCGTCTGTTGATCGTTGATGTCTTCGTAGCCCAACGCAATCGAGAAGATGCGTTGCGCGATCATTTCTCGTTGCTCGTGAACAATGTACCGTGGGTCACGAGGGTCGGGCAGACAGTCGTTGATCGCATCGATCAATCCGATCCGCCGATCGACCTCTCTGAGCAGCAGCACACCGGCATCGGTCGTGAGTCGGCCCCCGTTGAAATCAGCGACGATATTTCGCCGACGCACGCCTGTAAAACGAACGGCTTCCGAGTTACACTCTGTCATGCGATTGGTCCTAGTCCTGGTGGAGTGAGGATTTGCAATTTCCACCACTTCTACCGGGACTTGGGCCTTCGCGCAAGACCGCGCGATCAATAAACGGATGAAATATTCGGGCTAGATTTGGCGGGAGGCCGGTCGGACGGTGCCGCTGCCTGCCCTGTGGGCTCGTGTCCACCTGCTTGAGCAAATGTCCGTTGAGACGGATCTCCACCACAGCATCGTTGGACAGCATGGCATCCAGGTAGTGCTGGATTAGCGAAAGTGGTCCAGGCGGCCAGATGGTTTATACGGGTTGAAATTTCCAGCAGTTTTTCTTGACGGGCTGTGGGACCTCGAGTAGCCTACGCCGTGTTCGCTGCCACTGAGGTGGCTACGTCGCCGTTGAAGATGGCTGAAGAGTTACGCAGAAGAAAGGACTTTGACCATGCAGTGTAATCGCAGTCGGTTGTTGTGGACGGCGGCGGGGATCCTCGTCGCCGCGTTGATTCAGTGGGGAGGCGCCGTGAAAATGGCCGGGGCCGCGGACGAGGGCAATCCCGATGAGGACAGCAAGATGAAACAGGCGCGCAAAGAGGCAACCCATCGGCGACGACGGATCATCTACAACGATGACGGCTGTGGCTCGATTTGGAAGAAAGACAGCGGCAATACCCCGGAGCGCTTCCTGTTCGGTCCACACAGCAGGATGGGCGCCGTGCGGGGCACACAGGTGGACAGCGTGTTCATCTGCTCCGGCGCGACCACCGTGCTGAACCATACCTCCTCGGTGGCCGAGAGCTACGCGGACACCGAAGACCGTTACGGCCCATTCGGAGGAGATTTCGAGCACTTCCGGGACAACATGCGTGCCCTGGAGGCCCTGGGCACCGACGCGATCAGGCTCACCGTGGACTTCTGCCGGAAGCACAAGATCGAGGTGTTCTACAGCTACCGCGTAAACGACGTACACGACACGTACGATTGGTGCGCCGTCGAGCATTCGACCTGGAAGCGTGAGCACCCACAATACATGATGTCCACCAAGGAGGAAGGGGACAAGCACGCCGAGTCCGACGCGAAACGCATGTGGTCGTTTCTCGACTTCGAGATCCCCGAGGTACGCGAGTACCTGCTGAGCATTTTAGATGACGTCGCCAATCGCTATGACCTGGACGGCATGGAGATCGACTACTTCCGCTCGCCCCTCTTCTTCCGTCCGAATCTGGAGTTGAAGCCTGCCACTAAGGCCCAGCTCGACGTGCTGACCGGTTTTCAGGGCCGGGTGCGCCAGATCGCGCTGCGGGCCGGCGCGAAACGCGGGCGACCCATGCTGGTGGCGGCGCGCGTTCCGATGACCGTCGCCATGTGCAAACACGTGGGGATCGACATCGAGCGGTGGCTGGCAGACGATCTGCTGGACGTGTTGCCCACGGGTGGCGGCTACGTGCCGTTCATCATGCCCACGGGGGAACTGGTGAAGCTGGGGCACCGATACCAGGTTCCCGTCTACCCAACGATAAGCGGCTCGAGCATGCGCGGCGGCGAGGGCTACGATTCGATCGAGGCGTGGCGCGGAACGGCGGCCAGCGCCTGGCGGGCCGGCGCCGACGGCGTCTACATCTTCAACCACTTTCCCAACAAGCCCGACCCACAGTTCATGGAGCTTGGCGACCCGCAAAAGCTGGCCACCATGGACAAGCTGTTCGTGATCGACAACGGCGCCGGCAGTTACACCTGGGGCGGGCACGCGCAGGCCATCCCCGCCGCCGACGTGCTCCCCGTCGAAGTGCCGGGCGACGGCAGTGCAAGAACGGTCAGACTGCCCGTTGGCGACGACCTCCCGTCAGCCGCGACAAAGGGCACGCTGGACGGCGTCATGATGACGATACAGTTGAGCGATCCGGCGATTCTCGCCGGCGTCGAGATCAAGCTCAACGACCGCGTGCTCACGCCTGCCGCGACGGACGCGAAGAAGGGTCGGCTCAGCTTCCAGCTCGATCCCTCCGGGTGTCGCGTGGGGGACAACCGCGTGTCCATCCGCGTTACGAGCCCCACCAAAGATGGCAAAAGCCCCGCGAAACTCACCGCCGTGGAGCTGCGCGTGAAGTATCGCAAGTAGTGTTTCGCCAGGGAAGAGAAACGGGCCTCAGCGGGACGCGGGACCGTGGCCCGTCACGACGGCAACTA
Source organism: uncultured Verrucomicrobiota bacterium (assembly GCA_913047795.1). Classification (GTDB taxonomy): domain Bacteria; phylum Verrucomicrobiota; class Kiritimatiellia; order CAJWTS01; family CAJWTS01; genus CAJWTS01. The sequence continues at coordinate 743 of CAJWTS010000102.1, read as the reverse complement.
GTTCGGTCTTATTGCAATCTTTATAACGTCGTCTGAATAACTCGAGAAAAGCTCGTACGCCTTCTTGATCTGCTCCAACGGGTGAACATGAGGTAAAAGACGCCAGGCCGGTTGCCGAGCCGTCGCATGTTTAGGACGGGTTCCGAAACGGGCCGCCCGCGCTCGCTGGCTGCGCCTTGCCGATGCCGGCGGTCCGGGATGGCGGGTTTCGGACACGAGAAAGGCCACCGAAGGGCGCCCCATCCCCACGGCAAAACGGGATTTTGATTTCCGACATGAGTTTTCGTGCGCGCTGGCCTTAAATGCTAACGACTTATGCAGTTGCGCCGGCTGTATTGGATAAGGAACCTTTGATGAGGCGGCATTAGAGTCTTAGCTGATAGGCGTTTTGATGCGCCAGCTTGTCTAGAGTGACGCGCGGGCACTAGTCGTCCGTGTCGCCAGGGAGCGGATCGGCTGCGCGGACTATCGCCAGGGTGCCGGCCTTGACCGGTTCAGGCAGATCGGACGGCAGCGGCTGGTTCATGTCCCTGCTGAACTTAGTGGTGTCAAGATAAGGCTCAAATTCCTCGGCGTCCTTTCCTTCGACGCCTGCGATTTTCTGGTCACCGCTTTGGCCTTCGAGTTTGACCTTGATTGATGGAGAAAAGTCTTTCAGGAGTCGCGGCATCTCCTTTGCCACGTTATCCGTACTGCCAGTCAGGGGGGGGGGTTACCCTCCCTCAAACCGAGGGCAGCACTGA
>CAJWTS010000101.1 GCA_913047795.1 uncultured Verrucomicrobiota bacterium | reverse complement strand
GCGAGTACTATGAGTGCGACCTCTGCAGCTGCGAGGTCTTCGACACCGAGGATGTCGACGGCGACGGCTACCACGAGTGCCCCTGCGGCAACGTCGGGAAGTTGTGCGACTGCGTCAGGATCCAGCAAGTCACAACTCACGGTCTGGATGCCCCAGGAATCGAGTTGAGCACGGAGTCCTGGTTGCTGAAAGCGCGAGACGCCGATGACGGCGCGCGGGGAGCTGATATCGTCCAGCGCGCGACGTGCCTGGTGAGCCAGTGACGGACCCATCTTGCCGCCCACGCCCAGGATGAGCAGATCGCCCTTGAGTTTCGCAAGTTGTGCGGCGACACCCGGCAATGGGCGCGACATTACTTCTTCGAGTTGATCAAGATTTTCAATCAAGGATGGTGACCTGTCAGCATCTAGCATCCAGTATCTGGCATAGGAATGCGGTTGCGGCTCTGTGGCGTCAGGTCTTTACCAGCATGCACTGTGTCGTGGGCAATTCAATGACATTCTCTGGAATGTCCGCTGTGAATTCCGTGAACGCCTGACGCACGGCCGACAAGATCGAAAAGTCGTGCGAAATCAGCACCCCACCGGCAATCAAACGGGGGAAAAAGTACTCCAGGCAATCCTTGGTGCTCTGGTGCAGGTCGACGTCCCAGGTGCACGAGACAAAAGCGTCGATCATCCAGCACACCACGTACGGAATCCGGGCAGTAGCCTTTGTGGAAACTAACGTTGTTGAAATCGGACAAGTACCGCTCAATCGATTGCTGGCTGCAAGCGAATCGACCCTCGCCTTGCACACCTTTGTCCTCCACCGACGGTTCCGGCAAACCGGTGAACGTGTCACACAAGTGCAATGTCTTGTCGCCCTTCGCGTCACATATGACCTTCGCAGTGCTTCCGTGGTACACGCCCACCTCGGCAATATCCCCGGATCTCTCCATCCCCGGATCTCTCCCGCATCGATTCTGTCAGAGAGTGAAGGATGAACAACTCATCGGCGGTCACCATCGAGCGACGGCCGATGCGCGTGCTGCGAATCAAGCGTAGCTTCGCGGGGTTCTTGTGGAATAATAGTCTCGCCATTTCGGTGAGCGAAACCAGGTTAATCCCCAAGCGTTCGACGAATGTCCCGCCAACCAACTTTTGGACGCGCGCGTTGATTAACATTCATCGGACTCCGAGACCGCGGGAAGGTACCAGTTCGCCAGTTACCGCAACCCAGGATTGCCAGTGCCAGGCGCGACTGTCCCCCACACCGTAGGGCCTGCGGCCCTGAAGTTCAAGTAAACACACAAATAATCCTTATTTATTTCAACTCCCAGTGTGCCGGCCGTAGAGATCGCGGCGTTTTTTTCTTTGGTATCCTGCTCCGACGCGAAGCTGCTGACTAATTTCGGCGAGCTCCGCTACATCCCGCATATTTTGGACATATTTGCGATTACCGGCGGCTGACGGAGGCCGGACGCTCTGATAGGCCGAAGATGTATTCCGATTTGTATAAACTACGTGGTAGATCCGGTCCGATAAAAAAGTACGGCTGCTGCGATCTACCGACTACGTGCAGCGCCGGCCCGCCTGATCCACCCTACCCGCAAAGATACCCCATTTTTTGGATGGACGTATAAATGAAAACTGCGCTCACAACTCTTGCCGCAAAGATAATACTGCTGTTTTCCTTTATCATTGTTGTCGTGTTGATCACAGACGCTGCAGCCGAGCCGGTGGTTCCGGGAACTGGCAAAGTCATTCCTCAGGTTGGCGACAACTTCGAGGACGAGAACTGGAGCTTTGAACACAATTTTCCCAAGAGCACCCAGGAACTCAACAAGAACGTGGCGTATCCGACGGGATTCGCCAAGAACGATCGTTGGTACGAGGGTATCAAACGGGGTCAACCTGACACACTAAAGCAGGTACCGACCCCGAAGAAAGGCATCGAAGGGAGCAAGGGTTCGTTGCTGCTCCGCTCGGTGCACACGGGAATTTATGGAAGGCCGAGCCATTTCTTCGGGCAGGACGATTTCATTGCCAACGTAGCCGAACGCATTGGAGGAGCAATTCCGGTGTCGCAGACACCCAGCGTGGTCGTGCGCGTGTTCATGCCGAAAGTCGCAGAGTGGGAGCACCGCAGCGGAACGACGTTTGCCTTCCGAACGGACCTGAAGACGACCGCCTGGCATACGCCGGACGATGGCGGGGGCTTATTTGGTCCGCGCCGAACGTACGGAAAGCAGACGTATTGGCCCGGCATGATGATACAATACGAGCCGAAAGAGGATACCGGCCGAGAGTACGATACGGCCTACTTCAATCTACGGTCAGACAGTTACGGCCACGACTTCAAAAGCAAATCCATCGGCAAGACAGGTTGGTGGACGCTGGGAATTTCTATCACGCCTGACGGCAAAGTGCACTACTACGCAAGCGAAGGCGTAGACGCCCTGAGCGAGAAGGATTACATCACCACGCGTAATCCTTACGGATACCGTGCCGAGCATTTCGCCACGTTTTTCTTCGACGTCTGCAACAAGGACGACGGTCGTACGCCGTCCACTGCCTGGATCATCGACGACCCCGCCGTGTATACCGTCAAGCGCTAGTTGGCCAGCGCCACTTTGGAATCACTAGTTGTCATTGTACGTTGGGCGCGGCGTTTGAAAGTGGCGATTTTCAACTAGTGTCAGACCGGGAGTACAATGCGGAGTTGATCCTGGACGCCCGGGCAACCCTGGGCGAGGGCGCCTTGTGGGACGTCGATCGCCACGCATTGTGGTGGGTTGATATCGAACAAGGGCAGGTCCATTGCTTTGATCCCGATTCGAATACCAATCAGACTTACGACGTCGGGCAGCGCGTCGGGACGGTTGTGACTCGCGCCAGTGGCGGGTTGATGCTGGCTGTTGAAAACGGATTTGCATCCTTCGACCTTGAGACGAGTGCGCTGCAGATTGTGGGCGACCCTGAGTCCGACCAGCCCGGCAATCGCTTCAATGACGGAAAGTGTGATCCAGCCGGGCGCTTTTGGGCCGGCACGATGAGCATGGGCGATGCGCGGGCTGCGGACGGGGCGCTTTACTGTCTGAATACGGCCGGCCAGATCCAGAAACATCTGGACGGCGTGCGGGTCTCGAATGGACTGGTTTGGACGGCCGACAGATCGACGATGTACTACATCGACAGTCGGACGCGGCGAGTCGACGCGTTCGACTATGAGAACGGCACGGGGCAGATCACCAACCGACGGCCGGTGGTCGAAGTAGAGCCGGAGTTGGGCGGCCCCGACGGCATGGCGATCGACACGGATGATAACGTGTGGGTCGCGCTCTTTCGTGGATCCGCGGTAGCGTGCTTCGATCCCCGCAATGGGAAGCAACTCGCCAGGATTGGTCTACCCGCTTCTCGCGTGACATCTTGCGCTTTCGGTGGCCCGAACCTTCAGGATCTGTACATCACCACCGCGCGGATCGGGCTGAGCGAAGACGAGCAGCGGGCGCAGCCGCACGCGGGCGGAGTGTTTTGTGCTCGGGTTGAGGCTCGTGGCGTCCCCAACTTCGCCTACGGAGGCTGAGCGGATGTCGCGAATTTCGCTTTTTGGCTCGGTCATTCGTAGCCTTCCATGATACGCTGGCGGCCGTACATTCTTAGTACGCCGAATGTCTCCGGCACTTAATCGACTTCACTCGCGGAGCAGCCGCGGGCGACGCCACGGCCTTGAATAGCAGGCCGTCTTGAAACATACTTGGGGCGTCCGTGCCCGGCCCGTCCAGCGGTCGACTTGGCAGCGTGTGCGGACGTTTAGCCCAGATTATTCATCGGTTGCGTCGCGACGCCGCAGCAGGAACCGATGAATAATCCGGGTTAGAGCATTTTCGAGAACGGTGAGGCGGTAGGGCGCAAGCGCTCCGGTCCGGAGCGGCCAATATGCCGGAGGGCTCGCGTCCTACCGCTACAGGAATCGCAAAACATGCTCTAGCTCCCCCACGCGACTGAATGTCGAAGCCATTTAACAAAATGTATTGGCCACACAACCGTCAGTGTGGCCTCGCGAAACGAGAGCGCACTTGATGTTCGATTTGACAGGGAAAGTAGCCGTAGTCACCGGTGCCGCACAAGGTCTGGGCCAGGCCATGGCGCTGGCCGAGGCCGGTGCTGATTTGATCCTTGTGGACTTGAACGAACAAGGCGCGCGGGCTACAGCCGATTCCATTCACGCGCTGGGGCGCCACGCACTCCCGGTCCGTTGCAGTGTCGGTGATCTCGGCCAGATCGACGCACTCTCCCACCAGCTCGACGACGAATTCGGCAAGATCGATTTCCTCGGCAATGTCGCCGGGAAGAATGTTGCGCTGGGGCCTCCCGAAGAGACCCCGATCGAGAACCTTCAGACCGATTTGCAGAACCTGGTTGTGGGCCGCTTCTATATGTGTCAGCAGGCAGGACGTCGGATGATGGAGGCCGGCGGCGGATCGATCGTGAACATCGGATCACTCGCCAGCGTCACGGCGTTGGGTCGAGGCCATGTGACGTACAGCATGGCGATGGGAGCCGTGGTGCAGATGACTCGCGAGCTGAGCACTGAATGGTCGGGCCGCGGCGTTCGCGTCAATGCGATCCTCCCCGCGGAGGTAATGAACCCGGGCCTGGAGCAGCGCATTGCGGCCGATCCACAACTGGAAGTCAAGTTTCTGAGCGGTATCCCCCGCGGCCGAATCGGTCGTCCGGACGACATCAAGGGGTTGTCTGTATTGTTGGCGTCTGACGATTCGAGTTGGATAACGGATGCGCTGATCCCCATGGACGGTGGCAACCTGGCCATGAACGGAGGCGGTTCAGTCGGGCCGAGGGGAAATCAATGACGAATGATGAATGATGACATGACCAATCACATCTCCCACGCCCCGTTGCATAACACAACTACGGTGCTAACACCACGAACGGCGCAAGCATGGTATCGATTACGAAACCGGATTTGATAAAGGAGCAGTTGTTGGATCTGTATCGTACGATGCAGCTGATCCGGCAATGTGAAGAGCAGTTGGCGCGTTGCCATCAGCGTGGACTGGTGCACGGCGCGTGCCACACGTACGTCGGCGAGGAGGCGATTGCCGCCGGCGTGTGCGCTCATCTTCGCGCGGATGATGTCGTATTCAGCACGCATCGCGGCCACGGCCACGCGCTGGCCAAGGGAGTCGGGCCGGAGCAGTTGATTGCGGAACTATTCGGACGTGCCTCCGGCGTTTCGCGCGGTCGCGGCGGCAGCATGCATTTGTTTGCGCCCGATATCGGCCTGATGGGCACCAGCGGCATCGTGGGTCCGTGCATCCTGCAGGCCTGCGGCGGCGGTTACAGTTTCAAGTTGCGAGAAACCGATCAGGTATCGACTGCCTTTTTTGGTGACGGGGCGGTCAATAACGGGGCGTTCCACGAAGGCCTGAATATGGCCAGTATCTGGGACCTGCCAGTCGTGTTCGTTTGTGAAAACAACGAATTCGCAACGGAGGTCGCCTTCGATTATTCCAGCGGGATCCCGGACGTCGGCCGCCGCGCGGCGAACTACGGGATACCCGGCGTCGAAGTTGACGGCAATGACGTATTGGCAATTCACGAGGCCGCCCGCGAGGCGGTGGCCCTGGCCCGTAGCGGTGGCGGTCCCACGCTGATCGAGTGCAAAACGTATCGCACTCGGCCGCATGCCGAAGGTATGGGCGATTATACG
>CAJWTS010000100.1 GCA_913047795.1 uncultured Verrucomicrobiota bacterium | reverse complement strand
AAGTTCTTTCTGCGGGTGGCCGATGCCCAGGTCTCGTTCACGAAGGACGATTCAAGCACGGTGACCGGGCTGGTCCTCCACCAAAACGGAGCGAACCAGCCCGGACAAAAGGTTAGATAGGCCGCGACGGAGGAAACCGATCAGGTTCCTCAAGCCTCCTGCCGCGCCTGGTTTGCCTTGATGGCCGTCGCCACGTATTCGGCGAGGCCTTCGCCCCGTTTTTCGTAGTTGGCTTTGAAGCGCTCGTCGGCCGTGTACATGTCCGCCAACCCCGAATGCATCGAGTGGCTGCACCGATAGAACCAGCGATCGATGTGCTGGCGGGCTTCCTCCGCCAAGTCGGTCGCGCGCTCACCGTCCGCCGGCGCACCCGCGACCATCGCCGCAGCCAAGCCGGCCTCGATCGCTTCCAGCTGCCCCTTGAAGAAGGCGACGTCAACGAGGCCGACCTCACCCTCGCGATCCAGTTGATCGACCAGGCCGCCAATGACGACTTCGACTCGAAGCAATTCAAGGACGAGGTGCGAGAGAAGACGCTCGAGTTGATTCAGTCCAAGGTGGACGGGCAGGAGATCACCGCCGCGCCCGCCGAGGAATCGAAGACCCAGATCATCGATCTTCATGGCCGCTCTCTGGGCCTCCAGCGAGGAGGACGAAGCGGAGCGCAAACCGGCCGCACGTGCCGGAAAGAAGAAGACCGCTGCCAAGAAGTCATCGGAAGGCAAGAAGTCCACGCGCAAGAAAGCCGCCTCCGGCTAGGCCTACTTGGCCGCGTCGGCCTCCCGTAGCGCCATCACTTTCTCCGCCGGGCCGAGTAGGCCGAGCGACTTTCGCATCGTCCCGATCGCGCCTACGTGGTATCCCTCGTGCCAGGCGAAGAAGACGATCTGGTCGCGCACAGACCTCTCGTCGTGGGCGCCCCCCTCGGAGACGAAATCGAGCTCCTCTTCGGACTTCGATGACAGCACTTTCATAAAGTCGTCACCGACTGACAACCACGCCTCACCCAACTCGGCGACCGACGGATAGTCACTCCCGTCTGTCGCGGCAGCTTTGCCGAAGCTCGCCTCGTATGGGTTCTCGCTCTCCTCGCTGAGCAGGTTCAGAACATGGACGCGGTAGTACAGAAGGTGACCAACCGTCCACGCGATCGAAGGGCCTACTTCGCCGCGCGATCGTTCCCGGGCTTGCTCGTCACTCAGGTCGTCCAAAACCAGCGGCATGAGGAAGTCGGTCATCCCGAACAACCCCATGAGTGTCTTCACACTGCCGGACACGCTTACCTCCCGACCTCAGCGCGTCGAGCCCATCAGCTTCTTCACCTGCGGTGCGACGATGAGAGCAAAGATGCCGGCACCGCCAATAATCATCGCCACGGTGCGGAACAGGGTATCCGCCTCCAAACTCTCGAGCGATCCACCGATCAGGCCGGCGAACAGATTACCGAGCGCCGCGCCCACGAACCAGATTCCCATCATCTGACCCACTCGGCGTTCAGGCGACAGCTTGGTGATCGCTGACAGCCCGATCGGGGAGATGCAGAGCTCGCCGACGGTGTGCAGGAAGTACGTCACCACGAGCCACGAGGGCGAGACCAAGTTGTCCGGCGAGGCGTTCGCGGCCCCCCACGCCAACACGAAGAAACCTGCCGACAGGCCGAGAAGGCCGAGCCCGGCCTTCATCGGTATCGAGGGATCCTTTTGTCGACTCTCCAGCCAGACCCAGACCATGCCGAAGACCGGCGCCAGCACGATGATGAAGAACGCGTTTACCGACTGCAGGAACGCCGCCGGCATGAGCCAGCCGCCGATGTTGCGGTCGGTCATGTCGCGCGCGAACAGGCTGAAAGAAGTACCGGCCTGCTCGAAGCCGGACCAGAAAATCGCGATCATCAAGAAGAGCCAGAAGATGACGCCCATCTTCTTGTTCTCTTCGACCGTGTGCCCGCCCATCGTCCAGATGTAGACGAAGTACAACGCGACCAATACCAGGACGCTGTAGCCGAGCCACTGCGCGATCTGCGTCAGAGTGACGGAGATCGTGCCGTTGGAAACCAGGAAGCCAAACAGCACAACGGCGGCGAACACGGCGAAGAACGTGCCGAAGAACTTCTTCGATTTCGCCGCGAGAACCTCGCGGCTGTCCTCACTCTTGAGCAGTCCAGCGTTGCCCAAATGGCCGACACCCAGGCGGTACTGGATCAGCCCCAGAACCATGCCGACACCTGCGGCGCCGAAGCCCCAATGCCAGTGGTGTGCCTCACCGAGCCAGGCGGCAACCAGAGGACCGAACAGCGCACCCAGGTTGATGCCCATGTAGAAGATCGAGAAGCCGGCGTCGCGACGCGCGCCGCCGTCCGGATAGAGTTCGCCGACGATCGTGCTGACGTTGGGCTTGAGCAGTCCGGTGCCGCAGATAATGAAGATCAGGCCGAGGAAGAACGTGTAGGTCGAGGGGATCGCCATCGTGAAATGGCCCGCCGCGATGATCCACCCACCGACCCAGACGGCCTTCCGTTGGCCCCAGAGATTGTCCGCGACCCAACCCCCCGGTAGCGCCAGGATGTATACGAGACTGGTGTATAACCCGTAGATGGCGCCGGCGGTCGCGATATCCAGACCCATGCCTGGGTTCTGGATGATCGTTCCGTCGGACTGGGTGACGATGTTGGTGGTCGCCGCCGTCATGAAGAGCGTGAGCAGCGCGCGCATCCCGTAGTACGAGAAGCGCTCCCACATCTCCGTGAAGAACAGCGTCGACAGACCGCGAGGATGTCCGAAGAACGTTTTAGGCCCACCAGTATTGGGGTTCTGGGGTCCTGCGAACGTAGACTCGGTGCTCAAATCGCTCTCCCGTGGTCTGACTTCAGTCTGGAACGGCCGCTAACGTAAGCGCCGCGCCCTGCCCCACGCCAACCTCTGCAAACCATTTGACGCTTCCCGCTGTCAAAGATTACACTCCACTTGCTTTTCGAGAGGAGTGGAGCTTATTTATCCCGGTAACCGAGAGGAACACTATCCGGGAGGCGAGGGTCACGATGCCGAAAGCGCACACCGACATGATTCGAGGCACGTTGGACATGCTCATCCTTCGTGTCGTGTCTCTGGAGCCCATGCACGGATGGGGGATCTCAGAGCGGATCCAGCAGATGTCCGACGAAGCGCTGCAGGTCAATCAGGGTTCTCTGTACGCCTCCCTCCATCGCCTCACTCGCCAAGGCTGGATGAAGTCCGAGTGGCGTATCACGGAGAACAACCGTCGCGGGCGCTACTACATCCTGACGCGCGCCGGTGAGCAGCAGCTCGGCATCGAGCGAGACCAATGGGCGCGGCTATCAGGTGCGGTCGATCAAATCATGGGAACGGCGTGAGGCGAGGAGAGAGACAATGAGACGGCTGTGAGAGCTTTGCGCGTTTACGCACACGCACGATACGTTTTCGTTAGCGTGTGCTCACCCCCAGATTACCCCTCCCCGGAGTCTCCTTAAAGGGGGGGGTAGGTGTGTATCTCCGGTAGATCGAATCAGCACCGGCCGCTCCGGTCCCGTAGATGACGTGCCCGCCCGTGATTAGGGGGGTCTACCCCACTGGAGGGTCGCCTCACCGGCGAGCTTCCCGAGCATCACCGCAGATGAGGCGTATGCGCTACATCCGATTGACCGCTGTTCTACTGCTCCTAGCGTGCGGTGATGGCGGGACTACGCCTACGAGTCCACCTACGCCTCCGACTCCCGCAGCGACGAGTGTCTTACTTTCGGCCTCAGATCTAATTCTGGTTTTGGAGGGTTCAGAATCGGAAAAGAGCATCCAACTGACTGCCACAGTGAAGGACCAGAGTGGCAACGTGATGACCGGTCAGACGGTCAGTTGGTCATCGAATGACCCTAATGTGGCGACGGTCTCTGCATCGGGCTTCGTCACCGGGATAGCGAGGGGTAAGGCGACGGTCTCTGCATCGGTCAGCTCTGTCAGTTCGACGGCCTCGGTCAGGGTAACCAATCGCATCAGCCCCGAGTTTGTCCTGCTCCTTTCCGGCCACGAGCAAGTCGATACTGTCGGCAAGCAACTTGAGAATCCCTTGTTCGTGCGGATCGTGAACGAAGATTCTATCCGTGTACCGAACCAGATCGTCAACTTCGTTGTGACGGCCGGCGAGGGCAGCGTTTTCGCTGGTTCTGCCCTAACGGATTCCTTGGGCGAAGCGCGTGAGGTTTGGACGCTGGGGCCGATAGCAGACTCAGTGCAGTCAGTCGAAGCGAGAGCTGTCAACACACAGACAGGCGCTCCGCTCGTCTTCGCGACCTTCACTGCGATTGGCGTCGCCGACGTCCCGGCGACGCTACCCACCATAGGAGACAGGATCCTGTCCGGTGTGGCAGGCGACTTGGCGGCATCAGCCGAGGGCAACGACACTCTCAGCGTCGAGGCCAAGGATCAATACGACAACCTTGTCCGGTCCACGCCGATCGAGTGGCGTGTCGTACGAGGTGGTGGTGTCGCAGATCCGCTGTCAGGTAGTGCGACGAACGACGAAGGCAGGGCGACGATCCGTTGGCAACTCGGCCCAGATCTTGGTGAGGCCCAGGAGATCCGGGCGGTCGCAACTGCCTCAGACGTAGAGTCGTCTTCGTTCTTCGCGACAGCCAGCCTGCCGCAAGATGCGCAGCTGGCGCTGGTCTCCGGTGACGCGCAGGTCGATTCCATAGGCAAGGCCCTGCCAGACTCTCTGATGGTGGCTGTAGCTCTTGCGGACGGCCAAGACGTCTGGGGAGCTTCCGTCTCGTGGGCTACGGTCGGGGACCGGGGTAGCGTCTCACCGTCGTCGTCCATAACGGACTCCCTCGGCCAGGCTTCTGCCGCCTGGACTCTGGGTACTGCGGTGGGTACTGACTCGGTGCGTGTGAGCGTGGACGGCATCTCACTAGAGGCGTACTTCGTCGCCACGGTCCAGGGGTTCAGGCTCGAACTCTCGGCGGACTCCCTGACCTTCAGCAGTCTTGGTGCTCAAGACACGCTCACGGCGCAGCTTCTTGGTCCGGCCAACTTGCCAGCTGGAGATACGGACATTACGTGGACGTCCAGTGATGAGTCGGTCGCCACGGTCAGTTCTTCCGGGGTGGTGACTGCCGTAGCAAACGGCACAGCGACGGTCAAGGCAGCAGCGAACGGCGCGATGAGCGATTCGGCGTCGGTCACGGTCGCTCAGGTCGCTGCAAGCGTCGTCTTGTCCGATACAGTGCTCGCGTTCCCGTCACTAGGTGGCACAACTCAGCTCACGGCCACGGTCTCGGACGCACTTGGTGTTCAGGTCGCAGGTGCGACGGTGAGCTGGAGTTCGACGGATACCAACGTGGTGACGGTATCGTCCGCAGGCCTGCTGACTGCGACAGGTAACGGGACAGCCTCGGTTGTCGCAACGAGCGGCTCAGCGAGTGACACGGCGTCGGTCACGGTCGATCAGGTGGCTAGCTCGGTCACGCTCGCACCGACGAGTCTCTCGTTCGCTTCGTTCGCCGACACCGCGACCCTGACACCGACCGTGAAGGACGCCAACGGCAGCACGATCGCGAGTCCTCCTACGGTCACGTGGGGTTCGTCTGATAACGCCGTTGCGACGGTCTCGGCTGCCGGGCTCGTGACCTCGGTCGCGAACGGCACGGCGACGATCACCGCGACTTCGGGATCGGCGAGTGGAACGGCGTCCGTCTCGGTCGCCCAGACTGCTGCGTCGATTACGCTGTCACCGACGAGCTTGAGTTTCGCTTCACTCTCCGATACCGCGACCCTTGTTGCGACCGTAAAAGACGCCGGGGGTACCACGATGTCGGGCGCTACGGTCACATGGACGACGTCGAGTTCGTCCGTTGCAACGGTATCGTCCGCCGGGTTGGTCACTTCGGTAG
>CAJWTS010000099.1 GCA_913047795.1 uncultured Verrucomicrobiota bacterium | reverse complement strand
CCCACGATCCTCTCTCCCAAAGAGCAAAGCAACTTGATGAGATTTAGCCTCTTTCCAAATTTTATCGCCACACTCTCGGGGGTTGATTAAAGGCCAAGGTATTCTGCGCTCACGCGCACTAGTTCCAATCACCAAACCACAATCCTTAATCGCCTCATCCACTGAACTGACAATTTTCGCATTAGCCAACACATCTCTCGCGCCTGCTGCTCTCCAGACCGCTCTTGGCGCAGGGTATTCTCGTGGTTCAACCAGATACAACTCCGCTAAACCCATATTTTTCATTGCTCGGGCAGCACCCCCAATATTTCCTGGATGGGAGGTATTAACCAATACAATTCTTATTTTTGCTTGTCGCTCAGCCGTAGACATCTATTTCCTCTCTTACCTGCAATTAGCTTCCGAGAAATGAAGCGCCTCTTCCGAATGGTCATCCTGGTCGCCTGGCTGACGACAACCGGATGGCTTGTGCGATACGAGGCCTACCCACACCTTTTCACCAAAACTGTGGCCGGCTACCAAAGCATGGCTTTCGCCACCGCCGCCCTGTCGACCGAACTCGGGGCCACCTTTCTCGACATCCGCCAACGCAACCCCGCAGCAATCGTATCGGGTTTCGGTGGTACGCTGAACCCCGTGCTCTGCCTGGCGTTCATGCTGCTGTCCATCATGCCATTCCCAACTATTTTTCACGTTTTCTACCGCCAGCAGGGAGTGATGCCAGCCGCCCAATTTCAGCAAATGCTACGATTCGCAACCGTTTGGCTGATTGTACTGACCGCGATAACGACGATTGTCCCGCTCGCGATCGGGCGCTACAGTCTTTCACGACGAGAGTATTGAAGCCTTTCATGAAACCCGGTATCGACACGTTGCTTACGCGTCATCGCGACTGGCTAAGGGGCAAACGGGTCGCGGCCCTGACGCACCAGGCCGCGGTTGACCACTGCGGAGAGCCGTCTGCCGTGCGCCTGCACGATGCCCGCGACATCGATCTCGTGTCCATTTTCGGACCCGAGCATGGTTATTTCGGAACCGGCGATGCCGGAGCCCCGGTGCGAAGTCGACGCCACCCACAGTGGGCCGTTCCAATGCATTCCCTGTACGGACCCCGGCGCCGGCCCACGGAACGCCTGTTGCGCAACGTTGACGTGATGATCTGCGACTTACAGGACCTCGGCGCGCGACCTTACACCTATGTGGCAAGCCTGCGCTATATGCTCGAATCCTGTGCCGCGTGCGACGTCGAGGTCATCGTGGCCGATCGACCGATTCCCCTGCCCTGGCGCCCCGACGGCCCTGTTACGGAGGATACCCATACCTCTTTCGTTGCAGCCATCAACGCTCCCATGATGTATGCGATGACGCCAGGCGAGACTGCTCGATGGCTCACCGACACACTGGCACTCGACGTGCGCCTGCGCATTGCCCGCTTACAGGGCTTCTCCCGCCGCAGGCAGAGCGCCGTGTCGCCCGCTCCCTGGATAGCCCCCTCGCCCGCGATCCTCTCCTGGGATGCCGCGATGTGTTACACAGCGACTGTATTCGTCGAGGCGATTCCGTCTATTTATATCGGGCGCAGGACTTCCCTCTCCTTCCAGTTCATCGGAGCAGACTGGATTCGCGCGCCTGAACTGCTGGAGCGACTTCGCGACGCCCGCCTTCCCGGCCTCTCCTTTTATCCACATCGACTACCCAATCCGAACCGCTCGGCACGGGGCGCATACCTTGACGGCCTGCGCATGGTCGTATCCAACCCGCGGGCCTTCAGGCCGATCACTACCTCGGTCACTCTGCTGGCGGCGTTACGCGACTGCTATGGGGATCGTCTCTGGCGGGACCGCAACTGCCGCCCGGCGTTCTTCGATGCGCTGTATGGCACCGGCCGCACTCGCGAAGCGTTACGCGATGGATTGGCCCCACGCGACATCGTCACGGAATGGCAATCGGCACACCGACGCTATGCGCCCGCGCGTCGACGTCATTTACTCTACCAGCCATGATCCATCCCGCACAATGAGGCCGTCCCGGGCAAAACCACCGCGCAAAGCCGTTGTCCTTGCAGCTGGATTCGCGACACGTTTGCGCCCACTCAGCTATTCTACCCCCAAACCGCTGCTCCCGGTCTGGAACAAGCCCGTCCTTGGGCACACGCTTGAGCGATTAGAATCCTGGGGCGTACGGGAGGTCCTGATCAATCTCCATTACCGTGCCGACGACGTGATGGCCTACCTGCGCAATAACCGCTGGAAGCTACGCATCACCCTTTCCTTCGAACCAGAAATCCTTGGTACCGCGGGCGCCCTGCGCGCCGCCGAGTGGTTTCTTGATGACGATGCCTTCTGGATGATCAATGCCGATATTCTATTCGAGTTAAACGCATCACCACTCATCCGCTCTCACGCCGAGTACGCCCCTATTGCAACGCTATGGATGCATGACGCCCTCGGACCGCGCACAGTCGATATGGGATCCGATGGAACCATCCTGTCCTTCGCCTCTCGCCGTCCACGCGCAGAGGGTACGTATACCTTCTGCGGACTGCACTTGCTTGAACCGCGCATCCTCGACTTCATCAACGAAACCGGAGCCGACTCCATCATCTCCGCCTACGAACGTGCACAGGCGAAGAATCGCCTCGTCCGGGGCGTATCGATTCAAAAATCCTATTGGCGCGACATCGGGAGCATACCGGCCTATCTCGAGGCCCATCGTTCAACGCTCACCGCCTTCCGCCAGCACACGCCCGGGGGTGCCTATGTCTCTTCCGCCATACTATGTACCCGGCGCAGGTTGTCACGCGACGGCGTCACCATTCGCGGCGCAACCTGCGTTCACCCAGACGTGACGATTCGTTCCGGTGCGCGCCTGAAAGACGCCGTCATCTCCGCAGGGAATCGCATCGGCCCAAACGCCGACCTGCATGACTGCGTTGTCGATCCGTCCAGCCCAACGGTGAATCGATCGGCGACGGGCTTCCTCTCGGGCCTGGAAATATATCCGTCGGATCATCCGGTCCGCGCCTGCGCCGATCAGCTTGGGTTTGACCGGGAACGCGCCGGCGTCGAATGCCTCGGCACCCGGGGCTCCGAACGGACGATCTACCGCCTGTCCCAATCGACGGACTCAATTATCGTTGTTCGTTTCGATCCGGCCCGGATCGAGAATACCCTCTTTACCCGGGCCGCGGCCTTCCTGAACAAGTCAGGTCTCCGCGTCCCTCGTATCCTTCATGACGCTCCGGAGCGTGGGTACTACGCCTGCGAGGACCTTGGCAGGCGCGATCTCAACGATTCCCGACTTTCGGATCGCAATCGCAAGCTTCTGTATACCGAGGTATTGACGGCTCTCGAGCGGATCCATCATCCTCAGGCGCTCGCTGCAGCAATGAAGACCCTACCGCTCGCACCCCCATTTTCCCCGGATCTCTACGCGTGGGAGCATGAACTCTTCATCCGTGAGTTCCTCGTTCCATTTCTGAAGGCTGACGCATCGACCGTCCGTCGGATCAGACGCGTACTGGAGGCAGGGAGCAGAAGACTGGCGGACGAGCCGGCCGTCCTCCTGCACCGCGATCTGCAATCGTCGAATATTATGATTCACCGCACACAAGCATACCTTATCGACTTCCAGGGGATGCGGGGCGGCCCCGCAAGTTACGACCTGGCGTCGTTGATTTATGATCCCTACGCGGTGCTGTCTCTACCGCAACGGGTTCGGATTCTCGAAGCATCTGCTGCCGCCGGATCCGCAAACTTGTCATACGCAGCAATTCAGCGGCTCTGCCAGGCCTGCGGGGCCTACGGCCGACTAAGTCAATATCCAGGTGGTGATCGTTATCTACAATATCTCGAACCCGCGCGGCGCAATCTACGTATCGCCATAGCTGATCAAGCAGGTTTCGATTCCCTACAGCAAATATCGCGGCACTCGTGGAATATACCCCGCGGCTAGTATCATCCAACAAGGCCGCATGGCAGCAGGGCGTTATACTCTCGATCGGCTTCGGCCAGAGCTTGCGACAAACTCCCATTAAGGGATCCCGAACACACCCTTGTGGATATGAAAAGGGCGCCATTCTAAATGACGCCCTCTTCAAGATTGTTGTGATCCGCTACTAGTTCGCTGCGGTCGGGGTCCAGTAGAAGTTCGTGCCTCGCGCGTAGTAGTACGCGCCCAGACCATGCTGCATCGCACAAGCCGCGCCGGTCACGGAGCTGCCCTTGAATATCCAACGACCCCCGCTCATGTACAGCAAGTGCGGCACACCGCTATCGGAGACCACGAACAGATTATCCGAATTGTCCCATGTCGACCCGGATTTCCCACCCGCACCAAAGCCCCAGCCCTGTGTGGCACCAGTCCCATCACCCTCAAGCTGACGATTGATGAAGGGCCAGTGGATCAGGATCCACTGGTTGCTGACAAGACGGATCGGTTCCGGCGTGGCGGTGAATGCCACGCCCATCATTGCAGCATTTGTGATCTCCGGTCGTAGCGTACCGCCACGCGTCTTCACGAAGAAACCCTGGCTGACAGGAATCTGGTTCGATGCCGCGTAACCGCCCGGCGTGGTCCAGTCTCCAGACGCGTTGACATGCGCATTCGACCAGTTGCTTTTACTATAGTCCCAGAACCAGATCTGATCGCTATTGATGAACGAAGCCGTACCTGTGAGGGTCTTCTTGAGCTGTCGTCCAAGATGGCGATGCAAGCTGTTATCATTCGCATCGCCACTACTTGATACCGCCGGCGTGCCAATCGTATGCCAGCTGTTTGATCGACGCGGATGCTTCTGCATCACCCACACCGTGTCATTGGTTGACGTCTCGTCTCCGACCTCCACGACCTGATAGTAGCGGGATGTGACCGTCGTATTGTTCATGACACCGGTATCCGTGTAGATGAAACTATTACCAGGGGGGTTGGCTACGGTTGACAACAGCGTACGTACCTGGCGCGAATCGTTATCCGTCTTGATGATCTGATAGCTGGCGGACGATGATGTGCCGTCTACAATCAGCTCGTTGTTACCGCCCGCCGTTTCCACTTCACCAGTAATGGAGAAGTACTGAAGGGGACTGCTCTGATTAACCGTCAGGTTATCCCAGTATGCCAGGGTCGAGTTATTGTTGGTCGATTCAAACGAGAAGGACGTGTAGCTCGTCTGGTTTGAGTAGAACCCGAAGTTCGTCGCCACCTGAACTCCATCCAGGTAGAGGTCATACTTGAAGCCGGTATACTTCGAATTGATCACGATCTGATGAAACGTGTTCGAGGAGAGACCCCCCACAACGGCAACCTCGGTCTGCCCATTGTAGGCGACTAGAAGACCACCGGTCCCCGCATACACCACCACACTCGAGTCCGCCGGAAAACTCGGCGTAACGCCGAGGGCCGGCTGGACGTACAGCGAGGTCCATACATTGGTCAACCCATCCGTGAACGAACGCATGGCTCCACCGGAATTCGTCGTTAGACCCGCATTGGCGCCTGCATACTTCTGTGCCGTCTGCACGGCCGTCGCGCTGGCAACCCAACCGCGCTGACCGTCTAATGCGCCGAGAACCGAGGAATGACTGGCTGCCGCTTCGAAAGTCTCCGCAAACGGGATGAAATAGACATCGTTCGTATCGTCGATCGTGATCGTGAACGACTGCCCGCCAGCGGCGAGCGTGCAGTTCGTCGGATCTTCCAGCGTCAGGACGATCGTCTCGTAGGGCGTTTCGTCAATGGCGTCGTCCACCGTCGCGACGGTCACGGTATTACTCAGCGCACTACCCGATGCACCCCCGGCAAACAGCGTCGGCACTTCGGTGAACGAAATATCAGCCGCTGGGTTAACTCTATTGAATAGTGTCCTACGATGCCGCCGCCTGATTTGAAAATTTGCTTAGTAAATGCAGATAAAATGCGATCGTCACCTAATGCGGCTACACCTTGCTGGGCTGCTTTATCGTTAAGTAATTTTTTACCAATAAT
>CAJWTS010000098.1 GCA_913047795.1 uncultured Verrucomicrobiota bacterium | reverse complement strand
GGGTGGAATCATCGCCTCCCATCCTCTTCTCAAGTCTCGGAGTACAACACGGAGCGCGCAACGGTTTATTCCTCGTCACAACCTCGGCGTCTCGCTCGTTTCTCCTATGAGCGAGGTTGGTGCGACACTTGCCCTGGATAGGGCACTCGGGCCAAATCCCTGGGATTGGGACTTGCCCCGTTCAAAGGGAGCCCCGTCGATAGTCCGACGTTGGAGGGCGTCGTCCTGAGAGTTCGTGGGCCTGGGCGCTTTTTCGGCATTCCGTTGGGGCTCGGCGGCGCTACGGAAGCTTGAAGACGTAAAGCGCGTTCCCGTTCTGGGGGTGCCGGATCTCCGGCGTCACCGCGCGAGGCACCCCACGGGGGCTTCCGCCGCCGACGCCCGCGCTGACACCGCCACCGCTGCCCAACGTATTGGGCTCGGTGATTGAACCATACGTGGTGCCTCCGCCGCCGCTGTTCTGTCCGCCATGGGCGCCGGCGACGCCCGGACCGAAGTTGCGACGGTAGCCCTTCTCGTCGACATCGATGGCGCCGCCGGTATCGACCGTCAAATTGCCGCCAATCGTGAGGTCGAGTTTGTCCTTCGCGACGGTTTGATCTCCGTCGTGCGTCACGACCCCGCCGTCGAGAATCGTGAGGTTGCTCGTGATCATTACCGGCACATTCGCGACCAGTTCACCGTAACCGAGCACCCAGATGTTTTCGGCAACGGTCAGGTTGGAATGGATCGTCATGACCGACGGACGGTCGCAGCCGATCATGATCTCGCGCACGGTCAGGTTCGATGAAACCGTAGGCGCATTGGTGTAGTTGCCGTCAATGAAGATGCGCGTGGTATTGTCTGGCGCGGTGTTCGGCATCCAGTTTGTGCCGTCGCTGAAGGTTGCCGATGTTGCGCCATGCCAGACCAAAACGTTGGCGGCGAAATCCCAGTTGTCGTTATTGGCCACGTCGGTTGAACTGAGCGGAAAGACGGTCATGCCGCCGCCGGCGTCGCTGTCGCGTACGCTCACGTAGCGCACGCAGGGCCGCCGCAGGGCGGCCAGTGTCCACTGGACGCCGGGATTATCGCTGGCGAGCGTGATGATGTTTCCGGCTTCGCCAAGCAGAAACAGGTCGCGGATGGTGGTCGTGCTTCCGGCACCGAAGGTCAGGCTGTGCGCGGCCTTGGTGCTGTAGTTGCGCCAGTGCGTGGCGGTCAGGCCATCGCTGAATGCCAGGTTGACCGATTCGTTTCGAATCAATTCGGCCTGGATCAGGTCGGTAAAGGTTACCGTGCGGCCATCGTTGGAGATAATCAGCGTGTAAAACCGTTCGGTGTCCGAGGTGACGGATTGGCCGTTGGTGCCGAGCAGCCAGGTCGTCGTCTCTTCGCGATCGAAGGTGCCGCCCGTGAAGTCGACGTTGCCGTAGAGCTTGATGACCTCATTGGAGGCCGGGTCAAGTGTTCCGTCGACCTCCGTGTCGCCATTGACGGTGAGGTCGAATCCGTTCAATCCGAGCACGGCGCCGGCCTGCACCTCGAGTCCGTTCAAGGTCTGGTCGGAGGGGAGCAGGGGATCGAAGGCGCCGTTGGCAATCACGGTCTGGCTGTCGAAAGGCGTTGGCGCGTGACCAACGTCCCAGTTGGCGCCGACCGACCATTCCGTGTTGGACGGTCCCTGCCAGGTATTGATGATCCCGCCGACGGTGAAGATCCAGTTGCTGTTGTTGCCCATGTTCTCTGAGTCAATCGCGACCGCCGTCGCACCGGGTGACGCGTCGGAGTCCTTTACGTCCACGTAGCGAAACGTCGCGACCGTGGCCGGGTCGAGTTCGAGATGCCAGGACGCCCCGTTCTGGATTGAGCGTAGCGTGACGTCGGTTCCCGCATTGCCCAGTATGGTCGCGAACTCGGTGACGCCGTTTGTGCTGCCTGCGCTGAACTGCAGGGGCTTGTTGGCGTTGGTCGAGGTGAGCGTTGCAAAGGTCGAGTTGCCGTGGAAGTTGAACGTGTCGGCCTGGACGAGTTCCATCTCCGATCCGCTGTCGCTGACAAAAACGTTGCCATTGGACCAGGTGCGGCTGACCTGGATACGGGCAGCCGGACCGAGGCGCAATCTTCCGGTGTCTTCGATGAGCACGGCGCCTACCATGGCGTTCGACATGCTTGACGAGAGAAGGGTGTACGACGACGAAACAGCGCCCGGCATATTGCGGATCAGGAGCACGCCGTTTGACACTGACTGATCCTGTTTTCGCAGATAAACGGTTCCTGCGCCGCCGTCCGAATCGGCATTGTCGCCGCCGTACGCCTGGATATCCACGTTCCCGAAAGAATCACTACCCGTAAGTGTCACTGCCACCCGGCCGCCGCCGCCCGCGCGGTTTGGCGCGCCGCCGTTGGCGCGTATCGTTCCGCTCCCGGTCAGGTTGGACGTGGTCAGCCAGATCGATCCGCCCGCCGCCGGCGTCTGGTGGACGTCTCCGTTTGATCCGCCGTTTGATGTCATGACACCGTCGAGAGTGGTTGTGCCCGCAACCGTCAGCTTTGCCACGCCGCCGCCGTCGCCGGCGCTGGACCCTCCACCGCTACCCATTGTGACAGGAGTCGCCACGGATCCGTAGGTCGCCCCCACGGCTGCGTTGTTCTGTCCCCCGTGGGAACCACTGCCTCCTCCCGGACCCCTCGTGCGCCTGTACCCCAACTGGTCCACATTAACCTCCGCACCGAGGTCGATAGTAAGATTCCCGCTGACGGTCACGTCCATCAGGTAGACGGGGTCCTCGGTATTGCGGTAATGGGTCAGGGACGAGTTGGTCTGTAGCGTGACATCGCCGCTTAACGTGTGCGTGGAATTGATTTCCAGCTTTCCGTGCTGCCCGACGGTAAGACCGGAAGGAGCATCAAAGGTGCTGTTGGTGTCGGCGATGGAGATAAAGTAGTTGGAGAAGACGAACGGATCTGGAATCAGTAACGTTCCTCCGTAAACCCTGATTCCGTTTTCGTCATTGATTGTATACGCACCGCCGTTGCCGGTGGGAGTCACCCCGGTCTCACCTGCCGTTCCCACCGCCGTAATGACGGTGTTCGTGAGGATCAGCGTATCGTCGGAGCCGATCCCGAGCACGCCGGCATCACCGAGGGTAAGCCGCGCGAACTCATGCGTAACGCTCTGCTGCCCATTCAAATCAGTTGTTATTGTATACCCCGTTGCTAGTCCGTCGTTGTCAATAATCAGCTCGCCCTTGCCGGGTGTATCGGTCGACGTTTCCTTGTACACCGTCCCTGCGGAAGCCCTGTTGCCGGCGGTGCCACCGTACGCCGTCGTGACCACATTGCCGAAGTTGGTTCCGTTCTTCAGGATCACTGCAATGCGCCCGCCGCCGCCGCTGCGATTGCTGCCGCCGCCGCCGTTGGCATTCAGGCTACCGCTCCCGAGGAGCGTGTCCGTTGTGAGGAAAATACTGCCCCCGGCGCCGCCGCATTGATTGACGTCGCCGTTATACCGGCCCTGGGTCGTAATCGTACCGTCCACGGTTGTGTTGCCCGTCACGTCGAGGCGTATCGCGCCACCACCGTAGGCGACATAAATGCCCGCACCGAAATTTGTGGGTGCGGTGATGGATCCGTATGTCACGTCATCGGCGTATACGGACAGGCCGCCGTGACCACAGCTACCCGGACCGTTCCAGCTGAATCCTTTCTCGTCGGCGTCGATCGTTGCGTTCGATTCCACGAGGAGGTTTCCACCGACCGAGACGCTAATCCGATACTTCTCCAGGTTGAAATCATGCGTGTGCGTCCAGGCGCCGTTGTTGAGTGTGCAGTCGCCTGTGATGGTGAGCGCTTCCGGCACGCCCTGGCCGGGGAAAAAGGTGGCGAAGGTTACGGTGTCGGTGTAGGAGGCCGATTGCACGAAGGACGCGATGTTCGAAGGCAGGCTCGCGTCCCAGGTGAGGTCCCCGGCTTCGATGATGACATCGTCACCTGTGACGGGCGTGACATCCCAGGCGTTGTTCCAGGTGCGAAGGGTAGCGTGGCTACCGGATGCGATGAGGAGGAACGTGACCAGGGAGGTCAGAAGGTTGTTGATAGGGGGGGGCACCGGAAGGGTCTCGAAGGTGGCGAGATATTTGACGAATGGAATAGTATACCACAAGTGGATGCGAGTCGTCTGCATGAGCAGGGTGGCCTTACGTGGCGGCTTTGCAATCCGCTTTCCCGTGTGGAGTGAAGCGCAGCCGGCCTACTGAGGCCTGCCCTCATCCATCGGCCGTTGATCCCAGGGCGGGTCCATGGTGGGCGGGGGGTCGTGATGCTCCGTGCGTGCGTCGGGCTTGCGGTTTCCGAACGATTCGACGAGGCGTGCGAGTTGTCGTGCTGCCTCCTCGACCGCGGCCTTGCCTTTCTCCTCGCTGGCGAGATCGGCAGCGCCCATGACGCCCTGGTCGGTGTACGAGGAGGTCCATGTCACCAGTGGGGCGGAGCCGGCCGCGAGAAGATCAACCCAGTGAAAGTCCGACTGCTCTTCGTTATATGTAATGCGGCCGTCAGCCATCTTGTCGCGACGAACGTTGTCTCCGTCGAGGTAGAGATAGGCCGACGTCTCGAGCTCGCCGGCATGTGCGCATCCGCCCGGGAAGTAGCTCTCGCGCCAGCGCGGTAGAAAGGCTTCGTCAACCGTCAGCAGATTCCACCAGGCGCAGCCGATGCATTCGGCATCGGTCTCGAGGGTGATGCGCCGCGCCGCGAGGTCGATGTTGGGCATGTTGGAACCGTGTCCGTTCAGGAAGATGATCTTCTTGAACCCGTGATAGGCCAGCGACTTGCCGATGTCGATCAGTGTGGCGATCAGGTTTTCGTAGTGCAGGTTGATCGTTCCGGGGAAATCCATCACGTGTCCGGTGTAGCCGTGCACCTGTGTCGGCAACACGAGTATCTTCTCGGGAATCAGCTCGGCGGCGTGTAGCGCCACGCCCCGCGGGCAGACGCAGTCGACGTCCAGCGGCAGATGCGGGCCGTGCTGTTCAATGGAGCCGACAGGGATAACCGGCACCTTGCCGGCTTTAACCGCATCGTTGACGTCTGGCCAGGTGAGCTTCTCGTAGATGTAGGGAGGTGCAGCGGGCATCGTCGTGTCTCCAGTGGGTTGCTGATCGATTGTCGTTATTCTTTCGGCAGTGGAATTAAATCGGCGCATGTGACCGGCTTTCCGGTGCGGATGGATTCGTTGGCGCTGATGCCGAGCAGGAGGCTCTCGGGACCGAGGGTTGAACCCTGCTTTTCGACGTAGACTTTGGACTTCGCCCGCCAGATGGTGCCGCGCTGTTCGACATGGAAATAGCCGGCAACCGCCCCCAGCAACGTGCACAGCAAAATGATCCACCGACCCCGCCAGAACACGGTCAGGACCTGTCCAAACGGGATCTCCCGGGGCTCGGCCGTAGGAACCGTTGGTGCGGCAGCAGGGAGTTCGGTCATGATGAGAGTGGCGCGGGCGAGGGGTGGCCAGCAAACATCACACGCTTGTTAAAGATGAGCCACTTCAGCGCTCCAACACTAAACTCAGGAAATCGAGCTGAAAAAATTTGGATCGTTGTAAAGGGGGCATTCGAAGTAAGTATAGTACTTCGTGCGTTCATATTTGCCCTCCAAAAACATCATCAACCATCCGAGAGACTGTTTTGAATTTATGGTCTTCGGTCAGGTGGCTATAGCGTTGAACCATTGTTAAAGAACGGTGCCCCAATATGTCACCGATCTCTCGCAGACCCGCACCGCTCATTACCAAGTAGCTAGCAGTGGTGTGCCGCAAATCATGAAACTTAAAATCTCTGAGGCCTGCTTGTTTCTTGATTAAGCGCCAAGCATGGTCAATATCGAGTGGGAAGTTGCTGTCCCCCTTTGTATGCGAGGGAAATATTAACGTATGTTTATCGAGTGGTCTGACTTTTCCCCAAGATTTGAGTGCCTTGAGTGCCGGTCCAAGTAGGGGTACGGCCCGTGTATCACCATTCTTAGTCTCGCGGATAACGATACGTTGAGATTTAAA
>CAJWTS010000097.1 GCA_913047795.1 uncultured Verrucomicrobiota bacterium | reverse complement strand
GGCGACCAGGATGACCATTCGGAAGAGGCGCTTCATTTCTCGGAAGCGGCCCTGTCATTGAGGCGCGCCTCGATCGATTGCAGCTTCTCTTCGAGTCGGCGTATTGCAGGGCTGGAAAGTGGAGTTCTCCCAAGGGTGGCACGTGCTTTTTCGTAGGCCTGGTCAATGTCCCGCTGCGCGTACTTCATTTTTCGGAGTTCGTCGAGGACGGTCATCTCGGCGCCGCCTTGCTCGACGTCGTCGAGGAGGGGCCTCATCTTGTCGTAGAACGCGTCACGCGTCTTCTTGGCGCGGAGGAACGCGCGCCCCTCGGCTGAAGCCGTCAGCCGATCGCGTAAATGTGACTTCTTCAACGCAGCGAGCTGATCCTGTGTTTGCCGACGATCCCTCTGTAGATCGCGGACATGTTCTGGTGTCTCGTCGAGTGCGCCGGGATACAGTACAAGATCACGGATTCGCACCGCGACTTCCTTGGATTTGGCGTCCTGCGCGATCCGGCCGAATGCCAGCGTATCGGATCCGGCCGCATGAAATTCGAAAATATCCAGCATGGTGCCGCGTTTCAGGACGCCGCGTCGTTTGACCTGCTTTTGACGCGCTGCGGGCACATCGTATACGTGGGCCGAGCTGACAATAACGAGCCCCCATGCAGCCTCGGCGGTGCGAAGAAGGGTGTCTCGTTTGCGGCGCAGCGCTTTGTCGGAGGGCAATGCGTCCAAATCCTTGTCGATCGTGATAAGCCGATTAAGCCACGCGCTGTGGGCGCGCGGTGCGCTGGTTGGTCGTGGGGTTGCCGGGGTTTTCACGGGGGCGGGTTTTTGCGGCTGTGCGGTTCGGGGTCGACGGGGTTGGGGCGCGGGGCGCGTCGAAACGGGTCGGCGCTTGAGCGGGTTGTCGGGTGCTATGCGGTTTAAGTTCCGGGCAACTTCACGAGTTGCCGAAACGTTGCCGGTCAGGTCGAGCTCGAGAAACATGGCCCGGTAGCCCTGCCATGGGTCCCACTCGAACGGTTTGCGGTTGGCGGATGTGGTCAGGAGTAGCGCGAGTTTTTCGCCACGCTCCTTGAGTACGCCCAGGGGCCCGGTTGTTCGTGATCCGCCGAAGTGGCGGATGCCGTGGCGCGTATCCGTTGTGGTGCGCATCCATTCGGCGATGTTGCGTGCGCCGGGAATCTCGTTGGCGTGTACAAGAACGCGGATGGCGAGCACTCCGAATTGCGCGGCGAGCGGTGGCGAGGCGAAGACGTGCGCTTGAATGCTGCGCAAGGTCTGCCGCGCATCGTCGAGCGTTCCGGCATTGATCTGGTTCGCGGCGCGCTTGAGGCCCGATTGCACGTTCCGGATATGGAGAACAGGAACAATCGTGACAATGAGGATCGTTCCGATTGAAAGGGTCACGAGGGCCGTCATCACGCGGCCTATGGAGAGGCCGGGAATCAGGTTTCCCGAGCGCGTGTGATTCGTTCTACTCATAGACGGATCCGGTCACACCGGACTACGGGCGACGGCGTTGAAGGTCGGTAATTCGATAGACGGCGGCCAATCTTCGATTGGCGTCGTCGAGCATCTGTCCGTCGATCGTGATATCGAAAGGCGATGATTGAAACCCGAAGCTCGTGATCGCCTTGTCCGCATCACGAATGGCGAAAACGTCGTCGAGGTTCTTGATCGGTTTCCCGTTCGCGCGAACCAGGACCTCTCCGCTGAAGTGGTGGTAGCCCACGTTGATCGAATCGGGAAGGACCCCCACCAGCATGAGGATGCGGTCCCCGGGAGTATAATCCTTGTTGATGCGCCCATAGTAATGGCTGACCAGGCGCGAATTTGCCCGGGCCCGCCAGTCGCGGCCATAAGACCGCAGGTAATGCCCCGTCAGTTCGCGGATGACGAAGCCGCCTTCAACGAGGTAGCTGGCCCTTCGCCGCGACGTGTTTTCCGGCACGAGTGCCGAATCTTCGTCGGAACGGGTGATGGGTACGGTGATGAGCAGGTCCTCGCGCCCTCGCACGATACGGGCGTGCGCCGCTTCGCCGGGCGCACGGTTCAGTTTGATCAGATGCGAGAAAAGAATGTGACCGTACGTGGCGTCGTCGTAGTAACCGCGATCGTCCAGCGCCCGGCCCTCCCACTCCAGGATGACGTCCCCGGGTTGGAGCGAACCCACGGCGCCTGTGCCCGGTACGACCGCCAGCACGAGCACGCCTCCGCTATTGGTCGAGACGCCCAGGTAGCGTCGCTTAACGGGGTCGATCAGAGGGCGCCAGTGGAAACCGGCGGTGCCGAAGCCGGTATAAGAATCGGTCTCGGCATCCGTGATAAAGCGCCGGATAAACGGGGCGGGGATCACGACAGATGTGCGCTCCGTGGCGCGGTAGTCCGTGACGATGCCTACCAGTTCACCGTTTCTGACGGCGGGTCCGCCGGTCAGGCGTATGGTGAGATCGGAAAGAACGCTGTAATTGAGGCAGTGGTATATGGACCCTTTAAGCTTCTCCACCGCGACCTTAACAATTTGTCCCTCACCATCCTGTATCTGATAGGTGCTGTCGATCTGCACGAGGGTGATGGGTCCGTCCGGCAGTCCATTGGTCGCAATTGGCAACGGACGCATTGGGCCGAATGCGTCCGGTTGATCGAGCGCCAGCAGGGCGAGGTCCACCTGTTCGTCGGCCTGCATAAGAGTCGCGACGAACTTTTGGCCGCTCCTGACTTTGCGCACTTCGACCAGTGTCTGGTTGCGCACGATTTTCGCTGTTGTGACGATCAGTCCATCATCGATGATCGTGCCGAAACCATGTCGGGTGGAAGGTGGTTTCATTTGCCACGGCTGAAAAGGATCGGGCTCCTGGTAGGTCACAACCAATTCGACGAGTGTGTTTTCGAATGAAAGGTCTTCGGCGTCCGAGGGCACGGCCAAAAGCGCAAGAAGCAGGGCCAGAGTGGTTGCGGTCCGGATCATTTCTCCTCGCTGAAATAGGATGGTGCTGCGATTGAATAGCGATTGAGCAGTTCGGCCTGCGAGGCGTCGACGATGGCCTTGTCGAGAACCAGTTCCTCGTCCATGCCCATGAAGCGGAATACGTAATAGCCATTCGTGGCGTCCAGAAGCGCGTTGCGCACATCTTCCAGGTTTCGAATATGAACGCCGTTGACGTCGGAGAGAACGGCATTCTCGAAACCGGTTGCGTAGCTATTCACCGGGTGGGGCAGGCGCCGAATGAGAACCACGAACTCGTCGCGGGTCAGATACGGCCCATCGACCTTGGCGTATTCGGAGAGATAGCGCAATTGCCGGGTATTGGCGTCGCTTCGCGACCGGCTCAGGGTGTTCATATAGGGGCGCGAGAGCGGCGAAAAGACAAGTCCGCCAATCATCACGTACCGCGCGCGCTGGTCATAAACATTGCGATAAAGAAAAGGGTCGGGCGGGTTGCGCAGGGGAACCTGTATTGTCTCGGCCGCGCGTTCGCGCCAGACGTTAATTTCAATCGCGTCTCCCCATTGTTTGCGTTCGAGAAGTTCGGCGTAGACTACACGGGTTCCATCGACCGCGATTGTTCCGTCATCGGCGATGGTATGTCCGTCGATCCCCATCAGCACGTCGCCGGGTTTGAGAATCCCGGCCGCGCTGCCGAAGGGGTCGATGCGGTAGACGACGGGGCCTGTCATCGCATCGGTTAACCCGAGCGATTGTCGGATGGCCGGATTGCGCGAAGCGAAATGTGCAACACCCAGTTCAGGGTAGCCATGATATTCGCCGTCCTCGACGTCGTCCATGAAGCGACGGATCACGGGCAGGGGAATGGCGTAGCCGATGTTGTCCGCCCATTGGATACCCTGGAACGCCAGTCCCACGACGCGGCCCCGGAACGTCACCGGGCCGCCGCTATTGCCGGGATTAATCGCGGCGTCGACCTGCAGGACCAGGTGCTCGTCCAGTCCGCTGTGACTATAGCGGCTGTAATCCACGCGCGATACCACGCCCTTGGTGAGCGACATCCTGTTGCCGCCCATGGGGTAGCCGAGCACGGTCACTTCATCGTTCAGATGCGGGATCGAGCGGGCGAAACGGAGCGGGGCGGTGCCTTTGAAGAATGCAGCATCATCAACGCGCAGGATCGCAAGATCGCAGTCGTGCCCCACGAATTCGACACGCGCGACGTAACGCTTCGCGTCGTTGTTCTTCTGGACTTCGAGAAAGCGTTTGTCAGATACGATATGCGCGTTGGTCAGAATGCGCTTGCCGCGCAGAATGAAACCGGAACCGGTTCCCTTCGTCGGCCGATTCGCGCGCCAGGGAGTCGCGTAGTTTTCGCGCTGTAACGTGACGTAAATCTTGACGACTGAACGTCCGAGGCGCGAGGGCGATGCGCAATCCGCGGGCGTGGCCAGGATGAACCCGAACAATCCAATCGCAATTGCCATTCGTGGCTTCCCACGCGGTCCTTTCTTCTGCAATGGGCGCATGTATTTACGTTAGCGCATGAGGGCCTCGATGGATAGGTTGAAAATTGCGGGGTTCGCACGTCGCGCGTCGCGCCCGCGGTCGCGTCTGGACTTGTCTTTGGGATGCGGGGCCTTATGATGCTGCGGCATGGGACTCCATGATCGAGATTATATGCGCGAGGAGTACCGATCGCGATCCAGGGCGCCCGGTATCTCGCGTTTTCATCGTTTTAAATTCTGGATCTGGCGCCTGTTCAATCGTCGACACGACTAATCGCGCGCGCTCGGCTGCAATCATGTACGAAGAGGTTCCCGATAAGTTTGATTCGCCCTCCCTTGAACGGGAGATTCTCGCGTACTGGAAACAGGAGGGGATCTTCGAGGCCTCGCTGGCGCTCTCCGACAAGGAACACGTTTTTTACGACGGCCCTCCGTTCCCCACCGGTAGTCCGCACCATGGCACGATATTCGTGTCGATTCTCAAGGATAGCCTGGCGCGGTTTTTCACGATGAACGGCTATACGGTGCCGCGCCGCTGGGGTTGGGATTGCCACGGGCTTCCAATCGAGAATGCGGTGGAACGTCAACTCGGAATCAAGAACAAGGCGGATATCGAAGCGACTTATGGGGTCGCGCATTTCAACGACGCCTGCCGCAAGTTCGTGCAAAATTGCAACGACGCCTGGGAGACATACATCAATAAAATCGGGCGTTGGGTGGACTACGAAAACGCTTATCGCTCGCTTGATACGACGTACATGGAATCGGTTCTCTGGGTCTTCAAGGCTTGTTACGAAAAAGACCTGATCTACAAGGATTTCCGGGTGACGCCGTATTGCTATCAATGCGAGACCGCGCTTTCGATCTCAGATACGCGCGAGTCGGATTCCACCCGGCCCCGTCAGGATCCGGAGATCGTGGTCCGGTTTCGTGCGCACGATTCGATCGAGGGCGATCCGACGTATTACCTGGCGTGGACCACGACACCCTGGACCCTGATCTCGAACCTGGCGCTCGCCGTCGGGGAGGACTACGACTATTCCGCGGTGCGGACATCCGAGGGCGTCTACATCCTGGCGGATGCCCTGCGCGAGAGATACGCCGCACTGCTCGGCGAAGATGCCCCGGTCGTCGCGACGTTCAAGGGACGCGATCTGATCGGGAAGACCTATGCGCCCATGTTTCCGTATTTTGCGGATTCGGCCGACGCGGGTTGTTTTACGATCCTGCATGGCGACTTCGTTACCCTTGAGGATGGGGTAGGGATCGTTCACATGGCGCCGGCATTCGGTGAGGACGATTATTGGCTCTGCAGGCGCAACGGCCTTCCGACGCGCAATCCGGTGGATGAGAGGGGCTGCTTCACGGACGACATTTCCGCATTCGCGGGGCGGAACGTGCACGAGTGTAACTCGGACGTGATCGCGTCGATCAAGAAGGCAGGCGATCTGATCGATCACCGCACAATGGATCATAACTATCCGCATTGCTGGCGCTGCCGGACGCCGCTGATCTATCGAGCGATGGATGCCTGGTATTTCGCCGTGGAAAAGATCAAGCTGCTGGTCTACGGCAACCACGCAATCTGCACCTAGGTCACCGCGATGCAAAAAGTCTTCGGCCAATTCATCGCTGATGGCGACGAGGGGGCAGATAATGAACTTAGCCTCGCAGCCGCATGGGCGGTCCGCGATGGTGATGTCGTATCTCCCGTC
>CAJWTS010000096.1 GCA_913047795.1 uncultured Verrucomicrobiota bacterium | reverse complement strand
TGGATCGGCTGGAGACCCCGCCGCCACGGGCGCGCATCGTGCCCGGTGCGGATGACGAGCCGGCGCGCGCAACGGCCGCCTGCCGTTCGACGCTGGCCGGGTTGGGCTTGAGCGAGGTGATGCATTACAGCTTTCTTGCGCAGCAGCAGCTCGATCGCGTGGATCCGGGCGATCGCGAGCAGCGTATCTGTCTTCCGAATCCGATCAGCCAGGACCACGATGTGCTACGCACCTCGCTCCTGCCGCAGATGATCGAGGCGCTGGGGCGTAATCGTGCGCGGCAGATCATGACGGCCGCCTTCTTCGAGGTCGGGCGTGTTTTTCGAAAGGTGGATGGCGCGTATATGGAGGACGACCAACTTGCCATTGGCTTGATGGGCCCGGCGGGGCGCGGAAGCTTTGCGCGGCGGCAGCCGTTTGACGGCGCAGAGATGTTTTGCTGGGTGAAAGGCATATTCGAAGCCCTCTGCGCGGCCAACCATGTTGGGTCCGTGGAGTTGGTTCCCGCGCGGCGCGTGTACCTGGAGGAGGGACAGGCAGCCGATATCACGATCGACGGCGTACACTGCGGTTGCATGGGCATTGTGCACGAGTCCGTGCGGTCCGAGTGGCGGCTGACCGAGCCGGTCGGCGTGCTTGAATGCCGGCTGCATCCGATGACCGCACGCATCTTCCATCGCGATCCGCTGCAGAAGGTGTCGCCCTATCCGCCTGTCATGCGTGACGTTGCGGTGATCGTGGACCAGGCCGTAAAAAACGAACAGATTCTGGAGGAAATCAGACGCTGCGCGCCCCTAGAATTGACGCGCTTAGAGTTGTTTGATATATATACGGGACAGGGCATAGGTGAAGGCCGGAAGAGTCTGGCTTATTCCCTGACTTATCAGTCGTCGGAAGCGACGCTGACAGATGAAACGGTAAATGAGTATCATGAAGCCATTAAGGCTGGGTTAGTGACGACGTTTGCCGCAGAGATACGTGGAAATGAATAATGGGGCTGAAACCAGGTAGGAAATGCTGTCGTACTTATTGATTCGGACTATCGCACTGCTGGAATGGACGGGCGTTTGGCGCACCGCACCGGTAGGAGAAGAAGATCGAAGGGACCGTCGGAGTGACATGTGCCACGCAGGAGGGCGAGTCCGGTTTGCCGGATTCGCCGCGAGCACGGGTTCATCGACGAGTGGATAGAATAGATCTATAGCAACCGATCAGAGTTTCGAGTTTAAGATACCCTGCCTTGTTCGTGTATTGGGTGTAATTGCTCTGGCCCATTAATTCTTGATAGGGAGCTTGAATCGATTGGGGACCGCACGCCCCGGATAGACGAGGGACGCGGAAGCCGATCGCTAGAGCACCCACCTCATTACGAGGATCAGAGCCCATACCTCTGCGACATGGCGGGGGATTTTTCTGCCCAGCCTGGAAGGATCTGGAGATGGATCTTTTTCAGGAAGAGTCCGCGGCGCTCGCGGACGGCCGACGACCACTCGCGGCGCGCATGCGCCCCCAGGTGCTCGAGGATATTTTCGGCCAGGAGCACATATTGGGTCCCGGCAAGTTGTTGCGGCGGGCGATTGAAGCCGACCGCCTGGGCAGCATTATTCTTTACGGACCACCCGGTTGCGGCAAAACGTCGCTCGCGGAGGTCATCGCGCACGTCACCGAACGCTCCTTCGAGCGCACGAGCGGTGTGCTGGCAAACGTATCAATTCTGCGTGGGTTGATCGAGGCGGCCCAGCAGCGGCACCAGATCAACGGTCGCGAGACAATCCTGTTCATCGATGAGATACACCGGTTCAATAAAAGCCAGCAGGACGTGCTGCTGCCACATACCGAAGATGGCACGATCACGCTTATTGGTGCCACGACGCACAACCCGTTTTTCTTTATCAATGCACCGTTGACTTCGCGCTCCACCGTTATCGAACTTGAGGCCCTGAGTGCTTCCGCGGTCGAGCAGTTGCTTGAGCGGGCATTGGACGATTCGCGCGGATTTGCGGGGGAAGCCGTGGAGAACGACGGGGGGCTTGAGCATCTGGCCGTGGCCTGCGAAGGCGATGCGCGCCGCGCGCTGAACGCGCTTGAGGTGGCGCTGCTGACAACACCGCCCGATGCGGCCGGCGTCATCCAGTTGACCCGCGCGGTCGCTGAAGATTCCATCCAGAAGAAAGCGGTCGTCTACGATCACGACGAGGACGGGCACTACGACACGATTTCAGCGTTTATCAAGAGCATCCGTGGTTCCGACCCGGATGCGGCCGTCTATTGGTTGGCGAAGATGCTGGTGGCCGGTGAGGACCCGCGATTTGTCGCGCGGCGCCTCGTCATTTTGGCCTCGGAGGATGTGGGTAACGCCGATCCGCGCGGGCTCACGGTAGCGGTTGCAGCCATGCAAGCCGTTGAGTTTGTCGGTATGCCCGAGGCGCGGATCAACCTGGCACAGGCGACGACCTATCTGGCCACGGCGCCCAAGAGCAACGCGGCTTACCTGGCGGTGGATAAGGCCATGGCCGATGTCCGCGAAGGGCGCGTGCTACCCGTCCCGAAGCCTCTGCGCGGCACGGGTTACCAGGGCGCGCAGGCGTTGGGTCACACGGGCTACGTCTATCCGCATGATCACGAAGGGCATCACGTCGAGCAGGCGTACATGCCGACAGCGGCGATCTACTATGAACCGAACGATCAGGGGTATGAAGAAGTGATCGCACGGCGCCTCGCAGCTTGGCGCGCGCGCCGCACCGTGACCGGCGAGGGTGACTCGAAATGAATGTCGACCCGACCAAGGAGACCCTGCGCCGGGATGTGCAGAAGCGACTCGCCCGCCAGGATGCGTTTGCCCGCCAGCATGCCGGCCTCGTGATCCAGGACAAGGTCCTGATGCACGCGGAATTCGAGCGGGCCGCCGTGATCGGTTGTTATCTCGCGTTGCCGGCCGAGGTGCAGACGGCGCGCCTCATCAGCCGCGGCCAGCGGGAGGGCAAGGAGATCTGCGTGCCGGCGTACGATCCCGCGATGCGGGCCTACCGTTTTGCGGTGTTGCCGGTGAACGGAACGATGACGAGCGGTCCGATGAACATTCCGGAACCGGCGACTCCGGAGTGGGTCGAGGTGGATGCCTTGTCGCTGATGATCGTGCCGGGGGTTGCGTTCGATCGCAGGGGCGGGCGAGTGGGACACGGCGCCGGGCATTACGATCGTCTGATCGGATCGCGCGAACAGGCGGGACTGGTGACGTGTGGCCTGGCGTACGAACTTCAAATGTTTGAACAGGTTCCGATGGAGGACACCGACCAATATCTCAATTTTGTTGTGACGGAAGGAGGTGACGGATGGATCCCTGGATCGTAGCCATACTGATCGCACTAGCCTCCCTGGCGGCCGGCTTTGGTTTACAGGTTCTTGTTTCAAGCGTTGGCCTGCACACCGCAAAGCGCGAAGCGAAGGCGCTCGTGGAGGAGGCGGAGCAGGAGGCCGAAGCCATTCGCCGCCAGGGCGGGATCGATGCCCAGTCCGAAAGCCTGAAGGTGCGTGAAGCTTTCGAAGAGACCACGCGCGATCGCCGCGACGAGATCACGGCACTCGAGGAACGCATTCGACAACGCGAAGCGAAGATCGACAGCAAGCGCGAGTCGTTGGATGAAAAGGAAGCCGTGCTCGACCGGAAGGTCCGTGAAGCCGAGGCCCGGCGCGCGGCTTGTGAGCAGAAAGACGGCGAGCTTGAGCAGGCGCACGAGCAGCTCGTGGATCGCCTGCACCAGGTCAGTGGCCTGAGCCCGGACGACGCGCGACGCACGCTGCTTGACGAGCTGGAAACCACCGTGCGCGGCGAGATGGGGGCCTTGATCAGAGGGCGTTACCAGGAAGCCGAGGAGATGGCCGATCAGCAGGCGAAGAAGGTTGTCACCCTGGCGATTCAGCGCTACGCCGGATCGCAGGCGGGCAGCATCATGAGCAGTAGTGTGCCGCTGCCCAACGACAAAATGAAGGGGCGCATCATCGGACGCAACGGTCGTAATATCCGGGCTCTCGAAGCGGCCACGGGCGTCAATATCCTCGTGGACGACACCCCTGAGGCGGTGCTCATATCCGGATTCGATCCGGTTCGCCGGGAGGTGGCGCGCCAGGCACTTGAACAGCTGATCGCGGATGGCCGGATTCACCCCGCCCGCATCGAAGAGGTCGTGCAGCAGGTGGATCGCGATATGGATGAAACAATCCGCTCGGCAGGCGAAGATGCGGCCTATGCGGCCGGTATCCAGGGCGTCGATCCCGCGCTGTATCCCGTTCTCGGACGACTAAGGTTTAGGAGCAGTTATGCGCAGAATGTACTCGATCACTCCGTGGAGGTCGCCCATATCATGGCAACCATGGCTTCCGAACTCGGGCTCGACCCCGCGATCGCGAGGCGGGTGGGCCTGTTCCACGACATCGGCAAGGCGGTTGATCATGAGGTGGATGGCGGCCACGCGGTCATCGGCGGCGACCTGATCAGGCGCCACGGCGAAGCAGAGATCGTGTCAAACGCGGTCGCGGCGCATCACCAGGATGTCGAGGCGCAGAGTCTATACGCCTCGCTCGCCACGTCGGCGGATGCCTTGTCCGGCGCACGACCGGGCGCGCGATCGGAAACCACGGACATGTACGTCAAGCGTCTCGAAAAACTGGAGCAGATCGCAAGTGGCTTCGAGGGTGTCGAACACTCATACGCGATCCAGGCCGGGCGCGAAATCCGCGTACTGGTTAACCCCGCGACGATAGATGACGATGCAGCCACCGTCCTCGCGCGGGACCTCTGCGCCGCGATCGAAGCCGAGATGCAGTATCCCGGCCATATACGGGTGACTGTGATCCGCGAGACCCGCAGCGTCGAGTATGCCAAGTAGTCCGCCGCCGTTGCGCGGGATAAGATTGATGTGTCCGGCCTGTTCCTTCAGGATCGAGGCTCGATGATCAAGATCCTCATGGCGGGAGACATTGTTGGGGCACCCGGCCGCACGCATTTCGCGCGCGTCGTCGGTCGGCTGCGGGCTGCGCAGGATGTCGATTTTGTCGTGGCTAACGCCGAGAACGCCGCGGGTGGCTCGGGCATTACGCTGCAGCTCGCACATGAACTTCTGGATGCCGGCGCCGACGTGCTGACGCTCGGCGACCATGCCTGGCGCCAGAAAGAGATTCTACACGAGATCGACCGTGAACCGCGGCTGCTCCGGCCCGCGAATTTCGCACACGGATCGCCGGGCAGAGGACATATTGCCGTGGAAACGCCCTGGGGGTCCATTTCGGTCATCAATCTGATTGGCCGCGTATTCATGGATCCCATGGACTGCCCCTTTCGCGCGGTCGACGAGCAGCTGGACCGCCGGCAGGAGATCGGCCGCATCGTCCTGGTGGACATGCATGCCGAGGCGACATCCGAAAAACTGGCGATGGGCCGCCATCTTGACGGGCGCGTGACGGCCGTGGTGGGCACACACACACATGTGCAGACGGCGGACGAAACCATTTTGCCCGGCGGCACGGGCTATCTGACGGATCTTGGAATGACCGGCAGTAAGGACTCGATCCTGGGTCGCGAATGGCAGCCCGTTCTGCAGCGTTTTGTGACCGGCATTCCAGCCCGCTTCGATGTTGCCGGCAATGATCTGCGCTTGGACGGACTTATGATTCACCTCGACGAGAAAAACGGACAGGTCAAGAAACTGCGGCGCGTGCAGGTCGGTGAGGAGAAAGGCTAAGGTGGCGGCGGAAGCATCAGATGCGAAGCGCCAGGTCTACTCGGTGACCGACATCACGCGGCGCATCCGCGTCACGCTCGAGGACACATTCGGGTCGGTTTGGATCGAGGGCGAACTGTCCAACGTGCGCTGCCCCGCGTCGGGGCACATGTACTTCACGATCAAGGACGAACGGGCGCAGATCAGTGGGGCGATGTTTCGCAGTGCGCAGCGATCCCTGAAGTTCGAACCGAAGGACGGGGTCCAGGTAGTCGCGTTCGGCGAGATCAGCGTTTACGAGCGTAGCGGCCAATACCAGATCATCGTGAGCAAACTTGAGCCCGGGGGGCAGGGCGCGCTGCAGGCCGCTTTCGAGGCGCTCAAGCTCAAGCTCCAGGAAGAGGGGTTGTTCGATCCGGACCGCAAGCAGGTCCTCCCGCGTCTGCCCCAACATGTCGGTGTCGTGACGTCCGCCACGGGCGCGGCCATCCGCGACATCTTGAAGGTGATCGCGAACCGATTCCCGAACCTCCATATCGTTCTTGCGCCGGTGCGCGTGCAGGGCGCCGGCGCGGCCGAGGAAATCGCCGCGGCAATCGACCTCTTGAATGATCGGGGCGGGTTCGATGTGCTGATCGTCGGGCGCGGCGGCGGCAGCATCGAAGACCTGTGGTGTTTCAACGAAGAGGTCGTTGC
>CAJWTS010000095.1 GCA_913047795.1 uncultured Verrucomicrobiota bacterium | reverse complement strand
GTTCACCATCCTGGGCACGAAACGCGGCGACTTCATCCCGGCCGCCGGCAAACAATGTATCGCCGGCCAGGATCAGTGCATAAGGATAGGTGCTGGAAACCTTCCACTGGTTCTTCCGCTGCGCCCAATCGGAGGCGATCAGAGACTTGTCGGTCAGCATATAGGACATGTTCCCGGCGATGACGATCGCGCTACCCTCTTGGTACGAGGCAACTTGCTCCCGCGTGTTGACATCGGCGTTGTCAATCGAGCCGGCCCTCGTGTCGGCCCCCGGTCCATAGTGGATGTGGGAGTCGCTACTGATCACCACGATCGAGCCCCCGCCGCGGTCCTTGAGATTTCCCAGGTCTTTCCCGTCGGAGCGGTTGAATAATCGGGGAGGGACCCGGCCTTGGGGGAAGATCAGCAGTTGTGACGATGCCGCCGGCGCGCCCTCCAGGGTGATCTGGACCCCGGCAGCTGTCGGCGGCCCCTGCCGGGTTGTCTGAGCAAAATTCCGGACATACTGACCCTTTCCCGCGGGCCGGCCCGTCAGCGCGTCGACCGCGCACAGATAGGATTCTTTCCAGGGCAACAGCGAGGCGGCAAAGTAGGCGATTCCATCCTCCACCAGGACGCCTGTCCGACAGGGCCAGAAAGAGATCAATCGGCCGTTGTTCAGCACCAGCCGGTTGTTTTCGGCGGGACTATATTTCCACACTAACTCGCCGTCGGCCGCCCGCAGGCAATACGCATGGCCGTCGTCGGAGCCAAAATAGATCTTGTCCTCGGAGTAGGTAGGAGCGATGCGCACAGGCCCGCCGGTACAGAACGACCAATTCTTCTGGCCGGTGGCCGCATCCAGAGAGTGCAACGAGTCATCGGCCGAGGAGCCAAAGTACACGGCCTCGCCCACCCCGATCACATGGAACACCAGGTCGTAACTTCGCATCGAAGGCAACCCGCGAACTCCACTCCAGGCATCCCACTTGGCCGGTCCCGCCCAGGCCGGCTGGGGTGGAGATGGACTGCGCCAAGACCATTGCAACTGCAACGACGTCGCGTCGATCTGTTCGGCCGTAAAGCCGCTCCTGCGGACATCGTGCTGGTAGGTGGGCCAATCGGCAGCTTGTGCCACGACACCAGAGTGCAGTGCAAGTATGGTCAGCGCGGCGGACCAACCCTGTTTGAATAGTTGCCATTGCATAGTTTTACCCGTGTCCTGTCGTTGAAACGCGACTTCACTAGCCGATTTGTCCTCGCCACCACTCGATCGACGATTGAACGTTCTGGTCACCATCGGCTTCGATGTAGAGCACACCGTCCCAGTTGTGCTTTTTCAGGAGTTGGATCAACCGGCTTGTCCGAGTGTCGCCAGTATAGCTCGTGATGAGGCTGCCGTCCGCAAGCTGCAAAGTGACGGGCCAGCCGGTGTAGAAATTCGCCGAGAGCGCTACAGGGAAGGTGATAATGGGCGTAAGTGGCCAAGATCCGGCCGTCACTGAGTTTTGTCAATTAAACATGCACTTCCGCCGCCTTGGTCATCAGCCGGGGCTTGGACCAGCGGGGCTCCAGGGGATGCGACAGGTCGATGCCCCTGTGTAGGAAAGACCCCTCTCGGTCATGGCTTCCTCGCTTCGCTTCCAGGTGCCGCGGCGAGATTTCACCAAACATCGTGTACTTCCAGTCGACAATCCCTGTGTCTGTCACGACATTCTGCACTTTTCTGTTAGAGTTCTCGTCATCATAGGGTTGCGGCGACCGCGCCAAAAAAATCCACGGGATAAAAATGCGGCGCTGGGGCCCAGCGGTTGATTTTCTGCGAACCGAGATCCAAAATAGAGCCCGTAGGATCCCCTGCGCCCAAGGAGACCATCCGCGAGTGAGCGCCCACCGACATCCAGGCACCGTTCCGCCTCCTCCCGGAGGCCTCCGCGTCCTGGTCACGGCCGGAGCCCGAGGCATCGGCCGTGCCATCGTCGAGGCGTTTCTCGAGGCCGGTTCGCGGGTCCATCTCTGTGACATCGATGAGGCGGCGCTCGGCGAGTGCCGGGCTTCACTCCCGGGGGCCGGAGCGACGCGAGCCGACGTGGCGAAAGAGGAGGACGTCGATCGCCTCTTCGCACAGGTTCGGGCCGAGCTCGGAGGACTTGACGTCCTCGTGAACAACGCGGGCATCGCGGGCCCCACCGCCGAGGTCGAGGACATCCAACCCGAGGAGTGGATCCGGACGATGAACGTCAACATCAACGGGCAGTTTCTCTGCGCCCGCCGGGCCGTGCCGATGCTCAAAGAGGCCGGCGGCGGCGCCATCATCAACATGTCGTCCGTCGCGGGCCGCCTGGGCTTCGCCCTGAGGACGCCGTACGCGGCCAGCAAGTGGGCGGTCGTCGGTTTCACGAAGAGCTTGGCGAAGGAGCTCGGACCTCACGGGATCCGGGTCAACGCGATTCTCCCGGGGCTGGTCCGGGGGCCGCGCCTGAGGAAGGTGCTCGAGGACCGAGCCCGGGCGGAGGGCCTGAGCTACGACCAGATGGAGGCGCGCTCCGTCGAGAACGTCGCGATGAGGCGCATGGTCACCGAGGAGGACATTGCGGGAACCGTCCTCTTCCTCTGCTCGACGGCGGGATCCAGCGTCTCGGCGCAGTCCGTCAGCGTGTGCGGCGGCCTCGAGGTTATCTGATCGCAGAAACCCTCGAACGAAGCCCCGCGGAAAGGTAGGATAATACCAATATACCACGACTCGCAATCTACGCAGATATGACCATCGTCTTCGTGAACTCGTCCGATCGAGCGGTGATATAGTATCACTTTCGGCAGGAGATCATTGAGGTTGCTGCCCGATCGGTATAGAATCGTAGCCGGGAATCGACGGTGATTGGACCTGCTTGCTCAACAGTTACAACCTGTGGGAGATCGGTGATGAAGACCTTAAGTCTGCTCTCCGTTATTCTGGGAGCCGCTCTGTTGGCGTCCGGATGCCAGCGGGGCGGTGGTAACAGTGTGGCGGCGGCCGAAATAGACACGGCGACGCCGAACACTGCCGCCGCGCCGCCACGCGAAGGCCGAATCGTGCACGCCTGGGACGGGTGTACGATGTGGGCCACGATTCTCAACACGAACTACTACGAGAAACCAAACCGCGAAATCCCGGCGCCCGCCGCTCAATTCAGCAAGCGGATTCTTGAGGAATTGGTCGATGAAGAGGCGGCCGCCCACGTCGATGCCATTGCCTACTGCCTGTTCACCGCGTTCTGGAGCGATGTGCCCTCTTCCAAAGTCTGCGACCTGTTTCCCTGGCGCCCGCCCGGAATGGACGAGGCGGGAATGGACCCCTTGAAGGTCTTGATCGACCGCTGCCACCACCATGGCATGCAGTTCATCGCCGACGTGCGCATGAACGACCTGCATGGAGCCCGGAACGGAATTTCCAAAAAACACCCCGAATGGATAATTCTCGGGTCGGCCAACGATTATGCGCTGGAGGAGGTCCGCAACGCGATGCTGACGTTCACCCAGGAGGTGCTCGACGGCTACGAGGTGGACGGCGTCGAGTACGATTACATGCGCTGGTGCCACATGTTCGAGCGGGGCGAGGGCGCACAAAACGCCCACCTGCTGACCGACTTTACCCGCAAGACCCGCCAGCTGCTGGACGAGGCGGCCAAGCGGCGCGGTTGCGACCGATTGGAGTTGGGCGTGCGGGTGCCCCAGAGCATCGCGGAGTGCGATTATCTGGGGTTTGATCTGGCCACCTGGATCCAGGAGGGCCTGGTCGATTACGTGGTACCCTCCGACTTCTTCCACAGCGACACCAATATGAAGACCGACGATTTCGTGAAGTTGGCCGCAGGCACCGCCTGCAAGATCTATCCCGCCATCCACCCCATGATCTCCATGGACGGGCCGAATGAGCATTATCGACTGATGAATCTGGCGAACTACCGGGCCGCGGCACAGAACTTCTATGGCTTCGGTGCCGATGGAGTTTCTCCCTACAACTACCAGCGCAGTTTTCAGAGGCGCGCCGCGGCACACCGTTCGTCGTCCAACGCCGCCTACATGTGGCCGGCGGCGCTGGGCTGGTTGCGCGAGCTGCGCTATCCTGACCAGGTCAGTCAACGGGACCGCCACTACCTGTTTTATGCGGTCTATAAAGAACCGCACAAGTCGCCCACCGGCTTCTCCAACGATGAAAACATCTACCTCGCCCGCGCCCGGCCCGAACAGGAGGGAAGCCGGCGCTTTCGCATGGCCGAGGATTTCAGCGACCCCGGCCTGCGAACCACCATGCAGTTCAAGGCCGTTGGCCTGGCCGACGACGAGAAGCTCGACATCAAGATCAACGGCAAGCAGGTCCCCATCGACTACATCACGCGCGTACTCGACAAGAACGGGCAGAACGTTTTCGAGGGCGATACGCTGCCCCCCTTTTACTTGTACATCATCGACATGAATTGGGAGACGACCCAGCGCGACCAGCCCCTCATTTTTGGCGACAACGAACTGGCAGTGCGCCTCGTTCCGGCGGAGCCTGGCAAGTCCACAGCGTCGTTCCGCTTTGCCGACATGGTCCTCGGCGTACAGGCCGATGATGCCAATGGCGTGAGCAGTGTCGACCTCAACGGATACCTGGATGACTTTGCCATCTGGTCGCGGACGTTGAGCGCCGATGAGATCCAGACCATTTACGACAGCGGACAGCGGGGCATCGGAATCAAGACATCCCAGCCGAGCAACCCCGCCGCCGCACCGCTCGATAGTGGCCTGCGCGTCCTCTACGAATTTGAGAATGAGTCCGCCACGGGCGCCAACAGCGCCGCTGACAAACATCCTGCCACCCAGGTTGGACCGGGCGGAGCGGTAGCTGTCGATACAAAGGACCCGAAGATCGGCACGGGCGCCGCCGACTTCACTCGGAACGACGCCACGCTGAAAGTTGACGCCAACGACGTGAGCCACCTGATGCCCGGCCCGGGCGGATCGGTGACCGTCTCGTATTGGCTGAAGGCCACTTCCCAGACTGCGAATCACACGGTCTGGGGCATGTCGAACCTGCCGATTCCCTCCCCGCTTTACAGCACCAACCAGGCCGTCGCGATGTTTGCCACTCAGACGATCATCGTGGCGGATCCGCAGCAAGTCACACTCGGCATGGTCCGACCGGGTACCATGGGCAATGCTAGCAGCGAGGCGAACGTGACCGACGGCAAATGGCACCACATTGCGACGACGATCGATCAAGACGGTGAAACGTCCGGCGTGATCGCCCGGTTGTTCATCGACGGCAAACCCGCCGATGAGCTAACCATTGCCGGAAGGCCCGCAACGGACAGCACCACCGGCACCGTCAGCATTGAAGAATTGGAATGCTACGTCTACGTGAGAAATTAGGATGGGACAATTATGAGGCGATTTGTGTGGCCTTTGGTCGGAGTGCTGACCATCGTATTGGCAATCCCACCGGTGGCGTATCCTGCGGATGGCGCGGCCGCTGGTCGCGAGAGCGCCGAGTTGGCGCGTATGCGGGAGGAAGCGAAGGGACGCCGCCGCCGTCTGATTTATAACAACGACGGCAACGACATGTCTCGCAAGCGACACGCCACGCCGGAAGAGTTCCTCGCCCAACGCATCGTCCCCGCGCTGAACACGCAGGTCGACTCCATCTTCTATTGCACCGGCGGAACGACCCATTACGATCACGACACGAAAGTCGCCGACACAAGCTATTTTCTCCATGAGCAATTCAGCTTCACAGGGTTCCAGCCGATCAACCGGCACGCCAACATGCGGATGCTGCGCGAGGCGGGAGTTGATTGTCTCTCTTTGGTCACCAAGCGCGTGCATGAGGCGGGTCTTGAGGTCTTCTGGACACACCGCATCAACGATATCCACGACAGTTTCACCGAATGGCTGTATTCCAAATGGAAGCGGGACCATCCGCAGTACATGATGGGCGTGCCGGACGACATCAAGCGGTATAAGATCACCCATCCACGATACATGTGGTCGACACTCGACTTTGAAAAGCCCGAGGTGCTGGAATACCTGTATCGGATCACCGAAGAGGTCTGTCAGCGCTATGACGTGGACGGTATCGAGATCGACTACTTCCGGCACCCGTTGTTCTTCCGGCCAAACCTGGAGTACAAGCCGGCCTCGCCCGCGCAGGTCGAGATCATGACCGGCTTCCAGGCACGGATCCGCGAGATGGCCTATCGGGAGGGGACCCGCCGGGGCCGTCCGATCCTCGTCTCCACGCACGTGCCGATGAGCCGGGAGACATGCCTGCACGTGGGGATCGATCTCGAGCGCTGGCTGCGGGACGATCTGCTCGATATCCTCGTCACCGGCAGCGGCTACCAGCCTCTCAGCATGCCCTCGCGGGACCTGGCGGAGCTGGGCCACGCGCACGGCGTGCCGGTATATCCGAACATCAGCAACTCGGGAATGGAGCAGTGGAATAAACGGATAGAGGCGTGGCGCGCGGCTGCCTCGAATGTATGGAATTCCGGCGCCGACGGGATGCACCTCTTCAACTGGTTCCCCGGCGACCTGAACGATCCCCTCTTCATGACGCTCGGCGATCCGCAGACACTTGCCGGACGCGACAAACTGTTCGGCATCGACAACGTCAAAGAGGTATACGGGTGTCTCGAGCAGGGAGTCGTGCAGTCGCAGATCCTGCCGGTGAAGCTGGACCCCTCCGGCAAGCCACGGGAGGTCAACCTGCCGATCGGCGACGATCTCGGGGCCGCGGCCAGCGAACTGGAGAGCGCGACGTTGCGCGTGCGGTTCGTCTCACGCGCCCCAAACGACAAGGTGGAATTGAGATTGAACGGCGAGCCGGTGTTGCCGTCTGGCGAGATCTCGCCAGACGGCTGGGTCACCTATCGGCCCGAGCCTGGCCTCTACTGCCACGGTGACAA
>CAJWTS010000094.1 GCA_913047795.1 uncultured Verrucomicrobiota bacterium | reverse complement strand
GGAAGAGGTGCAGGCCGAGGAAGAGGTGCAGGCGGAGGAAGAGGTGCAGGCCGAGGAAGAGGTGCAGGCGGAGGAAGAGGTGCAGGCCGAGCCGGAGAAATCCCCGGATGGAGACGAGCAGTCGGCGACGAACGACGTTGCGGATGTCGCGCCGATCACGGTTGAGGATTCGATCCATGCCGCATACGAACAATTCGCGACGTTAATCAATGACTATGAGGAAGAATGGGTTCTGCAGAGATACATGTCCTCTTTCGCGCGCGCCTTTGATCCGCATTCGGATTACATGTCGCCGCGTGCGGTGAGCGATTTCGATATTGAAATGAAGCTGTCGCTGGTGGGAATTGGGGCATTG
This sequence comes from uncultured Verrucomicrobiota bacterium, assembly GCA_913047795.1. Lineage (GTDB taxonomy): Bacteria > Verrucomicrobiota > Kiritimatiellia > CAJWTS01 > CAJWTS01 > CAJWTS01. The sequence continues at coordinate 6,626 of CAJWTS010000094.1, read as the reverse complement.
CTGCGAGCGGAGGACGGTGCGGCTCATATCGTACGTCTGATTCCGGGTGGACCGGCGGAGCGCGACGGGCGTCTGCAGCCCGGCGATAAGATTATCGGCGTCGGTCAGGGTGACGAAGATCCTGTTAATACGCTGCACTGGCCGCTTTCCAAGACGGTGCAGATTATCCGTGGCGAAAAAGGAACCATGGTCACGCTTGTGATTGTGCCGGACTCGGACCCCTCGGGAACGACGACCACGAAAATCGAATTGAAGCGCGATGTCGTGAAGTTGGACGAATCGGCCGCAAAGAGCGAAACGCATACGCTGGAGCTTGAGGCGGAGAAAACGGTCGAGATCGGTGTCGTGAAGCTGCCCGCGTTTTACGTGGATTTACGGGCCAAATCGGACAAGAAGACGGTTGACTACAAGAGTTCCGCGAAGGATATCCGACGTATTCTCGGAGAGCTGGTGGATCAGGACGTCGGAGGAGTTATTCTTGATCTCCGCAACAATGGCGGCGGATCTTTACTTGAAGCTGTGGAGCTTAGTGGACTCTTTATTCGCTCCGGTCCCGTAGTCCAGGTCAAGGAGCAGCGCCGGATCTCTGTATTGCCCGATCCGGACCGTAATATCATTTTTGATGGGCCACTTATCGTTCTGGTCAACCGCCTGAGTGCATCCGCATCCGAGATTCTGGCCGCCGCGCTGCAGGATTACGGTCGCGCGGTCATCGTCGGCGATTCGCAGACCCACGGGAAAGGTACGGTTCAGACCGTGCTACCGCTGGATCGCCGCGACCAGAAGATGGGCTCGGTCAAAGTCACGACGGCCGGATTCTTCCGGGTTAAGGGCGGCAGCACGCAACTCAAGGGCGTTACGCCGGATATCATCGTTCCGTCCGCCTACGACATGATGGATGTGGGCGAGGGTGCCTTGAAGAACCCGTTGCTGTGGTCCAAGGTAAATCCCGTGCCGTTTCGTCAGCATAACGATCTTTCTCGTCTGACTCCAGATATGCGTGATCGTTCCATCGCACGACGAAAACAGAACGAAACCTATATGCGCCGGCAGGCCCTGCTCGAGGAATTGCAGACTTTTCGGGACGGTGAGGAGATGTCGCTCGTCTATGGGGACGCCATGAAATTGGCGAGGCTGGAAAAGAAACTCGGCGATTTACATCGGGAACGTGTTGTCGCGGCGGATGGCGGCAAGAAGAAATCGTCCGACCTTGTGCTGGAGGAGAGCCTGTTGATCATGCGCGATCTGATCGCCTTGCTGAATGGGGACAAGTTGCGCGCGACGGCTCGGCCCGCCGAGTGAGGCACGTGACCCGTTAGAGCAGGAAGTCTGTGTAGTCCCGCGCGACCTTCTGGCGGGCAAGGATGTAGGCGGAGGGTGGGCGATATTATCGCGTGACTCCCATCATCCCCGAATCGGTTCGTACGCGGTCGGTCGTATCGTGTTATCCAGTCCGGATCAGACGAGATTCAGTTCGCTGGAGAGATTGCGACGCGCTGCGGCTTCATCGAACATACGGTTTCGCTCCGAAGGGCTCCCCGCTGATCATCGCTCAGTGAACATGCTCCCTTATGAATCCGCACGCCTTCCGGTTTGACATCATGCGCCTTGCCCGCGGTGGATCATACGATGGGCGTGGTGATATTGTTCCTTGTCTCATAACGGGTAAGCCTGTTGTGGCCCGTGGATTCGCCCCGTTATTCCGTCAGGAGCGTTCGGGCCGCATCTAAATCCTCGACGCATGGAACCGCATCCGTTCGTGATCCGCCGTGCGTTACGAGAAGGGCCTGCCATCCGGCCCGCCACGCGCCGTGGATGTCGTGCAGCAGGCTATCGCCGACATGCAGGATGGCGGCGGCGTCTACCGCAAGGGCGAATTCCGCATGCCGAAAGATGCCGGCATGCGGTTTTTCCATTCCCACCTCGCTGGAGATGATTATCGCGTCGAATCGCGCAATCAATTGCATGCCTTCGAGAATATGGCGTAGTCGGTGATCCCAGTTCGACAGGATCGCAACCTGCAGGTTGCGGCCCGCGAGGGTATCAATTAATTCGCGGGCACCGTCGTGTAGACGCCAGCGATCGACCGCGCCAAAGGACTCCCAGAGGTCGTCGAATAGTGGATCGAAGTCGTCGGGTTCGCCCAACCCGCAAATCGTGGTGCTCACCAATTGGCGCCAGAATGCGCGTTCGCTATTCTCGCTAACCGCGCCGTTCTGCGATCGCTGGACGCTTTTCCAGGACTTCCGGAATGCCGCTTCGAGCAAATCCGGGGCAAGGTCGAGTCCGTGGCGCGACATCACTTCGGAGTAGATCGCACCGACGGAGGGGTAGGGGTACATCAGCGTGCCCCCGGCGTCCAGGGTCACCGCCCTAATGTTTTCCAGCCTGACTTCGTGAGATTGTTGCATGATCGGCCGAGTTGTCCGAAAGCCTATACGACCGACCCGGATTGAATTTGCTCAAGCATCCGGTTCAGGTCGGTTGTTGGTTCGTTGCAGGCGTTCCCGCTGCAGACGTAGGCTGTTGGTTTACCGTCGATCGCTTGCTGGCTCTCCGTGTATGGCGCGAGTTCTGCCAGTTCCGCGGCGTTCTTCGCAGTCTTGACGAGGCGCACCATGTTGGGGAGATACAGGCTCTCCGTGCCGTCGATGAATGTTTGCAGCACCGGGTCGTGCTGCTCGGCGACCAGCACGACCTCGATCGATGGGCCGAGCGAGGCATCCAGCGCAATCAATGCCGCCGAATGTGAGACGGGCAGTTGTCGAATGGCCTGTGCGTTGGCCCGCCCGAGTTCGGCGGCCCGTTCCTCGAAGGCGGTGTTGCCCGTGATTGCCGCAAGACGAACCAGGTTGTACCAGGCCACGGCGTTGCCGGACGGGATGGCCCCGTCATAGTATTCCTTCTTACGTAGAATCAACGCCTCCGCGTTGTCGGCGCTGAAGAAATAGCCGCCCTCTTGATCCCGAAAATGCTGGTCAACATAAGCCTGCAGGTCCAGTGCGGCCTGCAGGAAGTCTACCCGGAATGATGCCTGGAAGAGCTCGATGAGGCCCCAGGTCAAGAAAGCGTAGTCATCCAGATGGCCGGCAATCGCGGCGTCTCCATCGCGGAATCGGTGTAACAATCCGCCGTCTGGGGCGCGGAGTCGCGTGAGTATGAAGTCGGCGGCTCGGGCTGCGGCCTTTGTGTATTCCTCGACCTTGAAAGCGCGTGACGCCCGGCAGAGCGCGGCGATCATGAGGCCGTTCCAGTCGACCAGGATCTTGTCGTCCTTGTAAGGATGAATCCGTTGTTCGCGGTGCGTGTACAGCGTTTCGCGAATCCGGGCCCATTGGCCGTTCGGAGCGTCGAACTCGCTTTCTACCTGCGCGGGATCGAACGCCACGCGTAGATGCGGTATGTTGTCGCCCGTTTTCTGCCCCGTCGCTTCCTCGGCAAAGTTGCCGTCGGTCGTGAGGCTGAAGGTCTCAATGAACGCCTCGGCCTCCGCGGCGGGAAAGATTGCGCGCACTTCCGCTTGCGTCCATACGTAGAATTTGCCCTCCACCCCTTCGCTGTCGGCGTCTTCGGCGGAGTAAAAGCCGCCGCTCGGATCGGTCATGTCGCGCAGTACGTAGGTCAGGATCGTGCGTGCCGTCTCGCGGTAGCACGGCTTCCTGGTCGCGGTGTGGCATTCGGTATAGGCCAGGCAGAGCAACGCCTGGTCATACAGCATTTTTTCGAAATGGGGCACCAGCCACACGCGGTCCGTCGAATAGCGGTGAAATCCAAATCCGATATGATCGTGGATGCCGCCGTGACGCATGAAGTGCAAGGTCTTCTCCGTCATTAACAACGCATTGTCATCGCCGTGACGCTTCCATTGCCGTAGCAGGAACAGCAAGTTGTGCGGAACAGGGAATTTGGGCTCATGGCCGATGCCCCCGTTGATCTCGTCGAAATTCTGACGGAATATGTTGGAAGCGGATTGCATGACATCCGCGCCGAGGTCGTCACCCCCCGACTCGAGTGCCGAAGACTGCAGGCCGGCGAGAATGTTTTCAGCCGACTGCAGAATACGGGCACGGTCGTTGGTCCAAAGGTTGGAAATCTGCGGCAGGAGCGTGGTCATTCCGGTGCGATTGAATCGCGCCTGCTTGGGAATGTATGTTGCCGCGAAAAACGGCGTCTTCTCCGGAGTCATGAAAATCGTGAGCGGCCAGCCGCCACTGCCGGTAGTTAACTGGCACACGGTCATGTAGATGTTGTCGATATCCGGCCGTTCTTCACGGTCGACCTTGATTGAGACAAATCGGTCGTTAAGCAGCTCGGCAACCTCGTCGTCCTCGAAGGACTCGTGCTCCATGACGTGGCACCAATGGCAAGTGGAGTATCCGATCGACAGAAACACGGGCTTGTCTTCACGGGCCGCGCGTTCGAACGCGTCGTCGTTCCATGCGTGCCAATGCACCGGGTTGCGGGCGTGTTGCAAGAGATACGGACTCTTCTCATGAATCAGAAGATTGGATTTGATTTTGGACATGGGTGCTGAAGATAACAAATCGCCCGCCGCTTCGCCACCACGGCTGCGCCCACGCCGATAAAAAGCCGGCCACAGGATTCACGTCATTGCTGGACCTCTTTCGGCGGAGGCTGAAATCGGAGCGACACGTAACCGAACGTGGCAACGCACTATACGAATGGGCATTCTAAGGGAAACGCCTACGCCGCGCACCTGCAGTTTCAGCGGTTTGTTGCAGAGCATGTCGAGGCGGTCACACCGGCCAGTCGATTGCCGAGCAGTTGTATGAGGGCAAAGATGGCCGGCACAGCCCGGCTCCTGATGGATCGTGAGGTTTCGGAACTGGCCGCGAACACGCACGGTGACGAAGAGCCCTTCGTCTGGCTCAATCGGGCCCGACCATGTCGCCCGGGCGCACCCATTGCTCGAATTCTTCCTCGGTCACGTAACCGAGTTCAATCGCGGCCGCCTTCAGCAATTTGTCTTCGCGCCAGGCCTTGAGTGCGATCTCGGCGGCCTTATCGTAACCAATGTGCTTGTTCAGGGCGGTGACGAGCATGAGCGAATTCTCGACGTGTTCCGTGATCCGCTTCTCGTTGGGTTCGATGCCGGCGACGCAATGGGTCCTGAACGACGCACAGGCGTCGGAAAGCAGGTTGATCGACTGAATCAGGCAGTAGCCCATGAGGGGTTTGAAGACGTTCAGCTCGAAATTTCCCTGCGAGCCGGCCATGCCAATGGTCGCGTCGTTTCCGTAAACCTGGCAGACGACCATGGTAACCATTTCGCACTGCGTCGGGTTGACCTTGCCGGGCATGATCGAACTGCCGGGTTCGTTGGCGGGAAGGGTGATCTCCCCAAGCCCGCTGCGCGGCCCACTGCCTAGCCAGCGAATATCGTTTGCAATCTTCATCAAGGCCGCCGCCAGTGTCCGCAGTGCACCCGACGTCTCGACGATCGCATCGTGGGCCGCCATCGCGGCGAACTTGTTACGTGCGGGCTTGAAGCTATGCCCGGTGATTTCCGAGATGGCCTCGACCATCTTTTTGTCGAAGCCCGGTTTCGTATTGAGGCCCGTGCCGACGGCGGTGCCGCCGACGCAGAGTTCGTCAAGGTGACCCATTGCGCCAACAATGACTTCTGTCGCCTGCTCGATCTGCGACGCGTAGCCGGAGAATTCCTGGCCGAGCGTCAGGGGCGTGGCGTCTTGCAAATGTGTGCGTCCGATCTTGACGATGTCGGCAAACGCCGTGGATTTCGCGACGAGCATGAGTTGCAGGTCGCGTGCGGCGGGCAATAACTTGTCATGTATGGCGAGTAGACCGGCAACGTGGATCGAGGTCGGCACCGTGTCGTTCGTTGATTGTGCCATGTTCACGTGATCATTGGGATGTACGGGCGACTTGGTGCCGATTTCGCCGCCAAGCAGTTCGATGGCACGGTTTGCGATGACCTCATTAACGTTCATATTGAACTGCGTACCGCTGCCGCTCTGCCAGATGACGAGCGGAAAGTGATCGTCGTAGTCGCCCGCGATCACGCCGTCCGCGGCGTTCTGGATCGCGGTCGAAAGGTTCTCCTCGAGCGTCCCCAGTTCGTGGTTCACCCTGGCGGCGGCCTTCTTCACGATGGCGTGTGCACGCACCATCTCGATCGGAACCTTTTCGTTGCCGATCCGGAAGTTCTCCGCTGCGCGCTGCGTCTGCGCTCCGTAATACCGGTCTTGCGGGACCTGGACTTCGCCGAGTGCGTCTTTCTCTTTTCTCATCGTCTACCGTCAGTGTGCCGCTTGTCGCGGCGAAGGCTATTCGTCCGTTACGCAACCCTGCGAGGCGGGCGCGACGTTCTTGATATACTTGTAGAGTACGCCGCGCGTGACCTTGAGCGGCGGGGCTTCCCATCGCGAGATTCTTTCCTGCAGGACAGCATCGTCGATGTCGAGCGTCAGCCGGTTGTTGTCGGCATCGATCGTGATCGGGTCGCCGTCCTCGATTACGGCAATGGCCCCGCCGGCTTGTGCTTCGGGGCAAATGTGCCCCACAACGAAACCATGCGTGCCGCCCGAGAAACGACCGTCCGTGATCAGGGCCACGGTCTTGCCGAGGCCGGCGCCCATGATGGC
>CAJWTS010000093.1 GCA_913047795.1 uncultured Verrucomicrobiota bacterium | reverse complement strand
CCGTCATGCTGGGCATAACGGTTCATTTCATGCGGATCAATCGCCTGCGTACGGTTGAACTGCAACGTGTTAACCGCCAACTCGAAACGGAGATCGCCGAACGCGGAAACGTGGCGGCCGAGTTGCGAAGGCTCGCCGGAGATCTCGAAAGCCGCGTCGAGTCGCGAACGGGGGAACTCAAGCGCTCGCAGATTGCCGCACTAAACATGATGGAAGACGCGCATGAAGCACGTAGCACAGCCGAGGCAGCGGAAACGGCGCAAGGGCGATTGATCGAGGAACTCGAAGCCAAGAACGCGGAGATGGAGCAGTTCGCCTACACCGTCTCGCACGACCTGAAAAGCCCCCTGATCACGATCCAGGGGTTTCTTGGCCTGCTGGAGAAAGACTTCATCGAAAAAGATCCGGAACGCCTGCACGGCGACCTGGAGCAGATTCGCTTTGCGGCGGAGAAGATGCATCGGCTACTCGATGAACTACTCGAGCTCTCGCGCGTGGGCCGTCTGGTCGATAGGCCGGTCGCCGTCCCCTTGAACGACATCGCAGCCGAGGCGCTGGACCTCGTGGCCGGACGCATCACCGATGCGCAGGTCCGCGTTGCCGTGGAGGAGAACATGCCCAGCGTGATGGTCGACCGAGCCCGGCTCGTGCAAGTCATGCAGAACCTGGTCGAGAACAGCGTAAAGTTCATGGGGGACCAGGATGCACCACAGGTCGACATTGGCGCCCTCACCGAAAACGGGGAAGTCATTTGCTCGATCACGGACAACGGGGTTGGAATCGATCCCAGATATCACGAGAAGATATTCGGACTCTTCGAACGGCTGGAAACATACGGTGAGGGCACCGGCATCGGCCTCGCACTCGTCAAACGTATCGTGGAGGTTCACGGGGGACGGGTATGGGTCGAGTCTCAAGGCGAAGACTTCGGCGCCACGTTTCGATTCGCGCTCGCATGTCTCGGAGAATCGTCCGGCGGCAGGGCTAAGCCAAACCAGACGGATCTGATCGATGTGTAGCATGCTCGGCCGCCGCGCCGCCGCCTGTTCGCTTTACAGCACCAGGTCATCCTCCTAGACTCCGCAGCATGGACACGCTGAATCACGAACAGGCAGGCATTCGATGACGACGGTTCAGATTCTCGTTCTACTGATCATCCTCGCCTCGCTAATCCTTTACTGCACGTCGTGGTTTCGACTCGAGGTGTCGGCATTGATCGTTCTGGGCGTCACCGCGCTGGTCGGCACGTATAGCGAGTTGCTGGCACCGGAAGACATCTTCGCCGGATTCTCCAACCCCGCGACCGTCACCATCGCCTGCATGTTTGTGCTCAGCGCCACGGTCATGCGATCGGGCGTGATGGTCCATCTTTCGCGCCTGATCGAACGCGCCGCGCAGCAAAGCGAGCTGCGGTTGCTCCTGTTGCTGGCGATCACCGTTCCGCCCCTGTCGGCCTTCGTCAACAATACGCCGGTCGTGGTCTTGATGATACCCGCCGTATTGAAAGTCTGCGAACGAACGGGCATCCCGGCTGCGCGGGTCCTGATCCCACTCAGTTTTTTCTCGATCGTAGGCGGCGCCTGCACACTGGTCGGCACGTCCACCAACCTGCTGATTGCTTCCCTGGCCGGCGATGCGCTGCAGGAGACGCCACTGCACATGTTCAGCTTCCTGCCCATCGGCCTTGTGAACGTGGTGATTGCCGTCGCGACGATCATCCTGCTGCGCCGCAAACTCCTGCCGTCACGCACGCATCCGGCCGGTTTCCTGCCGGAGGACGGGGGGGCCGAGACGTACATGACCGAGGTTCGGCTGCACGATAATTCGCCCCTGATCGGAACCGTCCTGCGCCGCGACGAATTCGATCGCAACGACTTGCGCGTGATGGCGGTGATCCGCGATGAAATCCTGGTCTCCCCGCCGCCCTGGGATGAGCCGCTGCGCGACAACGATAGCCTACTCCTGCGCGCAACGCCGGAACGTATCATGGAAATGATCGCGGCCAAGCAGGCCGAGTCCCTGCCGGGCATGCAGCATCCGCGCGACGACATCCGCGCGACGCAGATGCGCATCGCCGAGCTCATTCCCCTACCCAATTCACCGATTGTCGGCCGCCTGATCGTGCGCGCGAATCTGTACAACGACTGGGACCTGCATACGCTCGCCATTCAACGCCGCCAGCACCACTTCCGCGAGGGCCTGCAGAACATGCGCATCAGCGTCGGCGATATCCTGTTGGTGCAAGGGCACGAGTCGGACATCGAAGTGGCCTGTCGCCAACTTGACATGGTTCAGATCCAGGGCAAGAAGATCGGTACGGTCGCCCCTTTACGCGACGCCGCCGTGCCGCTGTTGATCGTGATCGCGGCGATCCTGCTCGCCACCTTCCAGGTACTGCCGATCATGGTCAGCGCGCTGCTGGGCGTCATCGCCGCCGTGCTCGCGAACCGCATCACGTTCCGTGACGCGATGGCGTCGATGGACCGCTCGGTGCTGTTCCTGCTGGCAGCCGCCATCCCGCTGGCGCAACTCTTCGAGACCAGTGGACTGGCGCGCCTACTGGCGGACGGCATGCTCGGCCTGTTCGCCGGCACAGCCCCGGGCGTGGTCATGGCCGCTGTCTATGTCGCGACCCTGATGTTGACGCAGGTGGTCACGAATAATGCCACGGCCGCCGTGATGGCGCCTGTCGCCATCCAAATGAGTCACGCGATGGGGGTCTCGCCCCTGCCGTTCGTGATGGCGGTGGCGTACGGCGCAAGTTGCAGCTTCATCACACACATCGGGTATCAGACCAATACGATCGTGTATTCCGCGGGCGGCTATAGCATCCGGGACTTTGCGCGAATCGGGCTGCCGCTCTCGATCCTGGCCGGCGCGGCTACGATCTGGGCCATTCCGCGCGTCTTTCCTTTTTAGCCACGATCCTTTATCGCAACGGGAAGGCCGTCCCCCTCGGGCGTGGGAAACGGACGCTGCGACGGACATCCGGATGCGTCCCTGCGCATGCACGACGCAGGTGGCCGCTCCTCAGAGCCAATTGCGTTTTCGAAAGACGACGATCATGAGCACACCCGAGACGAACATCGCCGCGAGCAGGCTCCAGAACCACATTTGCCCGTCCAGGTTCTGACCGGGAACCTGGACGTTCATGCCGAAAAGGCCGGCGACGAGTGTCATGGGCAGCATGATGGTCGCCACGATGCTCAATGTTTTCATCACGGCGTTCATGCGGTTCGAGACCTGCGCGATATAGTTCGACTGCGCGCCGGCGAGCGTATCGCGGCCCATATCGACGAGTTCGCCCATGCGAATCACATGGTCCAGCACGTTGCGCAGGCGAATCTGGGTTTCGCGGCTGATCATCGACTGGTCCTGGTATGACAGCGATTGCAGGAACTCCCGCTTGGGAAGCAGGCGACGGCGCAGGTTAGCCAGGTTACGGCGCGCGGCACTCATCCGGGCGAGCAGGTCCGAGCCGGCATCGGACGTGAGTACGGCGCTGTCAATCGCATCAATCTCGTCCGCGCAATGGTCAACGACATCCATGTAGAGATCCGTCAGCGCGTCAAGATAGGCATAGAACGCCCAATCCTCGTCGGGCAGCACGCCCCGTGCCTCACGTTCGATGCGCTCGAGAACGACACCCCGGCTACGCAGCTCCTCCTTGTGAAAGGATATCAAAACGCGTGGATAGACAAGAAAGCTGACACTGATCGTATCGAGCAGTTCCTTGCCGGAGTTAAAATTCAGCCCGTGCCCGACGACGAAGAGATATTCATCGTAATCGCCCCACTTCTCGCGGACGCGATCGCTGAAGATATCCCGCCGCGTGATATCGTGGATCGGAATAACGTCCGCAAGCTGCGCGACCTGTTCTTCGGTGGCCGCCTGAAAATCGACCCACAGGGCCTTTTCGCCCCTGGTGCCCGACTCCTTCAGCATGGCAAGGACGTCCTCGAACGAAACGTCCTTCTCTAGTCCATCGACCCCGTCAACGACAATGATCTCGGTCATGATCTCTTCCTCGGGCCGCAAGGCCGTTCGAGGCTTCGCATGCCACTCGTTTCGTTTCGCCGCGCCAAACCTTATGCTCGCGGCGTCGCGCCCAGGTCGCGCAACATCGCTCGGCACGCATCTCCCGTGCGTTCGAGACATCCGCGATCGAACGGCGTCTGCCAGACCTGGTAAAGATCCTGGTCGTAGATGTCCGCAGGCGGAAGGTAGCCCAGTGAACCGTTGGTAAGATTCGTCATGACGATTGCGTTATCGGGATACGCGTAGCGAACGTCCTGCTGTAGCCAGGAATAGGCTTCGAACGTCTGGCCGATCAACAGCGCGTGTCCGACGCGCCAGCCCCAGATCGGCCCCGCGCGTTCACTCCCATCGCCGACAACGCGGCGGACCTCGCGCTTGCGCACCAGGCGTTCGCGCAGCGTGCGGTCGGATGTCTGCTCGATCCGGGCGTCTAGTTCTTCGATTGAAGGCATGGGCTTCATCGGCAGGACGAGTTCCCGTTCAATCGCTTCAAGTCGTGTCTCCGGCGCGTATTCGCGCAGCGTCCATGTCGCGAGTGGTGCGCCGGACTCAACGACACCACCGTACGCCAGTTCGTGGCGCGCGGGAAACATGCCTTCCAGCACCGAGAGCGCGGCGTAGCCCAGTTTGCGCCCGTTCATATCGGCCACCTCGGGATCACCCACATAGCCTTCGCGCGGGCCCAGTTCGCCCGAGCACCCCTGTAGAAAAAGGCACGGTGCGTGGTCCGTCGCGCTTTCGATGACCTCGCGCATGGCCCCGACGTAATCGGGCGATATCAAGCGATTATCCCATGCCAGCGTCGTGGGATGGCAGGCATAGTTCACGACTGTCGCAAGAATCGAGCCCTCCACATCCGTCACACGCCCGACGAGCAGCGTATCGTCCGCATCGACCGCCGGGTGATAGCCGCAGATGACGCGATTTGCGTCCGGATCCGGCAGGTCACGGTCGCACGCAAGGTCACAGGTTCCGTACGACCAACTCAGCGTCGCTTCGCTCGCGGCGGCGAGGGCCGCCCGGGCCACGGCAACGGTTGCGTCGCGAAGTTTCTCGCGAAAGGCGGCGATGTGTTCGCCGCCGGGATGATTGGCAAAGTGCAGGTTGCTGGACGCGCCGGCATGCGTATGCGAGAGATTGATCAGGACGCGACTGGAATCGATCTTCAGCGCCTTCAGAACCGCCTCGCGAATGAACCACTCGTCCTCGTCCGAACGCCACCAACCGTGGTCCATGCCAATCAGGACGAGCGGCGGGTTCTTGCCGCGCTTATTACCTTCCTGCAGCGTCATCGCGGTGACGGTCATGGGCCGATGGATGCCTTCCGCAACGTCATGCGCCGCCGCACCCCAGGACCGGGCGTAAATGCCGACGGGTGGGGTGATGTCCTCACGGGCGACCCCAATGCGTCCCACAAACTCGCTCCGCCGTTCGACCATCTGACTGCTCGCCATGCTTACCAGTCTCCGACGCTGCCGTCGGCGTAAAAGGTTCTTTCCACGATTTCCTGCTCAAACGGATGCTTGGCAACTTCGGCCTCGTTGATCTCGATGCCGAGCCCCGGACGCTGGTTGGGACGCACGATCCGGCCCTCCGGCTCCACGACGAATCCTTCATCGACGACGTCCTGACGCCAGGGAACATCGAGATGCACAGCCTCACAGATAATATAGCTCGGCTGGGCGAATCCGAACTCAAGCGAGGCGGCGGTGCTGACCGGACCCTGAGGATTATGCGGGGCGAGCGATATGCGATGCGCTTCGGCCAAGGCCGCCACGCGATTCGCGGACGTCAGTCCGCCGCAATGCGTAATGTCGAGCTGACAAACTTCGCAACCGCGCTGCTCGAAGAGATCGCGGAATTGCTCGAGCGCCGTGAGGCGTTCCCCGGTGGCCACGGGTGTGGTGAGCGCCTGGTTGATCATGGCCAGACCCGCAACGGACTCCGGCCAGCAGGGCTCCTCAAAAAAATACAACCCGTAGGGATCCAGCGCCTTGCCGAAGCGGAGTCCCATCGCAGGCGACGGACGCGCGTGGCAATCGACCATGATATCGATATCGTCGCCAACCGCCTCGCGCATAGCGCGCACGTTGGCCTCGGCGTACTTCACCGGTCGCAAACCCTCGAGCGGCATGGTCTCGGGCACCGCCATGGATTTGAAGGCCGTGAAGCCGTCCTCGACGGCCTTTTGCGCCAGTTCCCCAAAACGCCGGGCATCCTCGCGCTTGCCCTGGTAAAAATCTTCCAACCGCCCGCCGCCGAGATGACAATAGGTACGAATCGTATCGCGCACCGGGCCGCCCATCAGGCGATGGACGGGCAGGCCCGCGACCTTGCCCAGAATGTCCCAGAGCGCGAGGTCGATGCCGCTGATCGCCGTACCGCGCACGATGCCGCTACCGTGCCAAAAATGCTGGCGAAACATCATCTGCCACAGGTACTCGACGCGCGTCGGATCTTCGCCGATCAGCAGAGTCGCGATGTCTTCGACCGCGCCCACGATCGAACGGGTGTGCCACTCCAGGGTCGCCTCGCCCCAGCCATGCAGACCCGGTTGATCGGTAACGACTTTGACAAAAACCCAGTTGCGCATACGCGCATGGCAAACATGTGTCTCGATGGCTGTGATTTTCATGTGTCGTCGCTCAGGCGCAGACGGCCGGTAGAACATCGCGCGTAATCTCAAGCGTCTGCTCGATGTCCTCGCTCGTGTGCGCGAACGAGATGCTCCCCTGTTTGGTGGGCATCGGAAAGTGAAAAATGCCCCGTTCGATCAAATGCTTGCGATAGCACGTATCCCGGTCCATATCGTGATGCGTGGCGACATCCAGCCAGTCGCGCGGCTCGTGGTCCATGAAATAGAGCACAAAGGCCGAACCCTGGCGCGCGACGAAGGCCGCGACGCCGGCGGGTACGCAGGCGGTGAGTCCCGCCTCCATCTGCGCACCCAGCGTTTCCAGGTGCCCGTAGATTTCCTGTTCGCGGTCGCGTAGTTTTTTCAAGGTAGCGATGGCCGCTGCGGCCGGCACGGGATGCGCGTTGTAGGTCCCTGCGATCATCACTTTGCGCGACGCATCCGCGTGGCAGAAATGCTCCATCAACTTGCGGCGG
>CAJWTS010000092.1 GCA_913047795.1 uncultured Verrucomicrobiota bacterium | reverse complement strand
GGCTCGCGTTGTCGATTCCCTTGGCCACGCCCACGTCCGCGCAGTACCAGACGATTGATCCGCCCTCGGCGTCGTTGGTCGTGCCGCCACCGAACGCATGTTCGCAGGCATTGACATGGAGCGTGTTATTGGTCAGGTCAACGTCCGCCTCCGAATAGATGAAGATGTCGCCGATCCAGGTGTCCGGCGCGACGATCTCCAATTCCGTGTCCGCACCGGCATTGGCGTTCGAGACGATCACGGTCGCCCATTCCAACTCGTTGGAGAAGTTGAGGTTGCTGCGCGCCGGCAGTGTCGTGTTCGCGTACTGGTTGGATTGGCTGTTGACGATGTAGACCGTGCCCCTGCCGCCGGACTGGCTGCTGCCTTCGGTGTAGACCGTACCGGCCGCGCCGTCGTAGCGCAGACCGCGGCCACCGCGCGCCTGCAGATCAACGCTGCCAAAGCTATCCGACCCGGAGAGGCTAACCGAAACGCGGCCACCGCCGCCGCCTGAGCCGCTTGCGTTGTAGGTACTCTGGCCGCCGTTTGCGCGGATCGTACCGCTACCACCCAGGCTGGCCGCCTGAATCCAGACGCTACCACCAGCACCACCGCCATCCAGGCTGCCTTGCGAGTCGTTCATACCGTTTCCGCCGGCGTCGATCGTGCCATCCACCGTCATTGCGCCACTGACGTTAAGCTTAATCACGCCACCGCCATCGTTGGTGTTGATTTCGGTATACCCATACCCGCCGGCACCATGATTCGTGGGCGCAAGGGTTGAACCGTAGGTTGCTCGCGACGGATTGTTTTCGCAACAGCGACTCATGCCGCCGTGTCCGCCATGGCTGCCGCCCGTGCCGTACCACCCTGTCGCGAATACACCATTGGGATCGTAGTCCTCGCGATAGCCCAGGCCAATCGCCTCGGCGCCGCCATCAGCCGCAAACGTCATATCGCCTGCCACCGTCAGGTTCACGGAGAAGTGCATCGTTCTCCGGTTGTTATCATGCGTCAAGATTCCGCCACGGGCGAACGTGACGTCGCCGGTGATCGTATGCGGCTCGTTGATGATCAACTCCGCATTCTCGCCGACGGTCAATGCGGTACCCGGCGAAAAGACCGAGTTGTTGCTGTCGACCGCAATGTAGAGGTTGGAGTAGACGAAGGTCTGGTCCACCACGAAGGCCCCCTCCGCAATGCGGATACCGTGCAGGCTGTCACCGGTGTCGCCTACGAGGGTGCCGTTGGTCAGCGTGATCGTGTCGTCGCCAGCGATGCGCAATTCGCCGTTATTCCGAACCGTGATCTTCCCGAAAGCGTACGAGCGGCTCTCCCAGCCATCGACATCCGTCGTGGAGTGGAACCATCTGTCCGGCGACCCCTCGCGAACCTGGCGCGTGTCTTCATTGGCTCCATTATCCACGATCAGGTGCCCGGTCAACGAGCTTTCGCTCGCCTTCTGCAGGTAAATCGTACCCGCGGCGCCGTCCATGTTCCCCCCGGCTCCGCCCGTTGCGCTCATAGGCACCGAGCCAAAACTATCCGTACCGGTCAGGATCACCGCGATGCGTCCGCCACCACCGCCCGATTCAGCTGTACTCCAGAGGCTGGTAGCACCGTTTGCACTTATGGTAGCGGCACCCGCCAGATTCGAAACCGTAAGCCAGATGCTTCCGCCGGCCGCACCGCCGTCGAGATTGCTTGCGGCACCATAGCCATCGGCCGTCATCGGACCGCCGAGCGTCAAGGTTCCACCAACGATCATCCGGATCGCGCCACCGCCGTCATTGTAATGCCGCGTGCTGTAGTCATGACCTCCCGATCCAATATTCGTCGGCGCAATAATCGAGCCGATGGTATCGTGCGGATAATGATCCTCGGCTGCACGCCCCTTGCCGCCCTGCCCGCCGTGAGTACCGCCCATACCGTAGGACGCATTGGCGAAGTGTCCACCCTGATAGTAGTCACTACGGAAACCACGTCCCGACACATCGATGATGGCACCGGAGAACACGGTCAGGTTGCCGAGCACGTTGACGTACATGGACTCCTCATGCGTCGTGTTGTTTTTGGTATGCGTCAACAGCGCCCCGGGCGTCATGTCCATGTCGTTACTGACGGTCATGCCGGGATTGTCATTCACGTTCAACACACCGTCGCGCACGACGTCGACGCCGTCCCCCACGAACAGTGCGTTATTCACCTCAACCGTTGAGACGGAGCTGCCGCCGATCAGCATCCCCATCACGGAGCGGGACGCGCTGATCACACAGGGATCCGGGTCATCGATCAGGATACGCGTCGAAGCATCCGGTATACTGGCCGGGTCCCAGTTGGAGGCCGTACCGTAGTCGGACGATGTATCCCCCAGCCAGAGCGCCCAGGTTGCACCGAAATCCCAATTCGAGTTGTTTCCCTGGTCCGTGGAGCGGATCGGCGCGATTTCAAGCCCACCGCTCGCATCGCTGTAGGACACGTTGACGAACTTCACGAACGACACGGTCGCCACGTTCAGGTTCCACGCGCTCGAGGCCGTACTGGCCAATGTCTGCGTGCTGGCTGACGAACCAAAGATATAGCACTCCGTAAACGCATAGGTCTTCCCGGCGCCGAAGGTATGGGTCAACGGCCCGCTCGCGGCGGGGTATATCCGGAAGTCCGTGGCCGTCAGGTCGTTGCTGTACGTCGTACTGGTGCCGCCCTCCACACGATAGAAGTCGGCCGAGAACGCGCCCGCAAAGGTCACCAGCGCGTTGGGGTTGGACACCGTCAGGCGATAGAAGTCATGCCCGTTCAGGGCGATTGACTGCGCCGCGGCGCCCACGATTGTGACAAACGAATTGGACGCACTGAAGGTCCCGTTCGACATATCCAGGTGACCCTGGAAATTGAACCGCGCGGCACCGCCGGCCGTAATGGCGCCCGCGACGACGAGGTCATTTGTAAACGTCACAACCTCCACGCCGGTTCCCACCATTGAACCCGATATCGCGCTGGGCGTGTACACGTTAAGGTTATAGCCGTTCAGGTACAGGGTGGCCCCGGCATTGATATCCAGCCCCTGCAGATCCTGCGAGCCGGGCATAATCGGGTCATACGTGCCATTCGAGATAATCGTCCTCAGGTCGGCCGGCAAGGGCGCACGCCCCAGCGACCAGTTCTCGCCGACCGCCCAGACCTGGTTGCTTATCCCGATCCAGGTATTCGTCTGCGCCCCGGACTCGAAGGTCCAGTTAACATTATTTCCACCGTCGACTGAGCTCTGCGCCGGAAGCGTGATGCCGGGACTGGCGTCATTGTACGCCACGTCCAGGTTTTCGAGCGCCGGGATCACGGCCGCTGCAATGGAGAAATAGGTATGCGAGCTGGCCGTGATCGGGCGGATCAGGATGTTGTCGCCCACCGCACCGAAAAGCGTCAGTCCTTCGCGAACCTCGTTTGTCATCCCACTCTCGAACTCCATGCGCTTACCCGCGTTGGTGATGGTCAGGACCGAGAAGCTGTTGCTGCCGAAGACCTGGGCCGTATTATCGCCTTCGAACAGGACCAACGCGTTCGTGCCACTGGCAAACTCGTAGCCGTTGGACCAGTTCCCATAGACCGACAGCGTCTCGTTCGTACGAACATCGAAGCGTGCGCTATTAAGGAAGATAACGTCGCCGACCTCGTGGTCGAAGGTTTCCGGGCTGATCTCGGTATTCTTGATCGTGAACTGCCCGTTATTATCCATGATCAATTGACCACGGCCTGCCCCCTGGCTGGCAGTTTTCCTGTAGACCGTTCCGGCCGCGCCATCATCGTTCCCCCCGGGACCGCCGAAGGCCGTCATCACGACACTGCCGAAACTCTCGGATCCGGTCAGATGAACCCCAATACGTCCGCCACCACCACCGGAGCTGGAGCCGTTATACTCCCCCGCTCCGCCAGCGACCTGCATGGTGCCCGAGCCGGCCAGGTTGGACGTAATCAGCATGATACCGCCGCCGGAGGCGCCACCGTTCAGGTTGGCGTGGGACCCCTTACCATTAGCGCTGATCGTCCCATTGACCGTTGTCAGCCCGCTGACCGTCAATTTGATCGACCCGCCGCCGTAGTTCGTGGCAGCGGCACCACCGGTATAGCCGCGCCCGCCAACACCAATGTTCGTCGGAAAGGTCAGGGAGCCCCACGCGGAATACGACGGCTTGTTCTCACAGCAGCGGCCATCGCCGCCACGTCCGCCGTAACTGCCACCGCCGCCGTACATTGCGGTCTGGTAGTTCCCGAGCGGATACCGGTCATAGCGATAGCCGTTGCCTGTGACATCCGCCGTACCACCGGCAGCGACCGTGAGGTCGCCAAAAACGGCGAGATCGATCTTGTATTTCTCCACCTGGTAATTCTGGTCGTGGCCCAACAAACCGCCGCTGGCGATCGTCACGTCACCCGTGATCACATGTGGCTCATTGATGCGCAGTTCGGCGTTCTCGCCGACGTACAGGCCGGTGCCCGGACTGAAAGTCGTATTGTTACTTACGACCTGAATGAGGAAGTTGGAATACCCCCACGATGCCGGGGTCGCCAGCACGCCCTCGGCCATCTGGATTCCATCATCCGGACCGGACGGGTCACCGTGCACAATCGTGTCGGCCGCGATCGTGAGCGTATCGCCACCGCCCACGCCGATAAGCCCCTTGTTCGTCAAGGTGATCGTGCCAAAGGTATAGCTCACGTCCTCGTATCCGCTCAAGTCCGTGTAACTGTCGTACTCGATCCAGCTCTGGAGTTTGTGTCCGTCGTAGCCAAGGTTGTCGACAATGAGGTGTCCAGTGGTGGACGACTCGCTGGCCTTCTGCAGGTACTTCGTGCCCGCGGCGCCGTCCTGGTTCCCGCCCTCGCCGCCGTAGGCCGTAATCAAGACACCACCGAAGGTCTCGGTGTGGGTCAGAATCACGGCAATGCGTCCACCGCCACCACCGGAGGAGCTTGAACTGTACGTGGCGTCTCCACCGTTTGCAGAAATGGTTCCGGAACCGGTCAGGTTCGATACTGTAATCCAGACGCTGCCGCCGGCGCCGCCGCCGTTCAGGTTGCCGTAGGACCCCTTACCCTCAGCGTTGATCGCCCCATTGACCGTCAGCGTGCCACCAACCGTCATCCTGACGCCGCCGCCACCATCGTTCGTGCCGGCGGCACTGGTATAGGCGCGCCCGCCCGAACCAATGTTCGTGGGCGCGATGATCGAGCCATAGGTGGGGAGTGGGTGACGGTTCTCGGCGGTGCGCCCCTTGCCGCCCTCTCCACCGTGGGTGGCACCCATCCCGTAGGCCGACGTCATCATGTCACCCGAGATGTGCCGGTTTTTCCGGTAGCCCTTGCCGCGCACGTTGATCTCACCACCAACGAAAAGGTCGACATTCCCAAGGACGGTCAAGTACATCGCGTCGTTCTGGGCCGTGGTGTTGTTGTTGTGTGTCACGATACCGCCGGGGGCGACGTTTAGATTGTTGCTGATTGTCATGCCCGGATCATCATTGACTTCCAGCGTGCCGTCGCGCACGACGTCTACGGTCTCACCGACCGTGAGATTGTCGTTCACGTCGAGAGTCGACACGGCCGTGCCGCCGACCAGCATATACTTCACGGATGCCGGCGAACTGATAATGCAGGCATCGGTGTCATCGATCACGATGCGCGTGGTCCCATCCGGAACACTGGCGGGATCCCAGTTCGACGCCGTGCCGAAGTCGGTCGAGGAGTCGCCCAACCAGAGCGCCCATGTCTGGCCGAAGTCCCAGTTCACGTTGTTGCCACTGTCCTTGGAACGGATCGGCACGATTTCGAGGCCGCCGCTTGCGTCGCTATACGCCACGTCGGCGTACTTGACGATGCCAACGGTAGCAACGTTCAGGTTCCAGGCACTGGTCGATGTGCTTTCCAGGTGCTGTGTCTTGCCCAGTCCACCCACAATATAGAATTCGGTGATCGCATAGGTTTGCCCCGCACCGAATGTATGCGTCACCGGCCCACTCGGACTGTATACGCGAAAGTCGGTAATCGTGGCGTTATTGCTGTAGGTGACGTCCGTGTCATCGCTACGATAGAAGTCGGCCAGCAACGCGCCGGAGAAGGTCACGAGTCCGCCCTGATTCGTCATAGTCAGCCGATAGAAGTCCGTACTGTTAAGGAAGATAGACTGCGCAGTCGCTCCATCGATGAAGACGTGTGAGGTGGACTTCGTGAACGTTCCGCTCGAGAAGTCGACATCGCCCTTGAAGCGGACGACCTCGCTGCCGGCCATCGTAACGGTGCCCGGCGCGACCACATCGCCATTAAACTGTAGAAGCTCCACGCCGGTTCCCCGCAATTCGCCACCGATCGTCATCGTCCCGTTGACGATCATGTTCTTCCCGTTCAAATACAGGATGGCGCCCGGATCGATCTGAAAATCATTAAAGGTAAGCGATGACGGCAACAGCGGATCGTTCACACCATTAGAAATCACCGTCATACCATCCGCCGGAATCGGAGTACGCCCCAGGCTCCAGTTGGCGGAATTGGCCCAACTCGTGTCGACCCCGCCGGTCCAGACGTTCGTCTGCCCCGTCACGGTGAACACCCAGGCGCTGTTGAAGCCGCTGTCCGTCGAATTAAGCGTAGTCAAGGTGGCACCCGAGTCCGCATTCGAATAGCGAACATCGAGTTCATTCAGGTCCGGCGTCACGGCACCGTCGACAGCAAGGCACCACTCAGATCCAGCCACGATCGGGCGCAGGATCAACTTCCCGCCGACGATTTCACCGGTCAGCGTCAAGCCTTCCGTAACGGCGTTGGTTTTACCGTTTTCGAAAGAGACGGTCTTTCCGGCGTTGGTGATCGAGAGAATCGAGAACGAGTTGCTGCCGAGGATATGGATGTCATCCCCACCCAGGAACCGAACGGTCGAGTTCGTTCCGTGCGCCGTCTGCCCCAGGTTCGACCAGCTACCGTAGACATCGAAGGTATCATTGGTCCCTATCGTGAGCCGACCCTCATTCTGGATAACGACGTCGCCGACGTCCCTGTCGGATACAGCCCCGATGATATCCGTACCGCGCAGTGTCGACTGCGAATTGTTGTCGATATACAGCGTGCCGCGACCCGCGCTCTGGCTCTGGGTCTGCCTGTAGATCGTGCCGGCCGCGCCATCATCGTTCCCACCGGGACCGCCGAAGGCCTGCATCACAACACTGCCGAAACTCTCGGATCCGGTCAGATGAACCCCAATACGTCCGCCACCAC
>CAJWTS010000091.1 GCA_913047795.1 uncultured Verrucomicrobiota bacterium | reverse complement strand
CAGGAAGAAAATGATCAGCAGGAAGGCGATGTCGCCCATGCTGGCGACCGGCACGATAAGCTGGGTGCGTTTCTTGCGCTTCTTCATTTGCCGCTCTTTTTATCTTCCTTAACGATGGCGATGACGCCGCCGGCGGCACTGATCGTGCACATCGTGTCGAAATAGTCCTGGTACTTCACATCACCCGTGGCCTCGAAAGCGACGACCTTGGCATCGCCTTCGCGCTCATCAAGCTTCAGTTCCGCCAATTTATCGCGAAGCTCTGACACCGTGAGTTCAGCGTCCTGAAAAGTAATCTTGTCGTGATGCAGCTGCACCGTCGGAGTCTTATCCTGTTGCTTCTCGTTGGTTTCACCCTTCGGCAACTCGGAAACGTTCCCGGTCATGCGATCCATCGTGGTCGCCACCAGAAAGAAGATAATCAATAGAAAGGCGATATCCGCAAACGAGTTGACCGGAATCTCCGGTATCCCGCGCTTCTTGCGCCCTTTTTTCTTCTTAGCCATTGGTTCCCTTAACTACCCCTTGAGCGAATCGTCTCCGCGACCTAAACCTTGTCCGACTCATGCACCAGGAACTCAAGCATCTCCGAGGAAGCTTCGCCGATCTCGAGCTCGATCTCTTCCGCGCGCGATCCAAAGAAGCTGTGCGGTATCACGGCAGCAAGCGCGATCAAAAGCCCCGCCGCGGTCGTGATCAAGGCAATCGATATTCCGACGCCGATGACCTTGGGATCCGAGGACTCCCCAAGCTTCTCGAATGACGCGATCATGCCGATCACCGTGCCGGCCATGCCCAGCAACGGCGCCGCATTGCCGATCGTCTGCAGCAGCCATAGGTGTTTCTCGACAGCACTGATGCTGTGCAGCGAATGATCTTCCATCGCCTCTCCGACACTGAGCCGCAGGTTCTCCGGCGTGCGTTTCTCGAGCTTGTTATATGACTGCAAACCGGCCAGCAGAACCGCGGCTACGGGACTGGGCGTGCTGACACATAGCAGCGCCGCTTCGCGCATCTCGCCACGTTGCAGATGCCGCATCAATTGCGCGCGCAGCGCACGTGTGTCCAGTTGGTGATTCTTGTAGAACGCCACAGCGCGGTCGATAACGACTGCCAGCGTGATCACGCTACAAGTCATCAGCGGAATCATCATTCCTCCACCTTTAATAATCGTATCAAGCATCGTTCTTCTCCTTCGGTTTTTTCTTCATGCAACTTCCACAATTTGAAATCGCGGTACATAACGCAGGAGTTCAAGCGCCTCCAGCGGCGAGATACGTAACGATTTCACTTCGAGATCCTCATTCGGCGCAAACACCAACTCACCGGTGACGTGATTGTAACGACTGCGGTCGATCTGGTCGTACGGAATCCGGGAGACGTACGAACGCGTACCCTCCGCAATCAGCACCAATTCTGCGGGCATCGGACAGACCCAGACGCGCCCCTTACGAAACCACATGCCGACGTCCACCCGCGTGCGGGTGCGCAGCAGCCCGCGCATCGCGTTCGTGTCAATGGATGCCTGTAACACCGGAAACTCCCACTGATTAAGATCTCCATACTGCACGAGTTGATCGAGTTGACGCAGGAACCAGATCCCGGCGCGAGCGCGGCCGGGGGCACTCCACTCCCAGAATCGCGCGACATGCGGACCCGCCTTTCTTTTTACAAATCCCCAGCCCTGGACGATGTAGGGGGAAGCAAAATTGACCGCGCGCGCCAGGCCGATTCCCAGATAGTGCAGGCCAACCACGAGCCAGCGTCCGGCGAAGCGGGCGCCGATCAGGACGTAGCGCTCCACAAAGAGCCAGGCCGCTAAAAGAACTACGCCAATCCGCCGCAGGAGCGGCAGCAGTTTTTCGAGCTGTTGTATATCGATCTTCATCTCTGAATCCTGACGGATTCTACTACAGAACAAGCATGCGCGTAGCGGGATCCATTAGGATTCGATCATCGTCGTACCAACCATCCGCCTGCCGGTCTTCCAGATACGCCCCACATGAAAGACACGTCGCGAGCCTGATTGAGAACCGCCACCATGACGAACGCGGCAGCCGGCATGGCAGGCGCAGGAAAGTGTTCGATCTGACGGGATCTCGATTTGCTCACTCATCTCCGCCGGCACCGGCTACGTTTTTCTCTGTAAGGCGGCCGCGTGCGTATTTCGCCCACTTCGATGCCGGGTAGTCCCAGGTCACACGCTTAAACATGCGGTAAGCCTCCACCATCGGGGGACGCTTACTGTTACCAAAGCGCTTACCCTTGGTATAACAATCGCCGCACCAATACATGGCCTCCGCCCGTACGTCTTTATCCGCATCCTTCTTGTCGATGACCTTTGCCAAAACCGTCACGGCTTTAGGGTAATTCTCGGCGCGCATGTAACACTGGCCGGACAGAACCGTGGTCTTTTCCGCCAGCTTATGCGACGGAAATCGTTCCGCGAGCCGGCCAAAGACCTCGGCAGCCGAGGTGAACATTTTCTGCGAACGCAGTCGTGCCATTTCAACCTTCACCGGGTCGGTATCGTCGACATTCTGCATTTGCTTGCCCTTACGGAAGAAGTACTGACCCAATCGCGCGATCGTCTCCGCGATCAACTCGTTCTCGGGCCAGCGATACGACAATTTCACGTACTCCTCGCAGGCGGCGTCGAAGTCACCCATGCGTTCAAGCGTAAGTGCCTTCTTGAACTGGGCCTTGGGAGCGTAGGAGCTGTCCCGGTGAAGACTGATCAAGCTGGTAAACCGCATCAAGGCCTCGTTGTAGTAACGCTCGCGCTCTTCCTTCTCCTCTTCTCCGTCGATTTCTTCGCCGAGTTCCAACGAAAGGTTGGCTACGAGATAGTCGCCCTGCGCCCGGGCTTCGCTGTCCGGGTAATCGCGCAAGGCCTCTTCCAGTATTTTCTTGCCGGCCGCAATCTCCTGTCGCGTAATGTCCTTCTGCTTCAGCTTGCGATGTTTCTTCGCCATTTCGAAATACGCTTCCGCAATGCTGAGTTGCGTTTTAACCGCCATTTCCGGGTCCGTGAAACGTTTTGTGAACGGCATGACCTCGCCGTCCGACCCCTTGAAGACCTCGATCTCACGGGTCACGCCGGGCCGGCCGTTCGTGGGTGCGTAAACCGCTGTAACCGCGTCGCCAAAACGCACCGGCATCTCACCCTCGTGATAATCTTCGGTCACCTTGCCCTCCTCGGCATATACGAGCCGCGCGAGTCCCTTAAAGATCCCGGAGTGACTCTCCGTCTCGACCAAAGCCATATCGCGCTGCGCACCTGACCGCGCGGCGACCTGAATCGTCACTTTGTCACGTCCATCGGACGTATCCATCATCGCGTCGCCTACCCGGAAGTAAACGGACTCATCGACATAAACCCCCTCGACGGGCAGTTGGTATGTGCGGTCCATCACGTCGAAAAATGCATCCGCAAACAGCTCGTAATCGCGCCTGATCCAGACCACCTCGCCGATATCGTTCGTGTACCGGAAACCGATATGAATCGTGTCCAGGCCGTTGATGTACAGCGTGCTCGCCGGTTTCCTGACCGAGCTCTCTTCCTCGTACTCAATCGCCAGCGATTCTTCCGGCAGCTTGCCCAGTTTGACCGGAATGCCGAACACGAAACGGCCGTCATCCAGCGGGTCCCCTGCATAGCGCGTACCGATGACACGTGTGGACCGATATCCCTTCGGCAGCGATCCTCCGCCACCAAGCGTTCCGTAGCCACCGGACAACTTGATCGTACCCGGCACATTGATATCGAAATCGTTCGTCGCACTGATCCCGTAGACGGCCTGCCCGCGGCCGGTCTGGACGAACAGTTGCGCACGGCTCGCGACCGTCTGCGCGATTGTGGGCCAGGTCAACTCAACGCTCAATGGGCCGCCGATGACATAAGTCTGCGGCATCTCCGGATCCTCCGGACTCTCCGGACGTATGCCCAAAATCTCGTGTGTCACCGGGTAGTACTCGTCGATACGCGTCTGGTCGAGTGCTTCGGCGCGCTCCTCCTCCGTTACCATGATCGGCATCGAGGTAACCGAGATCGAACGCAACTCCGGCTCCTGGTACCAGACCTGTTCGACCGAAGCGACGCGTGTCCAGGGAATCCCGGGTTGCGTATTTTCGATATCCATGTACTCCATAACGATGTCGTCGCTCTCCGTGACGAGAATCTCAGTATCGCGCTGCGGTTCCGTTTCCACCGGAAAGACACGAACCTCGAACAGACCTGTATTTTCTTCCGTTTCGACCGCCGTCAGCTTGCGCACCTGGCCTTCCGTTGTTCGAATTGTGACCTCAACCGAATCACGCTGCCGCGAGACGTCTCCATCCGGATCGGCAATGATGATATCGATTGCGTCGTCGGGCTTGTAGCGCAACATGCGCGCACGCACCGGCATGCGGCGCCCGTCCGCGAGCTGCTTATATCCCAAAACCATCTCCGGACTGATCCGACCATTTGAAAATGTGGCGGACAGAAAAACTTCGCGTGTCTTGCTGTTGGGCCCGATATGCCGCGGATCCTCGTAGGTCACCTTGATCCTATCGCCGGGTATGATCTCCAGAATCTTATTCTTGCGCAGGGCGAGCAGGTCCTGGTCGGTCGGAAGCACCTTGTTACCCTCGATATCCTGGAGACGAATGCGACTGATCGCCGGCGCATCAGTCTCAAAATCAAACATGATCAGGCGCACAACACGCGTGCGGGTACCCTCACCAAACACGATTTCGAATGCGGAGCCGTCCTCGTTCGGGGTCACCACGGCCGGCTCGCGATAGATATGCCGCCGGATCTCCGGATGCTTCTCCGTATCGAACATCTCTGTCGGGCAGAGCGCCATGTAGGGCGCTTCCTCGATATCCATGTGCACCTCGAAGCCGGGCTTCGATCGCCGCGGCGCGATGACGAATACATCGATTCGATGTGCGCCTTTTTTGAAGACACCCGTGTATTCGGAAGGCGTCGCATCCGAGATATCGCTTTCCATGCTCTGCGACGTACCCACCTCACCGTCAATCGCGAGCATAAATTCGGCCTCGTGTTCGCCTCCGTTACGCGTCTTCAACGTGAACGTGCGATGCTCGCGCGTCGACGTGTAAAATGCCGCCGAAAAGCGCGCCAGGTACCAGGTTTCCTTGTTCTTCACATCCCAGTTGAATCGCAATTTGTCGGCGTAACCGAAGACACTCTCGTCCCAGCTTGCCCTTAAGGTCTCGATCCCGATGTTACCACGCTTGATGTAAGGAAGATCGCTGATGATCGCATTCAGCTCACTCACGCCGGAGCCGCTCAAATTCAATGCATTCTTCCCGCCGAGCCTTATCACCACGCCACGCGGCGAACCGTCCCACGCCTTGAACGGGGTCGGCCAACTACCGATCGTTTCAAAGTTCACTCCGTTCAACGATGTTTGAAGAAAGAAGTCCTTCAACTTTCGGCCGGGAACACCGGCCTCGATCTGCATCTTCGCCATGAATACGCTGTCGTTCATGTCGACGCCGTAAATCTTGGGCCGCTTGTTGTCAGGCAGGGCAACCCAGGCGGGATACTCGCCGCCCGAGACCGGGAAGTTCGGATCCGTGCCCTCATCGGAGTCCGTCGCGAAAGCCGTGGCCGGCGCGGATTCGGTCTGAATGACGCCGTCGAAGACGCCCACATGGGTATTCGTTTCAGTCATCGTCAACGCGCCGATGCTATCGCCGCTCGTGGCGGAGACGCTGATAATCACCTCATCCTGTCCGGCCGTGACACAGCGGTCGTCATCCAGAACGCGCACGTTGATCTGGTTCCCTGGCTTCACCTGCTTTCCCGAGCGGCGCTCGCTGAGCAATGTATCGTCCTTCTTCAGGCGGCGCCCATCCTCCTGCAAGCGCTGACGAATCATGTCCTCTTCGCGCTGTTCCTCTAGATCACGACCCGTCAGGATCTCGCCGGATGATGCGTACAGATCGGAATCGCTCTTCACTTCCAGTTCGTGCTCGGTTTCGCGCTGCACGTTGTGCTGTTTCTTGAAGCGATCGGAGAAGTCGTATCGAACTTTGTCCGACCCCAGCAGCTGCAATTTCCGGTCCCCCTTGTTCGGGGCACCGAGACTGGTTTCGATCGAACCCTCGAAACGAGTCAGGCTATCCGCCCATGGCACAAGCGTAAACAGTTCCTCATCACCCGAGTCCGCCCGAATACTAATTTCGATCGAACTCGTGCGCTTGGAAATACGTCGCAATTTATCTTCGACCCGGACCTTCAGAACCTTGCCCGGCACCACAAACTTCTGCCGCTCCGAAAGACCCAGATCGAGATCCGCAGCCCGCTCAAGATTCATTAGATCCAGGTCAATCGCGCCCTGCAGCAGGATGGCCCTGACGTGCGAGGCATCGTTGATAAGCACTTCTTGTATCTGCTTCTTAGCCTCTTCGAACTGGGTCTGATCCCGCATGACGAGTGCCATGTGATAATGCCCCTCCGTCTTGGCATGCGGCTTGTCGATGCGCAGCACTTTTTCGATCCGTTGGATCGCGCCATCGTAGTCCTTCTGGATGCGATCGAGCTCGGCGATGCGCAAGGCGGCGTCAATCTGGCCGTCGAGACCATCGAAATCCTTCTCGGCGATAATCTGCTCATAGTGCGCGCGGGCAATCGGTATCGCCGGCAGCGCGAAGGAAATGTTCGCCCGCGATAGATACACCTGCACACGCACGTCCGGTGGCAGACGAAGCGTCTTGGATTCCATATCCAGCACCATCTCCCGAGCCAGCGCTTCCGCCTCCTCGAAATTATCGAGTTCTACGTTTCGATCGATTAACCAGGTACAAAACAGCGGATCCAGTTCCCGGAAATACTCCAACAAAACATCGCGACCACCAAGATACGCCGTCCACGCCCCGCGTATGTTGCCACCGTTATAGTTGGCCTGTGACAAGAACAGCGGATAACGCGGATCCGTGCGTTTGACCGGAATGACCCCCCGAATGTTTGATAGTGCCCGCGACTGCAATACACGCAAGGCGCTACGCACGTCGTCCGGGAAGGATCGGGCTCCAATTGCCAGGCCAATCTTGCTCCAGGCGACGGCCTGATCATACTGTTCGTCATTCATCAACCGCTGGCCGACAGCGATCAACTCTTTCTGCACCTTCGAAGTGCCTGTATCGCGCGCCACTCGCCACAACTCGGGAGCCATGGCCAGCATTAATGGATCATGTTTCTTTCCGCGCGGATAAAGTTTTGGGAGGAGGGCCGACACGATGTAATCGTAGTAATATCCGGTGCGCCAATAGTTCGGCGCGGCGGACGGTCGAAAGTACTCGGCCAACACGTTGATC
>CAJWTS010000090.1 GCA_913047795.1 uncultured Verrucomicrobiota bacterium | reverse complement strand
GGCGTCTCACGGAGGACAACGGCCGGATTGCCGGCCACGATGGTCCGCGGCGGAACATCCTTAACAACAACCGCGCCAGCGCCGACAGTCGCGCCGGCCCCGATCGTCAGCCCGGGAAGAATAGTCGCGCCGGACCCGATTGAGGCCCCCTCGTGAACATATGTATCGACGACGTCCCAGTCGTCGTCGCCCTGAAGCGTACCGTCCGTATTTGTAGAACGGGGGAAACTGTCGTTCGTGAAGATCACGCCGTGGCCGATAAAGACACGATCCGCGATATGAACACCCTCGCACACGAATGTGTGTGACGATATTTTGCAGTTCGATCCGATCTCGGCATTCTTCTGGATCTCGACAAACGGACCGATCTTCGTTCCATCCCCGATCCGGCAGCCATAGATATTGACCAATTCCGGTGACGGAATCGATGTATTGCTGCCAAGTATAACGTTATCAGCGATCATGATGCGGTCTATGCAGGCGCGACTGGCGAGCCACTACGCAGCGACTCAGTCGCTGCTTCCAGAATCCGCACCACCCGGAGTCCGGACCGCGCCGATGTTAACGGCTCGGAACCCGTACTGACGCATTCCACAAAATGCGCCGCCTCGCGCTGAAGCGCCTCTGTCTGGTCGAGTTGCGGAATCACGACATCTCCGGAGCGATAGGCCGGATTGAACGGTGTAATCTCGTCCCACTCGAGGTCGACCCCCTTGTCGTAGACCCTGATCTTCTCCGTTGGTTCGATATCGTCGTACAGGATCATCTTACGCGACCCGCAAACGACCATTTGACGCATCTTAACCGGCGACAGCCAGCTGGATGCCACATGGGCCTGGAAGTTTCCCTCGTAGCGAATCGTCAGGTATGCCACCTCGCAGAGATCCGGGTTCCCGACGTAGCTCGATCCGCTCGCGTAAACGCTTACCGGATCCTTATCGACCAGGAACGACAGGATGGACAGATCGTGCGGGGCGAGATCCCAGATAACGTCAATGTCCGCCTGGATGAGGCCCAGGTTCATGCGCTGCGAGTCGAGATAGAACAAATCGCCAAGCTCTCCGCTGCTGACAATTTCCTTCATCTTACGGACGGCGCCGGTATAGACGAACGTGTGATCCACCATCAGGACGAGTTGCTTCTGCGACGCGATTTCAATCAGCGCTTCAGCCTCCGCAGCCGTCGCTGTGATCGGCTTCTCCACGAGCACGTGTTTCCCGGCCTCCAATGCCCGGCGCGCGAGGTCAAAATGCGTCGAGACGGGTGTCGCGATGGCGACCGCCTGCAATCCGTCGTCGTTCAGCAGTTGATCGAAATTCGAGGTCGTCTCGACAGAGGGATACTGTGACCGCACCCGGGCGAGATTAGACTCCGCCAGGTCGCAGGCATAACGCACCGTCGCCCCCGGGCAGGCGTAGAAATTGCGCAACACGTTGGGGCCCCAGTAGCCAAGTCCAACAACACCTATCGAAAGTTCCGTCATCCATTGTCTCCGGATTGATTTCTTATGAGAACGCGCATCGTATCAGATCGAACGCGTTCCTGCCAACCGCGCCCCTCGCCGTCAAATCTCGATTCGGACATTGATTTCAAGCCCCGGCACGAGATCAAAACAGAGAATCAGGTGGAATTCGCCATCCACGTTCCGGGCGGGAATGGCCTCGTCCGCATTCGTCCGAATACGTTGTGCATCCTTCACAAACGGCAGGGGAATGCCCCAAAGCACAATGGCATAATCTTTAAGCGGCGAATCCGTCCGAAATTCAAGATCGATCCCATAGGTTCCGGCCTCAGTCGCTTCATTTTTCCGAACAATGCGGACCTCCGGCGCTTCGAACCATGTACCCGTGCCGTCTTCCCATCGATCATCATGCGCATAGTCAAACCACCAGATCGGGTTCGGGCAGGCGCGCTCAAAGCGCAGCGATCGGCGATGATCCTCGAGCAACAAGTACTCGAGACTCATGGGATCTTTACCTGGCGCGGCCGTGCTCGCCCGGGACTCGAGGATTGGGCCTGTTCTCGTCTGCCAGGGAAGCCTGGCGCGTGGCGTCAGTTGACGCGTGCCGGCCCACCCACCAAGCCACCACTTGTCATACGCGATGTGATCCGTACTCGAAACGAACACCGTGCGCGGGGTCCGGTCGCAGTGCCGAATATAGTAATCGGCGATATCAATCGACCGCGCGAATACGACGCGATGGTTCTTCGGGCAGGTGAACGCCAGATGACGTTGATACGCCTCGACAAATCCCCTCATCTCGTCGCCACCGAAACCGTCAGGAAAGAACTCATCAGGACTGGTCCGATGCGCTACCTGGCCGTCGTAGAGCACATGCAGGCAGGCCGGATGCCCGCTGAGTGCAGCCATGTTCTCCGCCTCGCGCAGACCCTGATCAATACATCGCGAGGTCTGCTCCCAATCGCCGCCGCTGGCACCGTACTGGTACCCAATCGGACCGAGGAAGTGATATCCGCCGCAAAAATCCCACTGGTGTGCCACAACATGCGAATCGCCCTGGCTGGATCGGCGGTAGTCCCCCGCCGCCGCGAAATATGGAAACTCCGGCATCCCCAACCAGGGCGGGCAGTTAGCCTCCCAGAGGCCACAGAAGTCGTTTACGCCGACCGCCTGCAAGGATGCAATATACGCTGGGACCTCGTCGTGGTACGCATCGATCCGAGCAGAGCGCACGTCGCCGGGCACGAGATCACGGGCGACTGCCATCAGTCGGGCGTATAGCTGCGTGCGAGCATCGGAATCAAGGCCCGGTGTGTCGGGAAGTTGCGGCACCAGACCGTCGCCGAACCGCTGGCGAAAAGACAACAGCGCCTGGAAGGTTGCACTGCCCTCACGAAAACAGTCGTCCGGCCCAGGCGCCCCGGGACGCTGGATCAACTCGCTCTCAACGGGCAGGCGGTAATCGACTGGGATCCCGCAGGCATGCAGGTCCGGCGCGGGGAACAGGTCGTGGAAAGGACTAAACCGGACAACAACCCAGTCGTCTTCAATGGCCGCAAAATAACGGTACAGGACGTCGCCCGCTACTTTCCAGCGTGCGAGATAGCTTCCCGCCTGTGCCGGCTGATATTCAATCGCTGCCACGTCACCCTGAAAGCGCAGCGGCAGCGATTCCCGCTCAAGTGCATCCAGCCAACCCAGATCGCCACCGGGCCTGAACGTGTCGCCCGGGTCCGCGCGTTCAAGATAGAGCGGGAAGACTTCCAACACCGATTCCCGGAGCGGTGCACGAAAGGAGAAGGTGATAGACTCGCCCAACTTCAGCAAGCGCGCCGTCGTCTCCCACGAGACCCGGGGCCCATGTTGTTCGGTTGTCATTGCTCGATCCGTACCAGAATCCGCACCGTGGGCGGAAACACAAAAGACGCTAGAATCACTATATATAGTGGTTGCAGCACCTCAGACCACATGATATTGTGTGCCGAAAATTTCCAACTGGCTCTTCAAAATTAACTTTCCTGCGCATCAATAGCGCCACTCACTTTACCTACGATGTACTTGAAATCCATAGAAATGACGGGATTCAAGAGTTTCGCGAAGCGCACGAAACTCGGCTTCAAACCGGGGTTGATGGCCATTGTCGGCCCGAACGGATGCGGGAAAAGTAACGTCTGCGAAGCCATCCGCTGGGTTCTCGGCGAGACCAGTGCCAAGGCCCTGCGTGGCGCTAAACAGGAAGATTTCATATTCAGCGGCACCGATTCACACAAGGCCCTGGGCATGGCCGAAGTAAGCATTACCCTCGGAGACTGCGAGTCCGCGCTTCATACCGAATTTGACGAAGTCACGGTCACGCGCCGCGTATTCCGTTCCGGCGACGGCCAATACCTGATCAACAAGAAAGCCTGCCGCCTGAAGGACATCCAGCGCCTCTTCATGGATACCGGCGTCGGGACCGTGTCCTACTCGCTACTTGAACAGGGCCATATCGATCGCATTCTCAGTGCACGCCCGGAAGATCGACGCGATATTTTTGAGGAAGCGAGCGGTATAAACAAGTTTAAGGCCGACAGGAAAGAGGCAACGCGCAAACTGGAGCACACCGAGGCCAACCTTCTCCGCCTGGACGATGTTATTCGCGAAGTTAAGCGACAAATCGGATCGCTCCAGCGTCAGGCCGGGAAAGCCCGCCGCTATAAGACGCTCAGGGAAGAACAACGTCAGCTCGATCTTTACCAGACCGGTCAGCGACTGTCGGAAATCGACGTCGAGATCTCAAAAATTAATACCGGCTCCGATGAGCTCGGCTCGAAACTACGCGACATTCAAGGCGCCATGCAGGCGCTCACGAACAAGGGCGGCGAACTTCGTCGCCAGCTGGATGAAGTCGAATCGGCGATCGCGGCGGCCATCGAAGCGCTGGCGCAGAGCCGCAACCGCCTGGATCGCGCCAGCGAGACGATCGTTACAAACGAGAAACGCATTCAGGAATACGACTCACTACGCGACCGCGATACGCAGGAAGTCGAACACGCGCAGCGACAGGTCGAAGAACAACGCCGCGTCGTCGAGGAACTCGTCGGTCGCCTGACGGCCGAAGACGAGACCTATAAGTCGTCCCAGATTGAACTCGAACGCCGGCAAGCGGCATTCGAAAAACAGAACAAGGGCCTCGAAGAACGGCAAAAGCATCGCGATACGCTGCGCTCGCGACTGGTGGAGCTTGAGAGCACGGCGTCGCGCTATCGCAACGACCGCATGAATGTCGAGTCGCAGGAGCGGGCCAACGAAATCCGGCGCGAACGTCTGGCCGCTGAGCAGGCACAGATGCGCCGTCTCGTCGAAGAATACACCGAGCGCGAGAAGACCATGCAGGTTGATATCACCAAACTGCAGGTCGTGATCAATGAACGCGACGAAACGCTGAACGTAGCCATCAAGCAAGAAACCGAGTCGAACGACGAAAGGCACGCCACTGATATCACGTGCACACGACTGCGCACGCAGCTCGCCGCGCTACGCGGTCAACTGGAGAGCTTTGAGGACGACCTTGACGAGTCATCGTATCCGACCGGCGCCCGGCGCGTGCTGGACGCGGACAATCCGCTCGAGATCCCCAAGGACCAGATCATCGGCACGCTGGCAGATCTCGTAACAGCGGAGCCGGAGTACCGCATCGCATTCGAGGCGGTCCTGCGCGCCTGGGCGGACACGATCGTGGTCGCCGATCGCCAGGTCGCGCTGGAGATCCTACGTCGTGTCCAGAACGATGATGGCGGCTCGATACGAATGCTCGGGCTCGATACCCCCACGCGCCCGGAGATCGATCCCGGTGCCGGGACCCGGCTGATAGACTTTCTTAGCCATGACAACCGCGTCGCGACCGTGGTGCGTCAACTTGTGGGAAATGTGCTCGTCGTGGACGCACTTCCCGACTCGATTTCCGACGACCGCACGTACGTCACACGCGATGGTCAGGTTGCGCGCGGGACCGGCGAAACCGAACGCTGGTCACCCTCCGCGTCGGACTCGAACCCGGTCCTACGACGTCGCTCCGCGGACAACCTGCGCACCGAGATCGAAACGACCGAGCAATCCCTCGCCGATGCGGAGGCGACGTTGGACGGACTTTGCAAATCGAGCACGGCCACGCGCGAACGCCGCACAGGGTCACAGGCGAAACTGGATGAATGTCGCCATACGCTGGCAATGAAGGAGGGCGAATTCAACCTGCTCTCACAGGAGGCGACCCAGGCACGCAACCGGTCGCAGACCGTCGACTGGGAGATCAAGGACATCGGTGAAAATGACGACGCGAGCGAGGAACATGTGCTCGAAATCACGCGTAAGGCCGAAACAGTCGACGATCAGATCGATGCCGCGCGCGCCGAACTCGAGAAAACACTGGCGCAGGTCCAGGAGATGGAACGCCAGCGCACCGCGCTGTACGATTCCCTGTCCGAACAGAAGGTGGAACACAACACCGTCTGTCATCGGATCGAACACCTGCAGTCTCAGCGCGAATCCTTTGAACTACGGTTAAGCGAGATCGAAGCACAGATTCGCGGCCGGACAGATGGATTGGCGACTTACCAGGCATCGACCGATGCACTCATAGAGGAGAATACCCGTACCCGGAACCAAATGCCGGAACTACAGGCAACCGTCGAGAGCAGCACGCAAAATTTGCAGAATCAACGCAACCGACGTACCGCATCAGCGGAGGAAGCGACGGCGCTTGAGCGTACGCTCGCCGAACACCGGGAAAACCAGGAAGACATGCGTCAAACGAAGTCCGAGCACGAGATTCGGTTCACTGAGATCAGCATGCGTCGCCAGAACCTGCTGGAAAGGGTCCTTTCCGAGTACCAGATGACCTCCGACCACATTGCCAAGGAAGCGAAACCTGACTGGAAAGGTGATCCGCCATCGACCGATGACATCGACACGCGTATCGGCGAATTGCGCACCAAGCTCGACGCCATGGGCCCAGTCAACCTGGTCGCCATCGAAGAATACCAGGAGCTTGAAGACCGGTACGAATTCCTCACGCACCAGCAGGAAGACCTGGTCAACGCGAAACGGCAATTGATCGAGTTGATTCAGAAGATTAATCGAACAACTTCGGAACTCTTTACAGCCACGTTTAACCAGATCAATACGAACTTCCTCGAAACCTTCCAGAAATTGTTCGACGGCGGCACGGCGAAGCTGGTGCTTGTCAATGATGAGGACGTCCTCGAGTCCGGCATCGAGATTATCGCCCGTCCGCCGGGGAAACGCTTACAGAACGTAACCTTGCTCTCCGGGGGCGAACGCACAATGACCGCCGTCGCGTTGCTCTTCGCGATCTACATGATCAAGCCGAGCCCCTTCTGTGTTCTTGACGAGTTGGACGCAGCGCTCGACGAGTCGAACATCGGCCGCTTCGTCGATATGGTGCACGGTTTCCTCTCGTTGTCTCAGTTCCTGGTCGTGACGCACAACCAGAAGACGATCGCCGCGGCCGATATTCTCTACGGCATCACCATGGCCAAGAATTCAGGCATCTCGCAGGTCGTCTCCATGAAACTCAGCGACCACGACGCCCCGACGCTGGCCGAACAAGTCGACGCGACACAAGACGTGTCGACGCCCGCCTCCTGAGTATCCCGCCGCCGGCGACCCGCACGGAATCCCGTTTCCGCGCCACAATTTCTCTGGTACCTTTCCAGCTGCACATGACGAATGCCCCACTCCCCGACCTCCTGGCCTGTGCCGTCGAGGCCGCCTGTACGGCCGGCACGTACGCCCTCACGAACTATTCACGGCGACGCGAGACAATCAGCGTCCACGCGCATGATGTGAAATTGAAACTCGACGTGGAATGCCAGGAACAGGCGGAAGCCGTCATTCGTTCGCATTACCCCGATCACGACGTGATGGGCGAGGAAGAGACCGCGAACAGCCCGCCAAGCCGGGGAACCGGCATGCGCTGGATCATCGACCCAATCGACGGCACGGTCAACTTCTCCCACGGCGCGCCGTCCTGGTGCTGTTCCATCGCGGCCGAACTGAACGGTGAAGTCGTAGCGGGCGCGGTCTATGGCCCCGTGCTGGAGGAGTGCTATGCCGCCACAGTGGATACATCCTCCACCTGCAATGAAACGGCGATCCGTGTCTCCGATACCGCGGCACTGGGTTCGTCAATCGTCCGTACCGGCGTAGACAAACAAGAGGACGACGCGGAAACCGCCTGCGAGATCTTCAAGCGCATCGCCGGTGCCGTACGGCGCCCGCGCATCGTCGGGTCTGCGGCACTCGATATCTGTAGTGTGGCCTGCGGGCGGTGCGATGGCTACTTTGAGACTGGCATCTACCTGTGGGATATTGCGGCCGCGGACCTGATTGTGCGGCGCGCAGGCGGGC
>CAJWTS010000089.1 GCA_913047795.1 uncultured Verrucomicrobiota bacterium | reverse complement strand
ACCTTCCGATGCGTGGTCGTTCCGGGCAGATGCTCGACGTCTTCGGGCGATCCAATCGCGAGACGATCAGCGAGGGTTCGACCGATCCGAGCGTTCCGCAGGCCCTGTTCCTGATGAACAACCCCGATCTCTGGCGCGCGATGATTAACTGGGAGTCGCGCGTCAGCCGAGATCTGCGCGACGGTGCGGATGACCGCGAGCGAATCCGGCGCCTGTATCTCACGGTACTGACCCGCGAGCCGTCGTCAGCCGAACTCGCGCGTGCGCGGGAGCACGTTCGCGCGAATGCGCGCGGTGACCGCGGGTACCAGGACCTGCTGTGGGCTATGGTCAACAGTCGTGAGTTCTTATTCATTCAATAGAAAGGATGTAGGCATGGCTTCTCGTCTCGACCGTCGGTGTTTTCTGAATCGCATGGCCCGGTCTTGCCTTGGCGTGGCGACCTTGCCCTTCATGAGCGGCGCGAGTTGGGCGAACGTCGAACGACAGATCGCCGCAAACGGCGGGCGCAAGCCGGCGAAACACGTGATCTTCCTCTTTATGATGGGCGGCCAGAGCCATATCGACACCTGGGACCCCAAACCGGGTGCGGAGTCGCAGGGTCCGCTGGAGGCGGTCAGGACGTCGGTCGCGGGGATCCAGCTGAGCAGCCATCTTGGGCGCGTTGCGAAGCACATGGACGAGTTGGCGATCGTGCGGTCCCTGACCTCGAAAGAAGGGAGCCATCCGCGCGGTCAGTACCAGCTACACACGAATTACCCACCGCTGGGCACGGTGAAGCATCCAAGCATGGGCGCCTGGATTTTGAAAGAGGCCGGCCGATTGAACGCCTCGTTGCCCGGCAACGTCACGATCGGCGGGCGCGCGGCCTACGGTGCGGGGTTCTTCGGATCGGCGCAGGAACCGTTCATGGTGAATCGCGCGGACCAGGGCTTAAGCAATCTCGAACGCCCCGCGGGTGTGACGCGCGAACGCCAGGACGCCCGGCTGAAACTGATGGATGATCTCGACAGCGATTTTCGGACCCGTTTCCCGGATGAGAGTGTCGCGGCGTATACGCGGTACTATGCCGAAGCGGTCAAGATGATGTATTCCGACGACGTGCGCGCCTTCGACCTGGATCGCGAGCCGGACACCATGCGCCAGCGCTACGGCGATGATCCCTTTGGGCGCGGCCTCCTGCTTGCGCGCCGGCTGGTGCAGAGCGGCGTTCGATTTGTCGAGGTCGCCTACAACGGCTGGGATACGCATCAGGATAATTTCGAACGCGTTGAGGAGCTCAGCGATCCGCTCGATCGGGGTCTCAGCGCGCTCATCCAGGATCTCAAGTCCACGGGCCTGCTCGACGAGACGCTGATCGTGGTTGCGACCGAGTTTGGGCGCACGCCGCGCATCAACGGGCAGGGCGGTCGCGATCACTATCCGCGCGCGTTCTCCGCCGCCTTCGCCGGTGGCGGCATACGTGGTGGACAGGTCTTCGGCAAAACCGACAGCGCGGGCGCGCGGGTCGTCGATAGCCCCGTGACGCTTGCCGACGTCAACGCCACCATCGCGCACGCCATGGGCCTGGATCCGCAGCTTGAGGTGAGGTCGCCCGCGGGCCGACCGTTCAAGATGTGCGCCGACGGTGAACCTATCCGCGCGCTCTTCAGCTAGCCCGAAAAACTACTCGATACGCAGGACCAGGCTATCGTTGTCGCCGCGGACCCTGCCCGTCAGGAGATCGCCGTCGTCGAGTACATTGTCGACGTGCAGCATGATGGGTATGGGGATGTCTGGCCGGCTGAGGATGATCGTCGGCGGCCGACGGTGCGAATGCGTAGAATCCCCCCACGGGCGATTCAGCCAGCCATGCCGCCGGAAGCCAGTTTTGCATCCCGACCGGGTAGGCTCCCCGTGCCCAGTCTGCCGCTGGCCAAGTTCCTGTATCCATGCGGAATTGTTCGAACGCTCCGTCGAATATACGAAAGCTGTTTGCCATTGCCGTCCCGGTTGTCTGTTGCCGTGCCTTGATCAGCGACGGCGTGGCAATTACGGAAAGCAGGCCGATCAGGGCAATGACAATCATGACTTCGACAAGCGTGAAGCCGGTACGCCGCGATCGTTGATTTTGTGCGAAGACGACCATCCCCTGTATTCTATCATGACCGTGCGGGTTCGCGCTCCGGCGGTCCCCGCTGGATTTTCAGTTGGAATGTGCCTATTCTCGCCCGATAACAGCCATGGATGATGATGCAATACTTGAGGGACCGATCGAAGACGGCACGATATTGCATATCCTGCATTCGCTGACTTCCCAGGACTACTTTGACGGGCTGCTCGAACTGACGTCCTCCGGAGCCCTGGCGAAGATTTGGCTACAGAAGGGGCAGGTCCTCGCGGCCGTTGGGTTTGGCCTGTTCGACGAAGAGGCGGTTCAGGCGATATTGCTCTGTCGCAGCGGAAGCTACGCCTTTCGCAAGACCGCAGCGCTGCCACCGGCGCGGATCGAAAAGAATACGGTCGATCTGCTCATTGAATGCCTTGCCAAAGTGGATGAGAAGCATGGGACAAACATGCGCGAGGAGTATCAGGAGATCATAAAGAAGAGCCAGAACAAGTTTTATGTCGGCGCCGGGGCGACCGACGCGGAGGAAAAAACGAACGGGCCTCTCG
Source organism: uncultured Verrucomicrobiota bacterium (assembly GCA_913047795.1). GTDB lineage: Bacteria > Verrucomicrobiota > Kiritimatiellia > CAJWTS01 > CAJWTS01 > CAJWTS01. The sequence goes on along the minus strand of CAJWTS010000089.1, from coordinate 5,473 downwards.
TGACGGAAGAATCCCATCCCGGATTCGAGGAAGTGAGTGCTGAATCGGTGGCGGCCGAAGCGTCGATGGACGAAGAGGATGAAGCGCGGCCGGCTGAAGCGGCGGGGAACATCAATGTTTATCAGAAGAAGGACCGCGCGAAGACAGCAAAGTCATCGGCGGAGCCGGCCGGATGGAAGAAACCGCGTATAGTGGCGGCCCGGGATTCGCACAGGGGGCGCCGCCTGGTGCCGGTGCTCGTCACGGTGGCCGTGGTTGAAGCGGTTGTGCTGATCTACTCGCTTTCTCCGATGCGGCAGAGACAGATGGAGGAGAAATTGGCAGCGGCGGCAGCGGAAGAGTTTGTCAAACAGGACACACATCAACGTCGAATCAATGAAATCATCCAGCGTGGAGATACGCTGCGCGACGCCGGCGAACTGAAAAAATCCCTGGCCTGCTACAAGGATGCCAAGACGCTCGCTCCGGATGACCGGCGTCTCGACACGATCCTGGCCCAGACGCGTGAGGCCATCAAGCGGCGTATCGCGACGGCGTCCGCGACTCGCCAGACGGCCGATCGGGCGGAGCAGGAAAAGCGTCGAACGGAGCGCGTTAACGCCCTGATAGAGGCCGGCGACCAGGACGAACGCCGTGGGGATCTGGACGGGGCGCTGTCGAAGTACCGCGAGGCGGAGGCGCGCGATCCCGGCAATCCCGGAATCAGCAGCCTGATCGCCAACGTCGGTGCCCGGATCATGGATCTGCAAGAAGACGCCGCGCGCGCACGGGCGGATCAGAAGCAGGCCGAGGAGGCGGTGAGGCGGGTCAAGGACCTTATCAATGCCGGAAGCGCGAAGCGGCAGGCGGGCGCATTGGAGGGGGCATTAGCGGATTATCTCGATGCCCTGATTCTGAGCCCCCGGAACGAAGTGGTCCGTCGGGAGATGCTCGCCGTCCGTAAAGAGATCGAAGGGCGCGGCGCACCGGAAGCAGGAAGGAATACGTGGGTCGTCAACGTTAGGGTCCGCTCGACCACGGTGCATACAATGGCACTCGACGAGGGACGTGTCGTCGATATCCAGATGTCGGCCCGCGGAGGGGTGGTCAAGCTTGGTCAGATCAATCCGTTTGGCAAGGCCGCCGCCGTCTACTATAAGAATCCGCATCCGCGCTCCCTGGGCGAGGCCCTTTTCGAGCTTAATGGGAGCGCGTACAAGATTCGGTGGCAATTGATGGACATCGAGGTCGGGCTGCATGAGTATCGGCTCACGGTTAAGAAGGGATCTTCGGCCGCGAACTGATGGCTCTCGGGCGTGCGTCGCGGTTGACGCCATCCACCGCGACTTCCTCCGCCATCTGCACCGGCATAGATGCTACAACGGCTGCCCAACAGGTATGAAGGATTTATTGTATCGCGGACGCCTCGAGGCCCTCGAGATCAACTTCAGTTTCGGGATCACAAGCGCGTTGGTGAACGACGCCGTGGTCAGGCATGACTGTGGTCCCGCATCGGCGCACGTCTTGGGCCGCGCGTTGACAGCAGGGCTTCTGTGCAGCGCAACCTTAAACAGTAACGAGCGGTTAAATCTGCGATGGCAATACGAGGGACACCTTAAGACGGTGCTGGTCGATGCCGGCGGCGATGGAACCGTTCGCGGATTTGTTTCGCCCAAGGACCTGTCGCGGTACGCGGGGGGTGCGGCAGAGGTCTATGGCGAACAGGGCCGGCTCACCGCGGTGAAGTCCAGCGAGGGCGATGTCTTGAATCACGGTACGAGCGATGCGTTACGCTGCGACGTAATCGAAGACCTGGCGTTCTATTTTTCGGTCAGCGACCAGGTCGAGACCGGCATGTCGATCATGATCGGATTCAAGGCCGACACCGATCAGCCGGTCAGCCTCTGTCAGGGCATGATGATCCAGGCCCTGCCCGGTTGCGATTTGGAAACCTTCGAGAAGCTCCGCGGGCGACTGGAGCGCAGCGATGGGTGTCGCCGCCTGATGGCGCGCGCCAGCGATGCGGATAGTCATCTGGAGACCATGATCAACGAACTAACCAAAGATATTTGCGCCCGTCCCGGCCTGTTCTTCGAAGCTTGCGGTACGCCGCGTTTTCAGTGCAATTGTGAACGGGAGAAGATGGGCGCGGTACTGCGTACATTGCCGTACGGTGAGCGCATGTCGATGGTTAAGGATAAGGAAGACGTCACGATCAGCTGCCAGTTCTGCAACACGCGGTACGTGTTGACCATTGACGAGTGTACCCGCGCCTGGAACAACCAGCCGCTCTAGTTGTCCTCGAGCCCGGCCTCACGCCGGACGACCGCTTTGTCGGACTCCCGGTTTTCTTCGATGCGCGGCAGGTCCCGCGCGAGTTCGGCTTGGATCTCGTCAAGCCTCGCCGCGTCGCCGGCAGCGGACTCACGGTCGCGATCGGCGGCGAGGGTTGCCTCGGCTTTCTTCGCGTCGTGGCGACGATCAATCTCGGCCAATCGATCGCGCTGTTCATCCGTGTACTCGTGCGTCCCGCCGAGCCGTTCCATGGCGAGTTCGTAGGCGCTTTTCATTTCTTCATCTCCTCCGTTTCGTGGGCTTAGGCGATGCCCGAATATATCACGCATCCGGCGACGGGAACACTCCCGGGCCGACGCGCATCGGGCGATGCGGCGTATGCTAAGGATCGGGCCTTGATCGTTGTCGGTCGCGATAGCGCTGCTCAAGGATTCGCGGGAGACGCGTACCCGCATTGTTGGCCCAACGAATCAGGCGCAGCGGCACCTTGCGTCCGCCGGGGCAGGCGTCGACCCAATACGCGAATCGCGTGCGGGTCGAGGTAAGCGGTTCCAGGCGCCAATGACCCTCGTTTTTACGAATCGCGTAAGCATGCTGTGGCCGTTCAATGTTCGCCGGGATCGGCACGTCTTTCCATCGGATCCAGGCTTCATCCGCACCTCGTTCCAGCGTGAGGCGAAGGTTGCCGTACTGGCGGCGACCGACCGATCCGCGCAGTCCGGACCCGATACGAACGGCCATGCGGGCGATGATTGGAACGCGGAATACGTAAAAATCTTCACGCTCAAGTTTGCCCGGTTTGATTTGTTGGATCTTCTCAATGTAGGCATTGAGGTACTTGGTGCTCTGGTATTCCGGATCCCACAAGAGATCGACGGCGTCGTCGTAGGGGACGTTGATCACGCCCTCGATGCGGACCTGCGGCACTCGGGACTCTTTGGAAGCGTAGAGATTGAAGACCTTGTACCCGCGCTTGTTTTTAGACAGGTACCACTCGCCGATCGGGTGTTTGTCCGCGCGTGCGTTGACCGCGACCAGCCAGCCGAGGCCAAACAAGAGTGCCAGGTGCAGGGGTCGCTCTAAGACGCGCATGGGTGTTCCGGGTCAGGGCGATTCAATAACGCGAACGTCATGGTCGAGCAGCGTGTCGCCATCGAGCACGAAGCAACCCTGGAAGTGTTGTCGATCAATCATGAGGGGTACCCAGTGAATATCGTCCGCCCACATTTCCGCGTAGGGAATATTGTTTAGCGCCGTCCAGCGCGGCACGGCCTCATCGGTTTCGCGCGCTTCGCCGACACAGTTTGAGGCCCGGTAGACGTGACACAATATGGAATGCCCATCCACGAATTGGAACCGCAGGTCACCGCAATGATCAACCGCCGTCGGGGTGACACCGAGTTCTTCTTCTACTTCGCGCACGGCGCATTCCGCGGGGCGTTCATCCGGTTCGAGTCGCCCGCCGGGACCGTTGATCTTTCCGGCACCGAGGCCACGTTTCTTTTCGATCAGCAGAACCTGACCGTCTCGAATGACAAAAAGCAAGGTAGCCGTTTCCCGCGGGTTCCAATTGTCCCAGTCGACATCGCGGATTCTCATAGTATAAAAAAGAGCCCCCCGCACGGAGTGCGAGGGGCTCATGCGGGCGGGAGGATTGTATTAAATCTGTTTTTGTTTCAAGCGCTCGTCTTCTCTTGATCGCGTAAGGCTTTTTGCACTCTGCCTGAGTGATAGAATTGCACCACCTGTCGATAGATATCAACAATAGTTTTCATTTTATTGCGAGCCGCGACATAAGGCGATAGATTCAACCGTCAAGGGCGCGGAGGGGTAAGTCCCCGCAAACAAACTGAGCACGGCATGCCATGACGGACTATAGCAACATGAGCCACTCGGAAATCATCCGCCACGCGGGTGACCTTGAAGAGAGCCTGGTCGCCGTTCGGCGGCAGTTGCGGACCGTGGTTCACAATGCGCCAGTTGTGATTTTCGTCGTGGATCAGGATGGTCTTTTCAGTCTTCCCGAGGGCGACAGCACGATTTCGTTCGGATTGGATCGCGCGCAAGTTTCCGGTGAGTCCGTATTTGAACTATTCAAAAGATATCCCAAGGTCCTTAAAAATATCCGGTTATGTCTGCGCGGTGAAGTCGTTGCGGATACCACCTCGATTAGTGGGACCTGGTATGATTGTTGGTATTGTCCGATTCGTACAGACGACCACGTCTCCGGATTGATCGGCGTCGCGGTCGACGTAACGGCTCGCGAAGATGCCCTCATGTGTCGTGAAAAGCTCGAGGGCCAAATTCGGAACGGGCAGCGACTCGAGAGCCTGGGTGTGCTGGCGGGTGGCGTGGGCTACAATCTGAGCGCATTGATGGAGACGATAATCGCGGATGCGGACCAGGCGGCCGGCGGTGAGATGACACCCGACGACAGCCTGATTGCCATCCGCGCGTCCGCCGCGCGCGCGGCGGAACTTTGTCGACAGATGATTTCCTATACGAGCCGGGGGCGGGGCGACAACCAGCCGGTCGATCTTCGTGAGGTGGTACAGGGCGTGACGAGTCTGATCGAACTGTGCATGCCGGCGAAGGCGGAGTTTGTCCTGGATTTCGATGAGCAGCTCCCGCGTATTGTGGCTGACGAGAGCCAGATGCGCCAGCTGGTGATGAATCTGGTGACGAATGCGGCCGAAGCCGTGGAGGGCTCGACCGGCACGGTTTCGCTCTTGATCCGTGCAATTCCACGCGAAACGTCCGTGCTCAAGCAATCCTATATGCACCCCAAGCTGGCGGCCGGGGACTACGTGGAGATCTCGGTGGCCGATACCGGCTGTGGGATGGACGAGGAGACCCGAGCGCTTATTTTTGATCCCTTCTTTTCGACGAAGGCGACTGGCCGCGGCCTCGGCATGGCCGCTGTCTCGGGGATCGTGCGTGCGCACGCGGGCGCCATCCGAATCGAGAGCGCGCCGGGGAAGGGCACAACGTGTGTGATTTGGCTGCCGTCGAAAGATGTGGAGCAACGTGCCGCGCCGCGGCCGGTTGTGGCACGCGGACCGGGCGAGATCTGGCACGGGGAGGGCCGCGTGCTCCTTGTCGATGATGAGATCGCCGTGCTCGAGACGGCAGGCAAGATGATTGAGAAGATGGGGCTGGAGGTCGTGGCCGCGAGCAGCACCGCTACGGGCTCGGAGAC
>CAJWTS010000088.1 GCA_913047795.1 uncultured Verrucomicrobiota bacterium | reverse complement strand
CGAAGTATTTCCGACTCCCCTGCCGTATCATCGCCGAGTTGGGCGCGCAATACGTCAAGACGTATTACGTCGAAGAAGACTTCGAGACGATAACGTCATCCTGTCCCGTGCCGATTGTGATGGCCGGCGGCAAGAAGATCGGCGAGCTGGCGGCCCTGACGATGGCCTACAATGCCGTGCAGGGCGGTGCGTCGGGCGTTGACATGGGACGCAACATCTTTCAGAGCGATGCGCCGACCGCCATGATCAAGGCCGTCGGTGAAGTTGTGCATAACAACATGAAGCCGGCAGATGCGCTGGATCTCTACGAAACGCTGAAGAACGACGATTGATGAGCAAGCCGGTTGTCCAAGACCTTCGGGATGCGTGTCCCGCTGTCAGCGTGGGTGTCGTGACCGCCGATCTGCTGAACCTGGGTTCCGAGATCGCACTGCTGGAAGACGTCGGCGTGCCCCTGGTTCACTTTGACATAATGGACGGATGCTGGTGCCCCATGACCACCGTCGGGCCGCCGCTGGTCAAAGCCGTGAAGACACGACTCCTGAAGGATGTCCATCTCATGATCGAGAACCCATTGGACAAGCTTGAAGCCTACGTGGCTGCCGGGGCCGACATCGTCACGGTGCATCCCGAGGGCGACGACCAGGTGGGGCGCGTTTTGCAGAAGATAGGCGGCATGACGAATGCCAACGACCCGTCGCGCGGGATCGCGCGCGGCATTGCGCTGAACCCCGGCACCCCGCTTACCGTGTTGGACGCCTTGCTGCAGGACGTCGACCTCGTGCTCCTGCTGGCCGTGCAACCGGGCCTCAGCGGACAGTCCTTCGCCCCGGCCACGGCGGAACGGGCGGGACAGGTCAGGGATATGATCGTCGCCTCTGGTTTCGATATCATGCTCGGCATCGATGGTGGCGTTAAGGCTGCCAACATCAAGGAGATCGCGGGCATGGGCGCGGACATCATCGTGACCGGCAGCGCCGTGTTCGATGGCAAGGCGCCGCGCGAGAACGCAGCCTTTATGCTGAGTGCCGTGCGCGACCTGTGCGAGGCCGATTCCGCCCCACGTGTTCTTACCCCATGATGAACGCTGAAGACATGCTCACCTTTCTTCCGATTTTGCGCGGCACGCTGGCGTCTCCGTCCGGGGACGAAGATAATCCGTGGCAACGTGTGATTCTGTCACCCGCGGGAGATGATGCGAACCCGGCCGTGGCGTTGGACCTGCCCACCGGAACGGACGACGAAATGCGTGCGGCACTTGATGCTGCATTTGGTAAGTCCCGGCCGCGTCATATCGAGCTCAAGGGTCTCGGCGTATTCGAGTCGTCGACGGACTCGTCGCCCTGCCCGCTTTCGAACAGGGTGGCGCTCGTTACCGGCGCCGCCGGCGCGATCGGGGCGGGGATCTGCCGTGGGCTGCTCGAGTCTGGTTGTCGGGTCGCCGCGACCGATGTGAAGCAGGACGCCCTCGACGCACTCGTTGCGGAGTTTAAATCGATCGCTGGCGACCACATTCGAGGCGTGGTGGCGGACGTCACGTCGCGCGAGTCCATTCGCGCGGCGCTTGCGCAGGTCGTCGGCTGGTGGGGCGGACTTGATATCGCGATTCCGAACGCGGGCCTGGCCCACGTCTCAGCCCTGGAAGACCTGGCGCTCGAGGACTTCCAGCGCCTCCAGAAGGTGAACGTGGACGGAACGCTGTTGACGCTCGCCGAGGCCGGCGCGCTGATGCGGCGGCAGGGCACCGGCGGAGATATCGTAATGGTCTCAACGAAGAATGTGTTCGCGCCGGGTGCGCAGTTTGGCGCCTACAGCGCCACCAAGGCGGCGGCGCACCAGTTAGCGCGGATCGCGTCGCTGGAGTTTGCGCCGCACGACGTGCGCGTCAACATGGTTGCCCCGGATGCCGTTTTCTCCGAAGGCGACCGAAAGTCCGGCCTGTGGGCGGAGGTGGGCCCATCGCGCATGCAAGCGCGCGGACTCGACGAGAAAGGCCTTGAGGCGTACTACCGCGATCGCAACCTGCTCAAGGCGCGTGTGACGGCCCGTCACGTTGCAAACGCCGTTCTGTTTTTTGTGACCCGCCAGACGCCGACAACCGGAGCCACGATTCCGGTTGACGGAGGTCTGCCGGATGCAACGCCACGCTAAAGTGGAAAAGATCCCGAGATGACTATGCGTAACGATCTGGGCAATCTCGCTCTCAGTCGCGAGGCGGAATCGCGATCGCTAAGCGCCGAAAACCCGACGGGCGAGAAGGCTAAGGGCGCGATGGAGGATCCCAAGGGCGAAGGTCCCGCGCGCGACCTGGGCCAGGGCTGGAAGGTGCGGCCCTGCATTACGCTGGCGTCGGGCGAGACCGAGACCCTGATGGACAACGAGGGACCGGGCGTCATCCGGCATATGTGGATCACGTTCAACAACGCGCACTATCGCGACGTGATCATCCGGATCTACTGGGACGGTCAGGACCAGCCGTCGATCCAGGCCCCGCTCGGCGACTTCCTTTGCAACTCGTGGAAGGAGCGCCAGAACATCCTGGCCATACCGATCAACGTTAATCCGAGCGGCGGGATGAACATCTACTTCCCGATGCCGTTCCGGAAGCACGCGAAGATTACGGTGGAAAACGATTCGCCGAACGAACTCGGCGGCTTCTTCTACACGATCAACTACACGCTGGAGGACGTCGCCGACGACGCGCTCTACTTTCACGCGTTCTGGCGGCGCAGTAACCCGCTGCCGTACGGCGAAGAGTTTCTCATGGTCGACGGCATCAAGGGTCGCGGACAGTACGTCGGCACGTTCATGGCCTGGCAGCAGAACAACGCCGGCTGGTGGGGTGAGGGCGAGATCAAGATGTTCCTCGACGGCGACAAGGAATTCCCGACGATCTGTGGCACCGGCACCGAGGACTATTTCGGCGGGGCCTGGGGTTTCGGTGCCGACTTCAGCGCGCCGTACCTGGGCTACCAGCAGGTTGTCGGCAAATCTGACGAGGTCGGCACGCGCATGACGCTCTATCGCTTTCACGTGCACGATCCCGTGTACTTTAAGACCGATCTGAAGATCACGATGCAGGCGCTGGGCTGGCGCAGTGAGGGACGCTACCTGCCGTTGCAGGACGATATCTCATCTGTCGTCTACTGGTACCAGACGCTACCACATTCGCCGTTCGAGCCGATGCCCGAGCGTAATCTGCGCGAAATTATATGAGGTCGACCTTGATCGCGAAGGTATCCTTCACCGCGGTGAAGCTTACCGGGGGTATGTGGAAGCGGTTGATGGATACCAACCGCGAGCGAACGCTTCCGGCCCAGTACGAGCAATGCCGCACGACGGGCCGCCTCGACGCACTGAAGCTCAAGTGGAAGAAGGGCTGCGAACAACCGCATATCTTCTGGGACAGCGATATCGCCAAGTGGATCGAGGCGGCCGCCTACACGCTGGCCTCGCATGCGGACCCTGCTCTCGAGCGCAGGGTCGACCGCGCGATTCGCGATATCGAGCACTCGCAGATGGAGGACGGCTATTTCAACTCCTTCTACCAGCAGTTTGCTATCGATCAACGCTGGACCAATTTACGTGGGGGACACGAGCTCTACTGCGCGGGGCACCTGATGGAGGCCGCGGTCGCCTATTGGCAGGCGACCGGAAAGCGGAGACTGCTGGACGTGATGGTGCGATTTGCAGATCACATCGACGGCACGTTCGGGCGGAAGCGCGGGCAGATTCGGGGCTACCCGGGACATCCCGAGATCGAACTCGGCCTGGTCCGGCTGTACGAGGCGACACAGGAGGAGCGCTATCTTGCATTGGCTGAATATTTCGTCAACGAACGCGGGAAGTTTTCTCCCGGGACTCGACATCATTTTCGTCGGGAGAGCATCGCCTGCAATGAGAACCAGGCCGATTTCAATATCACGCGTCTAGAATACAACCAGAGCTACTTGCCGATTCGTCGGCAAACGGACGTTAAGGGCCATGCCGTCCGCGCGTTGTACCTCTTTAGCGGTGTCGCCGACGTGGCAGCGCACACCGGCGACGCCACGTTGCTTCGCGCCTGCAAGACGCTCTGGAAGAATCTCGTGACGCGGCGCATGGCCATCATCGGCGGCGTCGGTCCGCGCCAGCAGAACGAGGGCATGACGAGCGACTACGATTTGCCCGCTGAGGGCGCCTACCTGGAGACCTGCGCCGCGATCGCGCTTGTCTTCTGGGCGCACCGGTTCTTTCTGGCGACGGGCGACAGCGAGACCATCGATATCATGGAGCGCGCGCTTTACAACGGGACGATCAGCGGGGTCGGCCGCCACGGCGACGCTTTCTTCTACGGCAATCCACTCACGGTGCATCCCCGTTTTGACGGAAATGCCATTTACCGGCACCGTGACTTCCATTACCGCCGTGTGCCCTGGTTCGGCTGCGCCTGTTGCCCGCCGAACCTCGCGCGTATGATCGCGCAGTTTCCAGGGTACGTCTACGCGACGCGTGGGAAGACGCTCTACGTGAATCTTTACACGGCATCGACTTCGACGATCGAACTGGGCGGAATCGATGTGGGTCTGACACAGAAGACCGACTACCCGTGGAATGGCGACGTTCGCATCACTGTGAAGCCCTCGCGTGGCAGCGCGTGGACACTTGCCCTGCGTATCCCCGGCTGGACCCGCGAGGCGCGGGTGACCGTCAACGGACGGCGCGTCGCTACGAAGCCGCGGAAGGGATATGTACATCTCAAGCGCGAATGGAAGACCGGCGACCGGGTCGAGTTGAAGTTTCCGATGCCGGTCGAGCAAATCGCGGTTAACCCGCGCGCCCGCCAGGTGAGCGGCCAGGTGGCGCTGCAGCGCGGACCGATTGTCTATTGCCTGGAGGAAGCGGATAACGGACCCGACCTCGCGAACGTTTATGTGAAGGAGAACACCACCTTCCGGATCGGTGAGACGCCGGCATCGCTGGGGCGCGTCCCTTGCATCACGGCCGATGCGCGGACCGAGGATCAGGCAGCTTGGAATGGGGAGCTCTATGTGCCCCGTGCGCGGAAGCTTGTGAAGCGGTCGATCAAGGCGATCCCTTACTTCCTCTGGGCAAACCGCAAGCCCGGCGAAATGACCGTCTTCCTCAAGCGCGCTTAGGCGTCGCCGTTCCTAGTCGGCGTAGGCGAGGGGGTCGCCGTTGCGGCAGACGAACGGGAAGTGCGGGCCGGCATCACGCATGGCGGCGCCGACGGGGATGTTGATGAACTTTTTCATCGGGTGTCCGTGCCCGGTGTAGTGCGACTCGCTGTTCATGTAATGAATCGCGATGGCCCGTCGGGGTCGCGTGGAATGGTTTTCGGGCGAGCCGTGCCAGGTCAACGAATGGTGAAAATGCACCTCGCCGCGCTTGACCGGGCACGGTTGTGCCTCGACCTCACCGGACCCGTTGACCGGGACGACATTCTTGAATTGCGGCAGGACGCTGTGTTCGTGCATGTGCTCGCGAATATGCTCCATCTGGTTACCCCACTTGTGTGATCCGGAGACCATCCACATGCAGCCGTTCTCGATCTCGGCATCGTCCATAGGTATCCAGGCACTCACGGGTGTGTCCGGTTCGATCGAGGGCCAGAGCGGCGCGTCCTGGTGCCATTTCGTTGCGCCACCAGCTTCAGCGGGCTTGTACTGAACCTGGTCGTGCCAGACCTGCAGGTCCGCGAACCCGGTCAACTGGCTGATCGCCTCGACAATGGTGGGATGGCGAACCAGTTCTTCGTATGCCTTCGATGTTTCCCAGATGTTGACGATCTGCCAGACCGGCTTTGCGCCTTCCGTCTTGTACTCGCTGTCGGCCGCGCTGTTCAGGTCGCGGAAGAGAACGGGCTTTGGATCGTTCTCCCCGAATCCGTCCGGTCCGATTTCGAGGATGCGGTCGAGTTCGGAGCAGATCGAGTCGACCTCCCCGTCTGACAGGATCTGTCCGGCGTTTAGAAACCCGTCTTGTTCGAACTGTGCGATTTGCTCTGGAGTCACGGCCGGCATGGTCAATATTGTTTCGTCGGCGGTTCCTGATGTCAAGCCGGGCCCCGGCTCACGTCGCCGGCAGTTCATCCAATGGATAGAGCGGACGTCGCCGATGCTTGTAGTCGAACTTTCGCATATCGGCGCAGGTGGTGCCGGGCGTGTTGACGCGGATCAACTTCGTGCAGACGGGTTCGTAGGCGGCCATCGGGGCGATGACGCCCTTGGCCACGACCACCTGGAACTCGGATGGGTGCAGTCCGCAGCTGGTCATCATGCCCAGGCTGACGGGTATCGAGCGCAGGCTGGTCAGCAGCAGGGTCAACCCGTCGTTGCAGTCGAACACGGCGCTGTCACCCATGTTCTCCTCTGTGCGTCCGCCGTGCCGAATCTCGCTCTCGGTGTAGTAGCCGTCGTGCAGGCTGCGCACCGTACCCGTGACCTCCAGCGGCTCGCCATGCAGGTCATCGGTCTTGCCGCCGCAGCGCAGGTTTAATGTTGCGCCGGGTCCGGCCTCGATGCAGGCACGGACGCTTTCCGGATCGTAAAGGCAGACGAAAGACGGGGTCTTATGTTTCCGAAGCAGAGCGGCCAGGATTGTGCTGTCCGCTGCGGAGCCGCCGCCGGCATTGTCACCCATGTCGAGCAGGCAGACAGGACCTTTCTCACGCACGGCCATCTCCACGGCCTCTTTCGGCTCGACGAATTCGCCCGCGAACAGTGCGCGATGCTCGACCAGGTACGCGGCCAGTTGATCCGCCTTCGCCTGCGCCAGCTTGCGGTCGCCGTCGGTCACCACCACAAAAGACGTGCCCATCTCCTCGGCATCGGTGTACGGGAACCCGAGCAGGATGCTGTTGGAGAGTACTCCCGGCTCCTCGAGAATTTCGTCGGCGAGCTTGTACAGGCTCCGACAGGGCTCCGACGGCGTGTGCTGGCGCTCGATATTGATCTGGACCGGCGGGAACGCCGCAGCCTGGACCGGTTGGACATCGCCGGCGAGTGTACGTAGCAGCAGGGTGGCTGCTTCTCTGCCGATTTGGAGTTGATCGAGATGCGGGTTGGAGCGGTAGCCGATCGTGGCGTTGCAGGCCGCGACCATCGCCGGCGACAGGTTGCAATGCGGGTCGACGGTGCAGACGATTGGAATATCCCCGACGGCCTCGCGGACACGGCTCAGCCAGACGCCGTCGAGGTCGTGGTATTCGTCCGCCCCGGAATTGGCGCCGTGCGGCGCAACGAGCAGGCCGTCCAGTGACCCCGCCTTCGCGAGTTCACCCAGGATCGTCTCGATCAGGCGTTCGCAGGTCTCGTGCGTGATCGTGCCGGAGGGGCCCGTGGCTGCCCAAAAGATCGGTGCGATCTCGTGACCCTGTTCACGCAGGACCGCGATGAAGCCGGTGATCTCGTTGAAGGCGTTCTCGTATTTTTCGATCAGCGCATCACCCATAAACATGTTTTCTTCGAACATGTCGTAGGTCGTCGGCGTGCAGATGAAGGTGTTCGATTCGTGGATGAGCGAGATGATGCCGATGCGCATTACGGGCGGTCCCTTCTAGCGAGTGACGCGATAGTCCGCGCGTCCGTCCTTGAAGAAGTCTATTCCCGCAGCTCGCACGGCTCGCTGATAAGGATTTGCAAGGGGTAGGGGAACGGGTTCGAAATTGAGGGCGTCGTTTTTCTTTGCCTCGTTCAGGGACAGGCTCACCTTTTTTTCCCAGCGTTTACCCGTTGGTTGGGCCAGTCTCTGCGAATTCACGTCGAGGGGGAAAACAATGGATATTTTCTCCTTCTTGCGGGAGGTGGGAATCCTGCAGACGACATGTCCCTTCATGTTCTCAATACTTCCTTTTCCCCTAATGGTAAACTTCGAGCCGGTGGCATCCTCCGTTGCCAAGATTAGGTAGAGAGGCTTCTTGTGAGCGTCCACTTGCAACTTTCGGGTAAAACCAGTTTTATTCAAGCGGAAGCGTTCGCTCACCTTGGTGGTTTCCACTTCATATTCGATCTCGATTTCGGATTGCAGGTTGATGCCTCGAAAGCGTGCTAGCTCCGGATGGATGCCGCCTCGTCCGACTTCCGTTTCGGTCGGTGGGACAGGACGCGGATCCTTGAATTCGGGCAAACCGATGCCCACCCCCGGATAGATGCCGTTTTGGAACAACACGTCGCCATGCGGCTTCGGAAGCGCTCCTTGACCGCCTCCCACTTTTTTAAGTTGGTAGGGGTAGCTGTTGACGGACATGCTCGCGTTTGTGAAAGGCACACCCTTGGCCTTCCACATAACCGCCACCCGCAGCAAGTCGATGTCATAGGCAAGGAAATGATCCTCTCCCAAGGGAAATACCAAGGCGCGCGGAGTGAGGTTGTTCTCGCTCGCTTTCGTCCGTGCGTCCATCGTAGCCGAGAAAAAAGGAAAGTCTTTTTCAATCCATTGGTTCCACGGGGCATCGGATTTTGCCTTTTTGGCATTTGCCGCATTATAAGAGGATGCGGAGGCCATCGCAGCCAAAACCAACAAATGTCTAAAGGGAGGGGTCATTGGGATGGCTTTTAACAAGAATGAGGCTTCACGTCGAAATTGTTTATGTGCTTCAGGAATCTCTTTCCTTATCCCGTTTTTTCTTATCCATGGAACGAAACAGTTTCCGAATGTCTTTGGCACCTCCGATGGCTACGAAGATGGCCATCACGGCGTATATTCCGATACCCCCTGCTAGCAGTATCGACCAGATCGTTATCCAGTCACTCATCAGTTCCTCCTTGATTCGTTGTTTCCTTGTCAGGGAAAAGAAGTGATCCGAGAACCATCAGAGCGAGGGCTGCGCCCGTTGCGCAAAGCCCTACATGGGCAGCCTCTATTTTCTCGAGTCCGACCGCTTTCTGTACCGGGGTCAGCCCGAATACCGCCAATCCTCCAGCGGTCAGCGCGAGATAGGCTCCGATGCGACTGGCGCGTTTCCAATAAATGCCCAAAACCAGCAGGGCGAGTGCCCCTGTGAAGT
>CAJWTS010000087.1 GCA_913047795.1 uncultured Verrucomicrobiota bacterium | reverse complement strand
AACAACAGTAACAACTGATCCAATATTTCTGAATGACTTAGTTGCCCCTTATGTTGAAAATTCTACAATTGATACTAGCAATGCATTTGTCAAAATAATTTTTAATGAAAGTGTTTATAGTGCAGATTCAGGAGTTACGCGAACAGGTGCGCGCGCTGGTGGCCGCGCATGGCGAGCGCGACCCGGTCCGCCGTGCGAATTGCTGGACCAAGGCAAACCCGCAGTTAAGCAAAAAGCTGGGCGAGGCCGGGCTGGCCGCGGCCGCGCGCCTGGCCGAACGGATCAAGCAGGCGGTTGCGGACCATCTCTTCGACTTCGGCGAAGGTGACACCGTGCGCCTGAGCTGTTCAATCGGTTTCGCCTTCTCCCCGTTCATGTCGAGCACGCCCGATCTGTTCTCCTGGGAACAGGTACTGGACGTGGCCGATCGGGCGATGTATCGCGCCAAGCAGGCCGGTCGGAACCGGTGGGTCGGCGTGCTGAGTGCGCCGGGTACGGTCCCGGCCATCGTCATGATGCGCAAAGACGACGACCTCGAGCGGCTCTCTCGCGATGGCATCGTTGAGCTGCACACCACGGTGGACACGCCGGCCAGTGTGCCGGACCACACCGCCCGCTACGCGTTGACCCCGCCCCATCCTCAGCTCGTGCACCCCGCATAGCGACCCACGACGAAGGTCCAGCGTCGGGCCGAGACCGGTTGTGTCGAAGACGCTCCCGGCCATGGCGAGGCGCAACGAGGGCAAGAAACAGATTCTGGCAGAGCTCTACGCCTGACGCTCCGTCCTCACAGAACCCACAGCAGATAGCCGGCCGCCAACACCAGTTGCAGCGCTGCGAAGGGGAGTGCCGCCCGCACGAAGCCCACGAAGGAGAGCTCCAGGCCGTGCTTGTGGATGATGGTGACCGCGACCAGGGTCGACGCCGAGCCGATGGGCGTAATATTGCCGCCTAGGTTCGCACCGAAGATCACGGCCCACCAATAAGGAGAGTCCGCTGCGAGGTTCAGGCTCCCAAGGATCTTCGCCAACATCGCCGCCAATGGGATGTTGTCGGTTACGGAGCTGGTTACCGCCGCGCTGAACAGCATCATTGCGGGACCCACTGTGTCGCCGAGCTCTAGGATCGGTGCCAGTCCGTGACCGATCAGCGCCAGAACCTGGGCGTGCTCCATCACGTTGATGACGACGAACAGCGCTCCGAAGAAGGCTAGCAGGTCCCAGTCCACGGCCTCGTAGAAGCGGTCAGCGATCGACTTGTACTGCACGAGCATGATCGCCGCGAACGATAGTGCGACGTAGCCCATTCCCAAGGAATTCAGCACGCTGCCCGGGATGGAAGCGGCCGCAATCGTGGCGATGAAGGCGCCGAGCATCACGACACCGAAGTTGAACTTGAAGCGCGACTCGATGCCGTCGTTTTCGTCGAAGCCTGATACTAGCTGTGCCGCTTCGCTGCGCGCCGCTTCGCCGTCGAGGGGCCGAATCCCGAAGACCCTCGCGCCGAGCCAGATCGTGATACCGGTCACGACCACCACGTACGGCGCCGCCTTTGCGAAAAAGGTCACGAACGTGATGCCCGCCGCGTTACCGACGATGATGTTGGGGACCGAACTAATCAGCGTGAGCAATCCACCCACGTTGGTGAGCAGGCCCTCGACGAGGAGAAATCCCAGCAACTTGTCGCCGATTCCGAGACGTTTGAGTGAAACCGCCGTCAGCGAACCAACAATGATCATCGCGGTAACGTTGTTGAGGACCGCCGAGAAGACCACGGTCATCACGCCGTAGAAAATCAGCAGCCTAAGGGGATCACCCCTCGAGGTCTTCGTCAGGACAATTGCGATCCAGGTGAACAGTCCAGATTTTGAGGTGATGTCGACGAACAGCGACGAGCCAAGAATGATCGCAACGACCTCCCAGTCGATGGCGGGGATGTAGATCGGCAGCTCGATGTGCTCCTCGCCCACTGTGACAACTATCTCCGCGAATGGCAGCAGACCGAGCAGGCCGCCGAGCAGCAGACAAACCACTGCGAAGACCAGAACGATCACCGACTTCTTAGCGTGGATCTTCTCCTCGAGAGCCAGGCACACGATCATCGCAACGAGCAGCAGGACGAACCAGACGGTCACGGCGCTCGAGACACTGGCCAGGGCGTGCGTCATAGCATCAGCAACGGGGTCTGCCGCAGCTCCACGGCCAGCGGGTAGGCAAGGCCGTGCATCGCGAGTTGATCGTCGTCCATGGTGTTGAGCACGAGCAGGTCGACGCGGTGCTCGTTGATGAGTCTGTGGTATTCACCGAGGCGCCGGCCCATGATGACGATCTCACCGATCTCGCAGGACAGGTGCTGCTCGGCGATCTCGCGCCGGCACGATTCGATATAGTCACGCGGACCCTTGAGGAGCTGCCTCTCGATCAGCTCGTGCGCAGACTCCGTACCGATTTCTGGAATCTTCGAGATAACGTCCAAGTAGTAGTCGAAGACCGACATCGGTTCCACGTGGGTAAGCCAGCAGCTTCCGCCGGGCTGCGTGAAGCCGAGCGCATAGTTTACGAGCCGGTCGTCTCCACTGAGGTGGTCGGTGATCGCCATGACGCGGTCGGTGTTCTTTAGAGTGTGGGGCAGGGCACGCGCGGCATCGGGATGCGGAAGGACGATCACCGGTACGCGTGTCGCCTGGGTTAGGACGTCGAGGTACTCGCCGAGGCTGTGGGGCCACCGCCAGGCCGAGGAGTGCAGATGGCGGTAGGTGACGATCAGATCTGGTGCCTGTTTATCGACATTATCGAGGAGTTGCTTCACGCTCGAGAACGTGCCGCCGTCCAGTCGAGCCCATTGGGTTGATTCGTCGTCGACGACCGAAATGAAGGTCCGCACCCGTTTCGATAGCTCGGCGGCGGCGTCACCGTCGAGGTCGCTGACAACCAGGACGTGTTTGACTGCGAGCTTCTTATAGCGAAGGGCGGTTTTGTCGGCCGACAAGAACATAGACTGGAACTGATCGAGCTTCGTCATCGCTCCCCGCCGCAAACACGAACGATGGTTCGTACGCTTACCAAAAAACGATGCCTAAACATCACTATTTGTGAGGTTTTCAAGTTGTCGTTGTGATGGCTTGGTACTACCCGCTGACGGTCGTTGGTGCATTGATACCAATCTTTCTACCTCAACATTATTTCTGTGTGTGGCAGATCTAATCACGTCTCGCGACGGTCTGAAGAACCGTAGTTGATGAGCTCTCTTTTAAATATTATTGTACAACTCGCGCAAGCGTCGACAGGTAATCGACAAAAGAGTTTGCGGTGGCCAGACATTTGAGGGTAGTAGTTCGGCGCGTGGTTGGTCATCGCTCTACACTGCCAGCTACCGTCTCAACTTGACGGTGCCCGGCGATGGCCTGGGCGTTCTCCAGCCAGTGTCATTCTGTGTCCGAAGTGCAGCCGAATGGTGAGCCAGGAAAGCCCAGCGCGACGCGTCAGTGCGGCCAGCTCTGTCGGCCGAAACGCGCGGCGCACCGACAGCGGTCCGTCGTGACGTAAGACGGCGTTAAAGGGCCGCGTCAAGAGCCAACTCCAGGCATAGTGCCGCCAGCGTCGGACCAGGTCATTGACGACGATCCCTCGTGTCGCTAGCGTGTCGAACGACTGGAGCGTGCGGATGACGTCGTCGTCGGTCAGATGATGAAAGAACAGCGAACAGCTGACGTAATCGAACACACCTTCTCGACACGGCATTCGATGGACATCGGCGCACACGTAGCGGAGCCCGGCTGCGTCACTGGTGCTCCGTTGCCGAGCCGAGCGCAGTGCGCTCGCGCTGATGTCGAGGGCGGTGACCCTGACATCGAAACCCCGTGCGTGCCCCCACCGAACCAGAGCCCTCGCGAAATCGCCGCCGCCGGTTGCCACGTCCAGCACCTCCACCCGCTGGCCGGGCCGCCATCCGCGACTGAACTCCTCGAACCGGTGTAGTGTCGCGCGGGTGCCACCGAGCCAACGGTTGATTCCACCGAGAAATTGGTAGACATCGTCAACGACGTCCTGTGGCGGCGTGTGGTCGTCCATGAACTCGCGCTCGAGCGACCGTTGGGACATCCACATATCAGGACCGTGAGTCGGAGGGCGGGCGTCGCAAGTCAAGACGTCGTGTGTCGGCGGCGACGGAGCCTGAAGCCCAAAGCCCGTCCTGAGCGTCGTTCGTCTCTCGACCCAGCTTTGGACGAACGAAGTCAAAGGGTCCAGAGCCGGACACCTGGGAACGTCGGAGCGCCAGGTTGAGCAGTGGCTCAACACCCCACGCCAGGCGGCGTAACACCCACTCCGCTCGACGCTCGGTGCGACCCAGCCAGAGTATCAGCCGGCCAAGACGATTTGCCGTGCGCCCCATCTCGAGCCGGCGTCGCTCGTACTCGTCGAACGCTCCGGTGACAATCGCATCCGCCGCGATCCGCGTCGCTGCCAAGGCCAGTGCCAGACCGCCCGCGGTGATCGGGTCGGGTGTGCCGGCCGCGTCGCCAACCAGAAGCAGCCGTTGACTTCGATCGACGATCCGCGGAACGTACAGTCCAAGCGGTGCGGCGGCGAGCACAGGTGTCGTGAATTCAAGGTCCGACAGGCGGCCTCGCAGCCACGCCGTCTTGTTCAGCAGGTACGTGATGCCGTCTCGACGAAAATGACGATAGTCAAACAGCGCCGAGACCAACGCCTCTCCCCCGCCAGTCGGCGCGACGTAGAGCTCTCCGTCGTCATGAAAAAAGACCTCGACGCGGTCGCCGAGCCCCGTCAGACCCACAACATGGCTGGAGAGCCCTGCGCGTCGTGGGGAAGCCACCTTACCAGGAAGCTGTCGGTGGAACATCGAGTGGCACCCATCCGCACCAACAAGCAACCCGGTCGGACCAGGTCGATACGCCGTTCCGGGTCGAGCATCAACATTCGGCGTGCCGCCCGCAAGCTCGAACAGCCAGGCATCAAATCGATCGCGGCGAACGACGAGCCCATCATCAGGGAAATCGACGTCGGCCGATACCGTTCCGGCGACGAACCGCAGACCCTTCACATGTGGGACATCGGGAATACCGGCGATCTGACGCAGGGCAGCAACACCGTGGGGGAGCAAACCCTCGCCGCACGGTTTGAGTCGCGGATGGTGTGCTTTTTCGTAGAGCACGACCGTCACACCCTGCCGACCCAACAGGACCGCGAGGGCCGAACCCGCCGGCCCACCGCCCACGATCGTGACATCAGGTGTCCGTTCCATGTATCGTTCGGGTCACCACTCGAGCGTCAGCATCTCGGCCGAAAAACCGGGCCCCAGAGCCATCATGAAACCGGTGTCACCGCCTCGGGGCCGACCTGAGGCAACAAGGTCGTTGAGCATGAACAGCACTGACGCGCTCGACTGATTGCCGTATCGGCGCATGGTCTCTCGAGCGTTGTTGAGCGCGACGTCGTCAAGGCCGAACACCGAGCGATAGGTTGCCATGACTTTCGCGCCGCCTGGATGGAGGATCAGGTGGCTGAGCCCCGGAAGCGATAGGCCCTGAGCGTCTAGAAATTTATTAACCACCGGCGCCACACCAGTCGCGACGAACTTGGGGACGTCCCGGGACAAGACCAAACGCATGCCGTCGGCGGTAAAGTTCCATCCCATGAGGTCCGGGGCCTCCTGAAAAAGGTGCGTTCGTGTCGCCCGAATCGCGGGGCCCTCGCCTCCCGTCTCGTCACCCGCGACGACGACGGCAGCGGCTCCGTCGCCAAAGAGCGCGGCGCCGACCAGGTCGGTAGCGGTCCGCGCGACGGGAGAAAAGACCAGGCTACAGAGCTCGACCGAGATAACCAGGGCGCGATGCGTGGGATACGCGCGGAGTGTGTCCGCCGCCCGCACGAGCGCTCCAGCACCGGCTGCGCACCCCAAGCCAAAGAGCGGCAAACGTCGAACATCGGGTCGCAAACCCAGCCGCGACGCCAACCTCGCATCGAGACTCGGGGTCATCAGTCCCGTCGTCGTCACAAAATAGATGTGGTCGATCGTGTCAGGGCTGGTCCCCGACCGGTCGAGACAGGCGCGCGCAGCCTTCTCGGAAAGCTCGAGCGCCGACGTCGCATAGACCGCGTTACGCGTCTCGAACGACTGGCCCTCGGAGTACCACTCGGGAGGGCGAACGAAGTACCGCGTGTCAACACCGATCCGGTCAAAGACCGGAAGCAACCGCTCCATCGCACTGTCGCCGCGATACACGCGGGCCATCTCGTTGCGTACATCCGATTGGTCGCAGCGGTGGGCCGGCAGAGAGGTTGCGAGCGAATCAATACGGGGCATGAGTCAACAGTCAGATGCGTCGTCGGTCGAGAACAGCCTGACTGTTACCACGCGTGGAGTGTACTCTTAATTCATGAAGTGAGGCCTGATGAGCTCGACCCGCTTCGCGTAGTGGTCTAATCGTCTGAGCTCTTTCCGCCGCTTGCCTTCGGGCGATGCCCAATACTGTGCCGGAGATTTCCACGTGCTGATTTTTAATTGCTGCCGATTCTTAATCTGCATCGAAGTCCCCTGTTGTTTTTTGGCATCCTGATCAGTTCCACCTTTTCTTTTTCCCCGATATCACCCAACGACATCGACAAAAAGAACTTTTCCTAGACATGCATGACGACACACTCAAGACTGACCCTGCATGCGGGTCAGGACATCGGGTCGGGGCGATGCCTCAAGCGCCGACGAGCACGGCCGACTCTTCGGTCCGCCGCTGTCGTAGCTCGGCGTAGCCGCACTGATGGTCAACGAGACCTTCGTCGGTAATCTCGATAACCCTGTCGGTCAACGACTCGATCAACTCGACGTCATGAGACCCAAAAATCAGAGTGCCACTGCGTTTACTCAGGGCGTTGTTCAGGACGTTGATCGACTCCAGGTCGAGATGGTTCGTCGGACCGTCTAGAATGAGGCACTGAGGGTTCTCGAGCATCAAACGCGCGAGCATGCAGCGCACCTTCTCCCCCCCCGAGAGGACGGTGACCGATTTCCTGGATTCCTCGCCGGTAAACAGCATGCGGCCCAGGAACTTCCGGATGAAGTCCTCATCCGGATCCTCGCTGAACTGCCGCAACCAGTCGATGACGCTGAGATCGACGTCGAACAGGTGACCGTACTCTTTTGGCAGAAACGAGCGCCGCACCGACGCCCCCCACCGGACACTGCCAGTGTCGGGCTCCTGCGTACCCGCGACGACCTCCAGAAACGTCGACGTTGCCACAGAGTCTCGCGAGACCACCACCACCCGCTCTCCGTTAGCGATCGTGAGGTTGACCCCTTCGAAGATACTCTGCCCGCCGACGGACTTCGACACATCCGTGAGGCTGAGCATCTCCTTGCTATGGACCCTCTCTGAACTGAAGACGATGTGCGGAGACTTCCGAGACGACGGAGCAATCGCCTCAACGTCGAGTTTCCCTAGCATCTTCTTGCGAGAGGTGGCTTGCCGGGATTTGGATGCGTTGGCGCTGAAGCGGGCAATGAACTCCCTAAGCTCCCGGGCCCGGTCCTCGTTCTTCTCTTTCCGCGCTTGCCTATGCCGGAGCGCCATTTCGCTGGCCTGGCGCCAGAAGTCATAGTTCCCGGTGTACAACGTCACTTGATGGTAGTCGATGTCTGCAGTGTGCGTGCTCACTCGGTTGAGGAAGTGGCGGTCGTGCGACACGACGATCACGGTGTTCTGAAAGGACAGCAGGAAGTCCTCAAGCCACAAAATCGACTCAACGTCCAAATGATTCGTCGGTTCGTCCAGCAACAGAACGTCAGGGTCGCCAAACACCGCTTGAGCTAGAAGGACGCGAACCTTATCACCGTCGTCGAGTTCCCTAACGAGGAGTCCATGCCGAGATACCGGGATACCCAGCCCGCCCAGCAGCTCGCCTGCCTGCGCCTCGGCCCCCCAGCCATTCAGCCCACCGAACTCAGCCTCCAGCTCCGCCGCGCGCATGCCGTCAGACTCGTCGAAGTCCGGCTTCAAGTAGAGGGCGTCCTTCTCCTGCATAATGGCGAACAGACGACCATGCCCCATTAACACCGTGGTGAGCGCGTCGAACTCGTTGAATTCGAAGTGATCCTGCTTGAGAACCGCGACTCGCAGACCTTGGTCGATCACCACGGAACCTGAGTGCGGTTCAGTCTCGCCAGACAGAACTTTGAGAAGCGTCGACTTTCCTGCGCCGTTAGGTCCGATCAAGCCGTAGCAATTACCCTGAGTGAACTTGATCGAAACGTCCTCGAACAGAACACGTTCGCCGAACTGAACAGACAGACCTTGTGTACGAATCATGATTCTCGTTTCGTTACAGTGAGCGGAATTGTGGCCCAGGTTCGTGGATTCAGAGGCGGCCTTGGCCTGACGACGGTATACCAGTGTAACAGGCATTGCTCCGCTTCTCAGCGGACCGAGACCTGTTACCCGCGCCGGAACGGGTCGTGTATCTATAAAGGTAATGGATCGGTTCTCTGTTTTTGATTTAAAAACATCGACCCACAAAAAGAGACGACCAGGATATCTTGACCCTCATCCCGACCATCACTTTTGAAGGTCACTTGACAGCCAGTTTGACAGTCAAGCGTATGGATATAGCTGGGCGGAGACCGCCACGCCTGGTCTTGTTGTATGACCCCTTGGGTCGTCCGAGCGGGTTCCCTGATTGGCCGGGTTGGAACGGCATTGCTTCAGTCCTGTTTTCTACAGCGACAGTCGGCGTGTCTTATTAATGACATGCCTGCTCTCCGACAACCGTCTCCACTATGTCTCCACCAGCGGAGTCAGTTTTAGGCGGATCCAGCAGCCTGATCGTGGCATCTAACGCGGCCGGCGTCAGGTGCAGCGCTGCGTCGTCGAGAGTTGGTTAACGTGACAGTGCCCGTGCCGGCCAGACAGGCCGGTCGTCTACTGAAATTGTGGCCACCCACCGCGGGTCGAGCAGCATCGTGTGACTACGATCCGGTGAGAGCTGATCCTCTGGGAA
>CAJWTS010000086.1 GCA_913047795.1 uncultured Verrucomicrobiota bacterium | reverse complement strand
CCGCCTGTGCGGTGTGTCATCGCATCATGGACCCGCCGGGGTTCGTGCTGGAGAACTACGATGCGATTGGGCGGTGGCGTGCCACTGACGTAGCGGGAGCACCGGTCGATACGCGTGGCACGCTTGCGGATGGCAGCGTCGTCGACACCCCCGCTACGTTTCGCGAGGCGTTGATGGCACACGACGTCAGTTTTATCCGAACTGTGACCGAAAAATTACTGAGCTATGCCATTGGGCGGAGCGTTGAATATTACGACCAGCCCGCCATACGGCGGATTGTGTCTGAGGCTGCCTCGAATGATTATCGCTGGTCGTCGATCATTCTTGGTATCGTCAACAGTATGCCGTTCCAGATGAGGAGTGCGGAGTCATGATAATTACGAAGAAGGCAATTCCACGACGAACAGTGTTACGGGGACTCGGCGCGACGGTGGCTTTGCCGTTGCTTGATGGGATGGTCCCGGCGCTTAGTGCCCTGAGTAAGACGGCGGCAAAGCCAGTGGTTCGCTTTGGTGCGGTCTATGTCCCGAACGGGATGGTCATGGAAAATTGGACGCCTGCGGCTGAAGGCAACAAGTTTGCGCTGACGCCGATTCTTCAGCCATTGGCACCGTTCCGGGACCAGTTGCTGGTCTTGTCAGGCCTGAATAGTACACCGCCGCCTGGGATCAATGGTGGCACGCACTCCCGCGCGTCGACAAAATTTCTGACGGCAGAGCATCCCGGCGCGTGGAACCCGCGGGCCATTTCGATGGACCAACTCGCTGCGCAGGAGTTGGGTAAGCAGACGCCACTGGCGTCGCTCGAACTTGGTCTCGAAGGAGCGAATTTTGCAGGCTCGTGCGACAGTGGTGGTTTTAGTTGCGCGTTTTCGTACACGATCTCGTGGGCCAGTGGGGCGACGCCGTTACCGATGGAGCACAACCCGCGTGCGGTGTTTGAGCGGCTGTTTGGGGATACCGATAGCACTGACCCGGCAGCTCGGCGAGCGCGTCGACAAGAGCAACGGAGTATTCTTGATTCGGTCAGGGATGATGTCGCGCGACTCAGCCGCGAGCTTGGACCGAGTGACCAGCTCAAGATCGGGGCGTATCTCGATGCCGTCAGGGATGTCGAGCGTCGCATCGAAATTTCAGAGTCTCAGCGTGACGAGGAGCTACCGTTCGTGGACCGTCCGCTGGGCGTCCCCGGGAGCTTTGCCGAACACGCAGGGTTGATGTACGACCTGCAGCTGTTGGCGTACCAAACTGATCGTACACGTGTGACCACCTTTATGAGCGGTCACGAACTTAGCGGTCGTACCTACCGTGAGATCGGGGTTCCGGATGCACATCACCCGCTTTCCCACCACCGGAACGTGCCAGAAGCGCTCGCGAAGTTGACTAAAATTAATACGTATCACGTGACGCTGTTTGCCTCGTTTCTTGAGAAGCTCAAGGCAACGCCTGACGGGGACGGATCGTTGCTTGACCACGTGATGATCATGTACGGCGCTGGCATGAGTAACAGTAATTTGCACTCGCCCTACAATCTGCCGATTGTCGTCATGGGCGGTGGTGGTGGACAGCTTCAGAGTGGGCGTCACTTGGTCTATCCCGAGCAGACACCGCTTGCAAACCTGCACGTGTCGTTACTCGACAAGCTCGGTGTTGACGTGGATCGGATCGGGGACAGCACGGGCGCTCTTCCGGGACTTTCGGCGGGAGCTGAGCGGCTGTCCGGTGTGTAGCGCATCACGAGATGGAAACTGAGACGAGGGTGCGAAGGAGCGTCAGCAGCGATTACGCGTCGCGAGCGACGTCGTTGTGCGCGCATGCTGATTTTCATCGCTGCCCTTTCGTCGAGGGACTCCGTGTGGCGTGTGGTATCGGGCTGGTGCTGGCCAACCTCTTGGTGTTGACAGTGGCCAACACGAATGCGCAGGATGCGGACTTTCGTTTGGTTGACGCCGTCAAGAGACAGGATACTGAGGCGGTACGGGTTCTGTTAGAAGAGCCGGTCAACGTGGACGCGTCACAGGTGGATGGCGCAACCGCACTCCATTGGGCAGCTTATCTCGATGACGTGGACACTCTCCGCATGCTGGTTGATGCGGGCGCGGACCCGGGATTCGCAAATACTCATCGTGTGGTGCCGTTATCGCTGGCGTGTGCGAATGCGAATGTAGAGGCCGTGGAGTTGTTGCTCGCGGCTGGCGCCGATGCGAATGCGGCCGTCTCGACCGGTGAGACTCTGTTGATGAGCTGTGCGCGCACGGGAAACGTGGCGGCCGTGAACGCGCTCCTTGCCCAAGGTGCGCAGGTCAACGCGACCGAATCCGAGGATGACCAGACTGCGCTGATGTGGGCGGTGGCGCAACGCCACGCTGCTGTCGTGCGCGCGCTGATTGACGGAGGTGCGGACGTGCATCGTCGGTCGCGTGTCAGACGTCTAGTGATCAGCCGGCGTCTCCAGTCCAACCTGAAGTATGGCGAGTTGGGTCGTCGATACGGCACGGACGCCGAGGAGACCGAAGTGGGCGGGTATACGGCGTTTCTATTTGCAGCCCGGCAGGGAGATGTTGACTCGGCGCGATTGCTCTTGGCCGCCGGTGCGAATGTCGACGATGCGTCGCCGGATGGTCGGAGCGCGTTGCTCGTGGCGACTCATAGTGGTCATCGGGCGCTTGTCGAGTTCTTGTTGGCCGAAGGGGCAAACCCGAACGCGGCGGCGGCTGGGTATACCGCGCTTCATGCTGCGGTCCTGCAGGGCGACCGCGCCATAGTTGAAGCGCTCTTGGCTCGGGGGACTCGTCCGAACGCCCAGGTTACGGAAGCAACGAAGGTCACGCGCAACGGGCAAGTCTTAATGATCGGCGAGCATTTACTTGGTGCGACATCGTTTGCGCTAGCCGCGAAGTTTGCGGAAGTTGAGATTATGCGTGTGCTGGTTAGTAGCGGCGCCGACGGGGCGCTCCCGCTCCGCAACGGCTGGACACCGTTGATGTTGGCGGCTGGGGCGAGTTGGCGGTATGGCGTTTGGGATCGACGGGACCGTGCGCTTGCGCGAGATTTCGCCTTCCAAGCCGAACACTCTGACGAAGCAGGGACGTTTGCCGCGGTACGACTGGCGCTCGAGTCTGGCGGCGACGTCACGGTCGTCGATGAGGACGGCAACACCGCACTCCATCACATCGTCAACAAGGGTTTTGACCGCGTTGTCGAATTCCTTGTAGAGCATGGGGCAGGCCTTGAAGTGGTGAATGCATCCGGTCAGACACCACTTGGGGTGGTGAAGCGGCGTCACCCATGGAGCAATGTTGAGGCCGCGCAGGGCACCGAGACGTTGCTGCGAAACTTGGGCGCGCACGAAACGGACGCGCAGTAGCGTGGGCAGTGGAGAGCTGAAGGCAACATGGCAGGTGCTGATGAAAAAACCCCTGTGTTTACAAGGTGAAAATGGCGGAGGCGGCGTGAGCCGAACCCTCTCGACGCGATTCCGTTAACAGGCTGATGGCGTACAACTTTCACGATTGATGCCTGTTGTTATTGACGCGTTTTACGCATTCTGAGTCCACTCCTGTTTACTACTGTTCTCTTGTTTCAACCCTCTTCGGGGAGAGATAGGGGAAGCTTTTAACCAGGGGCATCTTTGGTCTCACGAGTCGTCAGTCGTTGAGAGACACGCCGTTCACATTCGTCTGAATGCATTGTTGGTTGTTACAACTTCGGAAGACCGAAGGGCGTCTTGTGACACACACAATCCGATCTTCAATCTCACCGAGTGATGAGATTACCCCGCTGATCCTCTGGGAGGGGGGCATCGATAGAAAGTGTATATTGAGCCCGTGACGGCGTCGGACAAGGGGGAGCAATGCGACGACAAATGATTATGAGTGGGCTCGTGGTCGGTGGTGTGGCGGTGGCGCTCGGGTTTCCGCTGGCGCAAGAGAACGTCGCCGAGATCGAGCAGGTCAAGGCGAACCTCTACGTGATTACCGGCGGGGGCGGCAACACGGCGGCGCTCGTGGCCGATGACGGCGTCGTATTGGTCGACACGAAGAATCCCGGCTGGGGGAGCGCGATTCTCGACAAGGTGCGCACCGTCACCGACAAGCCGGTCACGCACATTATCAACACCCATACCCACGGTGACCACGTCGGCAGCAACGTCGACTTCTCGTTGCCGGTCGAGGTGGTGGCGCACGCCAGCACCAAGTCGAACATGGAGAAGATGGAGGCGTTTCAGTCGGCCAGCGGGCAACGCTATCTGCCGAGCCGGACCTATGACGACCGCCTGACGCTCCTCGACGGCGACGACCAGATCGACCTCTATTATTTCGGTGCCGGCCATACGAACGGCGACACCATCGTCGTTTTCTCCGGGCTCGGCGTCGCGCATACCGGCGACCTGTTTGCCTGGAAGGGCGTGCCGTATATCGACGTCAACAACGGCGGGAGCGGCGTGCAGTACCCCAAAACGTTACTGGCCGCGGCAGATGCGATTCCCGGGGTCGACATGGTGATTCCCGGTCACAGTCCGGTGATGACCTGGGACGACTTTCGAGAGTTCGGTGAGTTTAACCGCGACTTTTTGATCTCGGTCGAGCGGGGGAAGGCGGCAGGAAAGACGGCGGCCGAGACGGCCGCGTCGCTCGATCTGCCTGCGCGCTACGCGAACTACGCCATGAGCCGCGGCACGTTGACCAGCGCCGAAGATAACGCCGCCAAGATCTACGCCGAGCTCGACCGTTAGGAGGAGCGATGCTCACACGACGCGAGGTGTTGTTGGTCCCGGTGGCGGTCGCCGCCGGCCGGGCCGCTTACGCGCAAAACGCTGAACCGGGAAAGATGCTTCTCAGCATCCATCAGAACACCTCACGCGGGGCGGGCTTCCAGGGGTCGCTCGAGGGATGGGCCCGGGCCGGTATTCGCTACGTCGAGCTCAATGACGGTCTACTCCAGACGTTCCTCGAGTCGAATTCGCTGGCGGCCGCGGGACGCGTGCTGATCGACAACGGCCTGACGCCGGTCTGCGGCGTCATCGGCGGCGCCGATATGTGGATTCCTGGACCCGAACGAGCCGCCTCGCTCGATCGGTTCCGCCTCCGGTGCGAACAATACAGGACCCTTGGCCTCAACCGGGTCTACACCCCGTCGGGCACGCGGCGGGCGGTCACCGCTGACGATTTTGCTGAAACGCCGCGCTGTATCCGCGAGGTGGGCGACATCGCACAAGAGTTCGAACTCACCGCAATGATCGAGTTCATCCGGACGTCCACGCATCTCTCCACGCTTACGTCGGCGCTGGCGACGATTCGGGAGGCAGACCATCCGCACGTCAGCCCGATGCTCGACTTCTTCCACTTCTGGTCGGGCCTCAGCAAGTTTCAGGACCTCGACCTGCTCCGGAACGGCGAGTTGCAGCACTGCCACTTCCAGGATCTGCTCGACACGCCGCGGGAGCTGATCGATAACGACTCGCGGTTGATTCCCGGTGACGGCATCGCCCCGGTTGGCAACATCCTCCGCAAGCTTAAAGAGCGCGGATTCATCGGTGCGTTGTCGGTCGAGCTCTTTCGGGCGGAGTACGTCGAGGGCGATCCCTACGAGGTCGCCCTCGAAATCAAGCAGAAGTGCGAGGCGGTGATGGAGCAGGCCGGCGTCCTGTAGGGTTATCGGTACGGTAACAGATCAAAGAACTGTATTAGGTGTTGAAACAGCGTTTCTAGCTCGGTAATCTTAGGGTTCTGCGGACTTTCCGATAGAGTACAGATGTCTGTTCTCAGTTTCGTCTCGGTCGATGTCGAAACAGCCAATGCGGATTTGTCAACCATCTGCCAGGTCGGCATTGTTACGTTTACCAATGGGACTGTTGCCGATACATGGTCGACGTTAGTGAATCCTGAAGAGTTCTTCGATGGGTTTAACGTCTGGATTCACGATTGACGCCTGTTTTCATTGGCGCGTTTCACGCATTCTGAGTTCACTCCTGTTAACTCGTGTCTCCTGGTTTCAACCCCAGTGAGGGAGAGATAGGGGAAACATTCTTGTGTCACGCATCACACCTTCACGTGTCGCTTATCTTCAAGCGACGCTACCCGGGTAACAGAGAAGGAATTAATCGATTAATTCATGAAACACACCAACGGTCATTGCAAACAACATTGGGAGAACAATGCCGTTCCAACCCGGTCAGTCAGGGAACCCGCTCGGACGACCCAAGGGGTCATGCAACGAGACCAGGCGTGCGGTGGGGATGTGGCCACGGGTGTTGTGGAAGACCCACAAGTGCAAGCCCGCTTACTGGCTGATGCCGTGGGCAGGCAAACTCCATCCAATCGCTCCTGACGGCGCTGATGGCCTACGCTTATGGGCGTCCGAACCTTCGGGACGTGCCGGAACCGGAGACGCTCATCACCATCATGTTGAACATTCCCAAGCCACCGGGCGGATGCGTACAGAATCGACTGGCGGAGCCTTTGCCCGCCAACTCAATGGAACAGCACGTGGGCCAAGACCAGGGAGGCGAGCAGTCCTGCACCGAACCGCGCCACGCCCCTGTCTGGCGCCGCGACCAGGTTGCGCAACGGGATTCGCCATCCCTGGCGCATAATCGTCGGCACGGCCACCGCGGCGAAGCTGAGCACGATGACCCACCCAGACCGCACGAGGTAGCTCGTCTCCGGCCACACGAGCGTGAAGCCGAGGTACATCGCGATGCTGCCGAGCAAGGCGCCCAACACGAGGCGTCGTGACGGCCGGATGAGAAAGACGGCGGCGGCCACGATGACGACGAACCCATTCTTCACGTAGTACGACAATTCGTTGAACCAGTGGGTGAGCGGATCCGCTTGCAGACTCCCGGTCTTGAAGAAGACCACCGTAAAGGCAAACAGCACGCCGGTCACCAACGTCCCCAGGATAGCCATTTTGCCCATCCGCACGATGTCGCGCGGGGATGCGTCCCGCCGCAGATGGCGCTTGTAGATGTCGATGGACCACAGCGTCGATACTGAGTTGAAGATCGAGTCGACCGTGCTCATCAGCGAGGCGAAGAGCCCGCAGACGATCAGGCCGCGCAGGCCGGCCGGGAGGAATTGGTTGACGAGGGTAATGTACACCGTGTCCGGATCATCGAGTGGCGCGTCGGCCAGAATCCCTGCCATCGCGATACCAGGGATGACGATGATGAGTACCATGACATATTTGAGAACCCCTCCGACCAAGAGTCCCACTTGGGCGTCTCGTAGGCTCTTCGCCGCCAAGGCCCTCTGGAGAATGACCTGGTTCGCACCCCAGTAGTTCAGGTTCAGCAGATTCATCCCAAGCAGAGCGGTCCACGGGACCGTCTGATGGTCTCGCGGAAGGTGGAGGTGCATGAGGTGCCCCGTCTTGCCGAAGAGCGCTGCCCAGCCGCCGAGGTAGTGCACCGCGACCGTCACCGTGATGAGGCCGCCGCCGAGGAGCAAGACGAACTGCGCGAGGTCGGTCCGCACCACGGCGCGCAATCCGCCCAGATACGTGTACACCGCCGAAAACGTCCCGAGGGCCACGATCAGGACGGCCAGCCGCACGGCTTGGCTGTCGCTGATCCACGCCACCATCTCGGTAAAGATGCCGTCAAGCGCGTAGGCCGCCCAAAACAACGCGGTGCCGAGATAGAGGAGTGCGTACAGCACAATCATCAGCAACGCATACGCGAGCGCAATCTGCGGCCCGAAACGCTGCTCGAAAAACTGGCTGATGGTCACGACTCTCAGCCGGAGGTAGAGTGGGATGAAGAAGAAGGTTGCGACGACAATGCCGAAGATGGCGTTGAGTTCGAAGTTTGCCAGCGCCAGGCCGTCGACGTAGGCTGCGCCGGCTATCGAAAGGAAATGGCCGGCCGAGATGTTGGTCGCGATCGTGGAAATCGCGATGGATGGCCACCGCAATGAGCGTGAGCTGAGGAAGTACTCCTCAGGATCGGCGGCCGAATCGGCACGGGTCCACAGACCGATCGTGAAGATGACGGCGAAGTACGTGAGGACGATCCCGAAATCAACCATCGGTCGATTCTAGATCGCCCGCGAGTGCGACTGCATGCCAAGGGATGGTCTATTGCGAAGATCGCGGCCAAACTCAAGAAAAGAGAAAGTAGGATCAGAGGTTGGATTGACCGAGGGCGGCCTACGGTGAAGCAAAGGTAAGGTAGACCAGGTGTCGCGATGACACAACGCTTCTCCTGATCCCTCTAGGCAGCGTCGATGAAGCCGCCGACTTTAACGTTCAACGACGGTGGCGTCCCCAACGGGAGTTTTACCCTTTACCGTAGTCGGATCGGTCGTGTGATCCGTCGCTGTGTGAACCGGTGTGAGCAAGTTGGCCGACGCTCAGCGTCGCGGTAGCGTATGGGACGCCGCGCACCCGCGTGACTCATCCCCGTCCCCGTTGACCCGCTAATTTTGTACCGGGGTACAAAAGTCAGTAGCCGCCCCGCACTGCATCCTCAGTCTGCGAGTAGGAGAGTGCGTCCTCGTCCTCTACGCGGTGCATTCGAGCCGCCCCCGTTGAACCGCCCGCCGCTATGTTCCCGTCGAGTCAGAATCGCGAACCGTGCCCTTCGTAGACGACAGCCGGGATGACGTTTTCGAGGGCTTCGTGTAGGCGGCGGGCGGGCGCAGGTCTTAGCGTACTCGCGTCGTCACCGCATGTGTGCCCCAGTGTGGAAAGATGTCCCACTCTGCACTCTTCGCCGATCGTGGCAGTGACGGAATAGGAGCCGAGGGTGTGCAGGGTTGTAGAGACATCAGTCCGCAGGTGCGAGACGCGTGAGTTCTTCGCGCACCCACACTCAGACGTGTTTGGCTTTCACCTGTTTGTCCCGTTTCTGCTTCTTCTTTTCTGCCTCCTTCGCGGCCTTCTGCTTCTGGCCCTTATTCTTGTCCTTCTGACCACCCTTGTCTCCCATTGAATGTCTCCCTTGTTGCAGGTACTCGAGTGAGAATAGCCCGGTTGGTGGACGGTTGGCTATAAGGCCATCTTGTGGCTTAAGGTTGATGCGTTCCGGGACGGAACCTTTACGGTGACGAATAGTCGGA
>CAJWTS010000085.1 GCA_913047795.1 uncultured Verrucomicrobiota bacterium | reverse complement strand
ACTTTGAAGGTAACAAGTAGTATTAAAAACGGGTGCTCTAAATGCAAATATGTTTGAAAAAACAAACTGGAAAACGATTAGCGCGGAACTCTTAGGTACTTTCTTCTTAGTTTTCTTCGGAGTTACTGCCGTCATCAATAGTCCTAACAGTACAGAGGAAAATCCAATAACTGATGAATTCATGCTGATTTTTGCGTTAAAGGGTTTAATCACACTAGGACTGACACTAATGGTATTGGTACATATTCTTGGACCTGTATCTGGATGTCACCTCAATCCAGTTATAACTATACCAACCCTATTATCTGGAAAGATGAGCAGAGACGATGCAATCGCATATATTGCAGCTCAAATAATTGGAGCAACGACGGGTTTTGCATTATTTAATCAACTACCAAGTAGTGACTCTGAGTTATATGTTATGATTTTTGCTATGATAGGTACTACGTTCTTTGTAACTTCTCTATTGACTTCTCAAGACCCTGCATCTATCGGAGCCACACTTTTTGTGGTTTCCAGCAATGTTTTTGGTGATGTAAATCCAGTAGTCAGTCTTGGAAGTATGATTGTTGGAGATACTAACTGGGTATTCTTTGGAATTGTTGGATAAACGTAAAAAAAAATTTTAATAACATCAAGATACTTAAGTTTGATATTTCTCAACACGAAAAGTGGCGAGGCCGGGATCTCAAGGATCGCCACGGCCGCTACCTCGACATTGGCAAGTACACACTGCGTGGCATCTATGCGCCGCCCCTCGAACTGCGCTACGGTCACACCTTCTACCCCAACGTCGAGATGCACTCTCCGGGCAGCCGGCCCTGGGGTGGTCGCCGACAGGATGGATGGTTGGGCAACCACAACAACAACACCGGCCTGGCCATTGTCGGCGACAAGCTATTCATCGGCACGGGCGGCACCGAAGGCGGGCACGGCATCCTGGCCTGCACGCTCGACGGGAAGAAACTCTGGGGCACGAGCGCCGGATGTGGCTACATGTTCAGTGACAACAAAACGGTTTTCTTCAATCGTGGTTCCGGAATTTCCGGGCTGGATCCCGAGACCTATCGCTGGACCGGCTCCCTCAGCTACAACGACGCCACGCGACGCGGCCACCCCGTAGGCATGGCCGCGCACGACAACAAGGTCTATCTCGCTTTTCACTCCGTGCCGCCCTACTTCGATAAGGCGGTCATGTCGGCGGATGTCGACATGAATGCCTGCCTGCCGCAACTGCGCGATAACTACGATCCACCCGGGCGCGATCACCTCGTGCCCGCCAATCAGAAGGAGGACTTCCGGCGTCTGTTCCGCCTCCAGGGCATGCCAGCGGGTCTGGGTGATATCGGCAGCCTCTCGATGATCCCCTCCACCGACGGAGCGTCCCACAAGCAACACATTGTGCTGGCCTTCAAGAAGCCGATGCCGCTTGGAAGCGTTGTCTACCCGCGTCTGGCCCACACCAACTACTCGATGCAGATCGCCGTACTGAACCCGGACGCCGACTGGCCGCCCAACCCCAGGAACAAGTCCGACTGGGCGCCTTTCGACGAATCCGGTCCGCAACACGCATGGGAAGTGCTCGCTGCTCCCGAGAACACCACGACGCGAGCACTGAAAATCACGTTCACGCAGGCGGGGGCTGACGAGTTGTTGGATGATTTCGACACCTCCATGCGCGAGGGTGGAGAACTGAATGCCAACCTCGGCGAGGGCGACACCATGCTGGATACCCTGCTCGGCGGCAACCGCTGGAAGGCCGAGATCGAAGGCATGATGTTGTTACGCCGGCGATTCCGGAACGTCTTTTCCAGTGCCGAGGTGACCGTCAACTCCGGAAAGCTGAACAAAAAGACCGGCGAATGGATCGGCGCCCCGACGGAATTGATCTCGAGCGACGCGCCCGGCATCTACCTGATGCAGTGGAAGGAGAAACAGAACCTGATCGGCCTGGCGATCAAGGAGATCGACGGATTCTGGACCGACATCGACATCTATACGGGGCCTGACAGAGCGGCCATTGACATGAACGAGCCCCTTGGGCGCAACTGGCGCCGGGTTACACGCTACAGCCAGAAACCCCGCGACGGCGGAGCGAACAGTTTGCGCTCCAATGGCCAGGCGCGCTACATCGAAGGCTTCGTCAATTTCGGATCCGAAACGGAAACACGCGCCATTCGTCTGCGAATTGTACGGCAGTGGCCCTACGGGGCGCTGCGTCGTGGCGACCGCGGCGGAAGCGAAGTCAATCACAAGCGCTGCGCCGTCTACGGTGTCGCGCCGCTGGAGTACGTGCGCGGCGAACCACCGCTGCCCAAGACCGTGGCCCAACGGCTTTCGATCTACGACTGGGACACGAAAGAAATCGTCAAGGAACTGCCTTCCAAAATCACCGGCGCCATGGCCTTCCGTCCCGACGGCAGGCTGTACGCGGTCGTCTCCGGCGCGGTCGTTCCAATCGACATCTCCGGAGAGAAAGCCGTTGCGGGCGACCCTATCGTCCCCTTCGGCGTTCTGAAATCACCGCACACGATCGCGTTCGACAGCAAAGGCCTGCTCGTGGTCTACGATCACGCCGGCGATCGCCGGCAGGCTTATGTCTTCAACGAAAGAGGCGAAAAGGTTCACACCATCGGCAAAAAGGGTCACCCCGAGCCCGGCCTGTGGGATCCGCATTACATCATCGATGCATTCAGCATGGCCGTCAGTGATCGTGGCGATGTCTACTTTAACTACGGCTACGACAACCCGCGCCGCACGATCCACTTCAAGACCGACGGCACATTCGTTCAGGAATTCCTGGGTGGCACCTATTACGGCGGCGGCTGCACACTGGATCGCTACGACAGCACACTGGGCTTCTACATGGACATGATCTTCAAGATCGATTGGAAGACGCACCAATCGCGCCTCTACGCGCAGAAGGCCTTCGAGATCGGGGAAACCACCATGTGGGCGCGGCCCACGCGCACGCACACGGCCGCCGTCATGGTCGACGGCCGCAAGTACCACGTCAGCATTCCGCTCGTGATCCGCCCGGTCAACAACGGCGGCAGCGTATTGCTTTTCGATGAAAAGACGATGACCCATCGTCTCGTCGCCTCGGTGGGCAGCTGTACCTGGGGCAACGCGTTCGCCCAGCCGGAATTCGTCGAACTGCTCAAGGGTGACTCGCCGTCCAAGTACAAACACATCTTTGCCGACCGCAACGGGGACGGGATCATGCAGACGAACGAGGTGGAAATCACCCCGGTTGGCGAATTCAGCAGCCTCGGCCGCTTCCAGCGCGATCTGAGCGTCATGGGTCGCACCTATCGATACGAGGTCAAAGAGTATCTGGACGACGGGACCCCGATCTACCACGAGGTGCGCGTGCCCGAACCCGGCGGCTTCTTCCGCTTCAACAACGGCAACTACTTCAGCTTTGCGGGCGACGCCCTGCACGGCAACGGCTACAACCTGTGTGTCGACCCGCAGGGCAACGAACTCTGGACCTACCCCGCCTCCTTTGATGTCTCCGGCCTCTACATCCCACCCGCCATACCCGGCCGCGCCGACAACCAGTTCGCGGTCTGTGGTCACGAAACGGAAGAACGCGGGGATCTCGGCGAGTTCATCGTGATCCATGCGAACACGGGTCAATGGAACCTGTGGACGGCGGACGGCCTGCTCGCGGGGCGCGTACTGCGCCATGCCCGTGATCGGAACGCGCGCCGTCTTGGTGCGGACTTCTCACCCGGTGCCAACATGAACTACCTGACCGCGGGCCAGGAACACTTCCACGGCTTCTTCTGCAAGACACTGGACGACGGCAAGTACAAGGTCCTGATGGGCGATGATGGCGGCACCATAATCGAGGTGCTTGGCCTGGACAAATACAAGCGATTCTCCAAGACGATCGCGATCACACCCGAGATGCTCAAGCGCACACGCCGCTGGGAAGCCGATTACATCAAGCAGAACCTTTACGCGCGCACACCGACAATCGAATGCGCGCGCAAGACGCCCGCCATGAACGGCAGGATCGATCCCGGCGAATGGGGCGACAACTTTGCAACAATCGGATCGCATTCCCGTTTCGCGGCCGCTTACAACAAAGAGAACATCTATTTCTGTTGGTCGGTTGCCGGGCAAGGCCCCCTCGAGAACGGCGGCGATCAATTTCAGCGCTATTTCAAGACCGGCGGCGCCGTGGACGTCATGATCCAGACCAACCCGAAGGCCGACCCGGATCGAAACACGCCGGCCAACGGAGATCTACGACTACTCATTACACGGGTGAAGGACCAGCCCCGGGTCGTTCTGTACCGCGCCGTCGCGCCCGGAGCGCCTGCCGGCACGGACTGGTCTACGTCGACGACCGCAGGCGGCACCGTCAGCTTCCAGGAGGTAAAACTGCTCAAGGATGTGCGCGTCTCGCACCGCGGGAACGACCACACGTACATCATCGAAGCCGCCGTACCGCTCAAGACCCTTGGCCTCAGCGTCGGCGAAGGCAAGGCCCTCAAGTTCGATTGGGGCGTGCTCTCTACCGAGGAGGGACACCGTACGACGGCGCGCGCCTACTGGGCCAACGAGATGGGCGTCGGCGTCACCGACGAACCGACCGAGGCACGACTGCAACCCGATCTTTGGGGCTACCTGCGCTTCGCCGGGATAGAGAAGTCCGACATCGACCGGATCACCGGCGACGACCCGGCCGACCTCCAGAAACAAGACGTCGACGATATTCTGGACGACATCCAAGACGAACTATAGGATCCCCATCATGGCACGCGAAATACTCCTGATTCACCACAGCCATTTTGACCCGATCTGGCGACGCTGCTTCGATCGCCCCGCGCACTACAACGGCATCACGGTACGCAGTTACGCCGAACTCGAAGAGCGGATCATCAATGCCTGGCTCGACCTTGCCGCCGACGGCCTGACCTACGACGAGGGGCAAGTCGCCATCTGGCGCAAGTATCTCGAACGCAATCCCGACAAACGCGACGCGCTGCGTGAACAGGTCCAGGCCGGCCGCTTCAACATGGTGCTTGCCGGAGAGACCGTACAGGACACGGTCATGTCCACAGCCGAGGGCCTTGTGCGCAACTTTCTCGTGGCCATGCCATTTTACCGTGATCTTGTGGGCGAAGATCATCCGGGCCTTAAGCAGGCCTGGCTCGAGGACGCGTTCGGAAACAGTCCGAATTATCCCCAAGTCCTGCGCGGTGTGGGCGCCGAGGTAGCCTGCCAGATCAGCTATCGCCAGCTACCGGAGGACATCTGGGTCGGCATCGACGGCACATCCATTCCATGCATGGACAGCTCCTTCTCGCGCGGCGGCGGCCCCTGGATCTATCACCCGCCCTGCCCCGCCTGCCGGGGAGCGGGCTGCGATACCTGCGATGACAGCGGCATACAAATCGTGCCGTACATGGCCGATCGCATGGAGCCCGGTATCAAGCGCGCGATCGAATCCGAAGACGAATGGGCCGCCATCATCTGTTCCAGCGAAGAAGGCATTCCGAATCGCGACATCATCGACACCGTGGACCGCTACAACGCGAAGAGCGAGGGCAAGTACACGATCCGGTACGCGACCATGGCCGACGTCTACGAACGCACCCGCAAGACGCTCGAAGAAAAGGAAGCAGAACGCGACGACCGTCCCAGCGAAGACCTGAACCCGGCCATGCCCGGCTGCATGGTCTCGCGCATTGGCCTCAAGCAGCGCATTCGCGCGATCAGCTACAAACTTGTCTGCGCGGAAGCCCTGGCGGCCAATACCGCATGGCAGGACGGTACGCCGGTCGCGCAGGACCCAGCATTCTCGGACGCATGGCGCCAGGTCGTCTTCTGCCAATTCCACGACGCGATCACCGGCACCCATATAGACAGTGGAACCGCGGAAATGAACGAGATGCTCGACAACGCGGAACGTATTGCGGATGCAGCCCTGCCGGAAACCTCGCCAACTCCGGCCATCAAGGTCTCCGCAGTCGACGATGCTGTCAGTGAAACGACCCTCGGCGACTTCACCGTTCGCTACGACCGAAAAGGCATCCTGGCGGTTGAGAAGGACGGCAGCGACCCCTGGTTCAATACGACAAAGTCAGCCAGCGACTTCCGGCGCCCGTTGCGCGTGGGCGAACTCACGATCGAAGCCGATTTCGGCGACGCCTGGGCCAAACGCTGGCCCCCGTCGTACGGCATCGTTTTCGATTCCTCGCTCCTCAATCTGGGCGATTACCACGACTCGGTGGAAGCCGGCGGGGACGCGATCCGCTGGCATGGCGCATCCAACAGCGGCGATCCGATGGTCGACACCCTGACATGGACGACGACCGTGCAGGCATCGACCGACGGCAAGGCGCTCGAGTTCCGGACCGCGGTCGACTGGGATACCGGCAGCCGCCGCCTGCGCACGGTCGTCCCCGTACAGGCCGAAGACAGCACGGCCACATTCGAGGTGCCTTTTGGATATATCGAACGGACCTATGATCCCGAGAAGGTGATCGAAGACGAGATGCAAGTGAATTCCCAGGAGTACGGCGCCTTGCACTGGATCGCCAAGAACGTCTCCGATGACGCCGGGGTCGCTGTTTTCAACCGCGGGCTACCCTGCCATCGCTACCATGCCGGCGTAATCGATGTCTCGCTCGTGCGCTCGCCCCAGCACCACTTCAGCGCCAACCTTCCGATCCACTACGGTTTCTACGATACCGACGGTCAGCGCGACACGGGCCAACACGTCTTTGAATACGCTGTCCTTCCCTACGCCGGCGCAATGAACACCGCTGACCTCACCCGCCGCGGCTACGAATACAACCGCCCACTTCCGGTCGAACCGCCGTTCGAGATCCATGGCGACGTGGTCGTCACGGCCTGGAAGCCATCAGAGGACGGTGACGGCTGGATCCTGCGCGTGCAGGAGACAGCGGGTGTTGGAACGACGGTCAACTTGCGATTCAACAAAGATCGCGAGGTGACAATCACGGATCTTATCGAACGGACACAGGGGGCCTCCCAAACTGCATCGGAGCATCGTTTCCCGCTTCATCGACATGGGATTCTGACCCTGAAGGTACTGTAGCTCCCGCTGACTTGTGCGCGCAGGAGTAAAAGCCGCGAACGCCAAGCGCGGGCTCAGGAAGGCATAATCCGCGACCTCGCCAGCGGCCTTCCGGCGACCCCCGCATCGACTCCAAACAGACATCCGTCGAGTGCATCCGGGGTCGCGCGCCAGATGGAACCGAGCGACGTGACGTAGAGCGTCTTAAGGTCGGCACCACCAAAGGCACAGGCCGTGATCGCACCCGTCGGAAACTCGATATGCCGCCGTTCCTTGCCTGTTGGATCATAACAGACCACACGGGCACCCCCGCACTCCGTCAGCCAGAGGTTTCCGTCCGCGTCGATATCCATGCCGTCCGGCGTACCCTCTTCCAGCACAATAAACTCGCGCCGCTCCCCCAAATCTCCGCTCGCGCGATCGTACTCGTAGGTCCACACGGTTCGGCACGCGTTATCTGCAATG
Organism: uncultured Verrucomicrobiota bacterium; assembly: GCA_913047795.1. Classification (GTDB taxonomy): domain Bacteria; phylum Verrucomicrobiota; class Kiritimatiellia; order CAJWTS01; family CAJWTS01; genus CAJWTS01. The sequence continues at coordinate 1,546 of CAJWTS010000085.1, read as the reverse complement.
TAGAGTGCCGCATCATCCCCACTGATCGCAATGCCGTTAGGCGCACCGATGCCGTCTGCCACGGTGTGATACGAACCGTCATGATCGACCCGACAAATCCGTCCCGGCTTCAGGATTTCGTCGTTTTCACCATGCAGGGCCATCTGGCTGCCATAAAGCCGCCCCTCGGCATCAACGCAACTATCGTTAAATCCCGAATCCCCATCCATTCCCGCAGTCACCGACGTGAGTTCCCCTTTCCACCACTCCGCAAGGGCACCACCCGGCCCCGAAAGCAGCACGGCCCCGGACGCCTGGATCGAGATGCCGCGCACCGCATTCGACTCGAGCAGACACTCGTTCGTCTCATCGGTGGGGTTATAGCGAAACAGACGCTGATGCGAAATATCGGCCCAGTAAAGCACGCCCTCATCCGCGTGCCAGCGCGGGATTTCCCCGACCGCAATTGTCAACTCGTTGACGACGACCCTTGGTTCACTCATATCGACCTCCCATTCATGCAGATCATAGGGATCGACGTCGACCAGCGCAACTCGTAGAGTCCGGATTTCCCATGCTCAGCATCTACATCGTCGCCGTTCTCGTGGCTTCTCTGATCGGATTTGCCAAGTGCGGCGTTCCCGGTGTCGGGATTTTGGCGATACCGTTGATGGCAATCGCGCTCGGCGACGCGCAGATGGCGATTGGCGCATTGCTTCCCGCCCTCATCATGGGGGACTGTTTCGCACTGTTCTACTACCGCCGGCACGCCGAGTGGGGCATGATGCTGCGCCTTATTCCATGGGTCGCCGCAGGTATCGGAATCGGGTGGTTTACGCTGCGCTACGGTAACAACGCCGCATTCGGGCCACTGGTCGGCATTCTCATCCTGGGACTCGTCGTGATCGACCTCCTGCGCCGCCGATACAACTGGACCGACCTGGCCCATCATCCGGTCTTCGGCACTTTCATCGGTCTTGGCGCCGGCTTCGCCACGACCGTCGCTGGGGCCGCCGGTCCGCTTATGATCCTCTACCTGATCTCGCATGGCTTCCAGAAAGAGCGGTTCATCGGCAGCCTGGCCTGGTACTTCCTGATCGTGAACGTGTCTAAGATACCCATCTACATCGTGGAAGAAATGATCACGCTCGAGACACTGAAACTGAACCTCCCAATGGTCGCGGGTGTTGCGCTCGGCGCTCTCGCGGGCCGGCGCTTACTGCCGCACATCCCCCAGGCCCTGTTCGACCGGGTCGTGATTGCCCTCACGGTCGTCGGCGCCGCGCGCTTGATCTGGCTCTAGCCTCACACGCGATTCGGTAGAGCGATTTTCCAAAGTTGCTTCCGCCCGGCCCGCGCATCACGTCATCACCATCTTCTGCCCATCGGATTTCTTCTCGGCCTCCGTCCTGTCCCCCGATGGCGGAATCTCGATTCCGCGCGCACAGGCTGGCCGCGCAGACATGGTGTCCTGCCAGCGCTGCAAGTGATCGAGCCCGTCAACCGATACACCCGACCAATCGTGGCTGCGTACCCACGGCCAGGTCGCGATGTCCGCGATCGAGTA
>CAJWTS010000084.1 GCA_913047795.1 uncultured Verrucomicrobiota bacterium | reverse complement strand
GTCAGCAGGGAAAAGGCCGAACTTGCCATACGCGCGCGCGGCAGAACTTCGATACCGTTGACGATGACGCCCAGGTAGGCGCTCGATCCGGCGATTTCCAGTGCGGCGACGAGATCACCTGCGATCGTGTCGTCGCCGATCAAGGTGGCATACACGCCATCCAGTACAGCGACTGTGTTGCTGTCTTCGTACAGGAAGTCGCCGCTCGTGTCATTGGTGTAGATCCGCAATGCCATACTGACGGTATCGGTGACGGGGTTCGTCCCGTCGAGCAAGCGGCCCTGGTAATTCAGGAGTGCCGGCACGTCCGCCTGGCCGGTACACGCGCTAAGCGCCAACAGGCAGGTCACGGTTATGTAACGTCGTAGTTTATTCATTGTGTATTATCCTTTTTTGGTCGTTAGGAAAAATTGTGGTCAGCGTGCACATACCGCAACGCTGGTTGACAAGCCTATCATCCTGCGGCCGGAATGGCGATTCAACACTTGGGGTCTTGCGCGATCGGCAACTGCCAACCGGGCCGCCCGTTAACGGCTGTCGGCCACCGCCGCGCCGCAGGCGTGGCAGGCGATCCAGTCGGAATTGCCATCCGCGTAGGTTTCTTTCTTCCAGATCGGGACCCTTGTCTTGATCGTATCAATAATGAATTCGCAGGCTTCGAAAGCCGGGCCGCGATGAACGGAGGCGACCCCGACCCAGACGGCCATGTCACCGATTGCCAGGGATCCGGTGCGATGAATGCAGATGGCATTCAGGATGTCGAACCGTTCGCAGGATTCTTCGAGAATGCGCGTGCCTTCCTGGATCGCCATTTCGGGGTAGGCCTCGTAGTCGAGCCGCGTCACGTTGCGGGACTCGTTGTGGTTGCGAACCCAGCCTTCGAACGTTACGGCGGCGCCGGCTGCCGGGTCCTGCAGGGTTTTGACTGCGGCTGCGGCGTCGATGGGTGTTTCGGTCAGCGTGAACATGTTCTGTCCTCGATCAGGTGCCGCCGGCGACAGGCGGAATAAAAACAACACGGTGGCCCTCCCGCAATTCCATCGACCAGTCGCAGAACTCGTCGTCGATTGCAACTTTGAGATTCTGGCGATCCAGGCTGAAGCCGTGTTCTCGTTGAAGATCGTCGTACAGCCCGGCAGCGGTTCCGGACGCACAGGCGAGGGTTTCTTCTGCGCAGCCGCGCTCATCGCGTAGTTGCGCGTAGTATCTTATCGTGATGTTGATCATGGCATTAGGCGCCCTTCGTGGCTGTCGCGGCAATGACGGCCAGGGCCGCTTCGAGTTCCTCAGGCGTATTGACGTTATCCAACCACTGCGGGTTGGCCTGGTCGAGCAGTTGCGGATCCGAGTTGATCAGCACCTTGCGCGGACAATGGCAGCCCAATCCCACGAACTGGTGCAGGCGATAGCGTGCCTTGGGTTCGTAGATGGCGCAGAGTGGTTCCGGCAGCCCGTTGCCGGTGCCCCGAAACGCGGTTGCCGGTTTGAACGGATTGCGACCCGACACCAGGGCTTCGAATGTTCCGGACTCGAGAAAGGGAAGGTCACAGGCGACAACCAACCACGCCGCTGCCGGATCGGCTTGCATGGCGGTCAGGATGCCACCGATCGGGCCAAGTCCGTGGAACCTGTCATGTAGCTGCGGCAATCCCGCGTGATCCGCCTTGTCTGCCTGCTCGGCGCGCGTCGAGACAAGCACGTCGCGCATATGCGGAGCGAGCAGGGCATGCACAAACTCTGTCTGGCTCACGCCGTGATACTGCAGGCCGGATTTGTCCTGCTGCATACGTGTGCTACGCCCACCCGTTAGAACCAATCCGCGCAGGGGCGGAACGCGAGCTGCCCATCGTGCGGTGACGAAGTCCACGATGGCCGCCACGTCGTCGCGTTGAAAGTAGGGCGTTTCGGCCGCACCGCTCCAGGATGGCGCGGTGCCCACGTAAGCGATCACGTTTTCGAGTTCCTCATCCAGAATGGTTGCCGCATCATCCAGCATCACGATCTTGTCGATGTTCGCGCGCTTGCAGCCTTCGGCAATGACAACGTCGGCCTGCAACATGGCCGCGCGCTGGTCGAATTCGTTGGTCGCGCCCCTGTGGATCAGCGCGTGGTGTTCGTCGTCGTTGATGCGTATGGTCCGCGCACCTGCGGCGGCAGCGCGATGGGTGTCCTTGCCCGGGTGGTCCATCTCGAACCGATGGCCATCATGTTTGGCGTAGCCGATGTCGTGCGTGTCGGCGAGCGCGGAAATCACGGACGTGGCGAGCGTGGTCTTGCCCGAATTCTTGAAACCGCAGATCGCGATCTCGTATGGATTGAAGAGATAATGCGGGCCACGTTGGTGCTTCGTGTCGCGATCTGACTTGTGAACGTTCATGCCGCCTCGTCCGATTGCTCGCCGTCTCTCAGGCGTCGGCGACCCAGTCGCCGCTGCGTCCGCCGGTTTTCTCCAGCAGTCGTGTCTCGCGAATCACCATCTCGCGCGAGACGGCCTTGCACATGTCATACACGGTTAGCGCTGCAATACTGGCGCCCGTTAGCGCTTCCATTTCGACGCCGGTGCGGTGGGCAACCGCGACGCGGCAGGTGATCAGGATCTGGTTCGCATCCGTCAATTCGATGTCGATCGAACAGTCATCCAGCCCGATCGGATGACAGAGAGGGATCAGTTCGCTTGTGCGCTTGGCACCCATGATGCCCGCGATTCGCGCCGTGTGGAAGACCGGGCCCTTGGGTGAGGTGATGTCGCCGTCCCGGAAGAGATCCGCCACCGCATCGGGCACGACCACGACCGATTGCGCGCGCGCCGTGCGCTGCGTGATGGGTTTGTCGCCGACGTCGACCATGCCGGCCTCGTTGTCTTCGTTGATGTGGGAAAGCATACTTATCCTCCGATCGTATACATCTCGACCTTTTCGCGAGGTGCCTGGTTCACCGCAAGCATGGTGCGCTCTTCCGAATAGCGGTCATCGCGCGCGTGCCAGACCGCCTGGATGCGTTCCCGCAATTCCGCTGTGCCCGCGCCGGAGCGTATGAGGGATAGCAGGTCGAGGCCGGTACATGAGAAAAGACAGGTGTAGAGGGTGCCCACCGCGGATATGCGCGCGCGGTTACAGGTTCGGCAGAACGGTTCGGTGACGGACGAGATGAATCCGATCTCCCCACGGCCGTCTTCGTAGCGATAACGGGATGCGACCTCGCCATGATACGTCGGGTCGAGCGGCGTTAGCGGGTAGCGGGCCTGGATACGCGCGAGAAGCTCGAGCGAGGGAACGACATCAGCCATGCGCCACCCGTTAAGATTGCCGACATCCATATATTCAATGAAGCGTAGGACAGAGCCGGTCTCGCGGGCGAAATCGACGAGGTCCAGGATGCCGTCTTCATTAACACCGCGTTGAACGACGGTGTTGATCTTGATCGGTGCGAGCCCGGCCGCGCGGGCGGCTTCAATTCCTTCCAGGACGTGCGCGACGTGCGCACCGACACCGCTCATGGCGGCATACCCTTCGGGATCGATCGTGTCGAGACTCACCGTGACGCGTTGCACGCCGGCGGTTGCCAATGCCGTGGCGTGTTGTTTCAAGAGCAGCCCATTGGTCGTGAGCGCAATTTCGCGAATACCGTCGATTTTCGCCACGCGCGTGACGATTTCTTCCAGTTCACGACGAAGAAGAGGCTCGCCGCCTGTTATGCGCAATTTGCAGACGCCCAGATCGGCGAACAGGCCCACCAGGGTTTCAATCTCCGTCGGCGACAGGAGTCGATCGTGCTTCACAAAATGGTAGGCGCGATCCGGGGGCATGCAGTAGCTGCAGCGCAGGTTGCATGCGTCGACAACGGAGAGCCGGAGGTCGCGCAGCTGCCGGCCGAACGTGTCGCGGGTCTGGATGTTGGAAGCAATCATTGCGTCATAGAAGTGGGACGAGCGAGCGTATCACGGGCCGCGCGACGCGGTCAACGGCGGGGCTTGCCATGATCTGAAGGCTGGAGTAGGGTCAGAAAATATGAGTGAATCTTCATCCGGGGTAGCGGCATGAATCTTGAAGTGGTGGCAATCTGCGATGCGGCAACGGACTGCGCCGGGAAGCTGAACATCCTCGGAGCGTTCGACACGATCTTTGCCGAGGAGATTCCGTTCAAATATCAACATATGGCGTTGGCGCTGCGCATTCGGTTCACGCGTATCGAGGAAGGCGAGCACAAGGTTAAGATCAACTTCGTCGATGCCGATGGAAAATCGGTGATTCCGGGATTAGACGGAAAGATCAATATCCGGTTTGGGCACGATGCACAGACGGCGGTCGGTAACATGATCATTAACCTGAACAACGTGGAATTCAAGGACGAGGGTGAGTATTCCGTGGATGTTGCGATCAACGGCGCCCAGGTGCACTCCATGCCGCTCTTTGTTCGGATGAAGCCGCAGAAAAACGCGAACAATCTTAACTAGGCGCGGCGATTGGCGTCGGGTCCGGCGCCACGACATACGCGTGCAGGCCATGCCGCAAAAGAATCAGGCACAGCGAACGTTCTCCAGGGGCCACTGGATCCTGCTGATCCTGCTGCTGGCGCTGACCGTGCCCTGGTACTGGCCGGAGACGGCGCGCGCACCGTATGTGCTTGGACTTCCAATCTGGGGCTTCACCTCACTCGTTTTCAGCCTGCTCTTCGCGATAGCCATGGCCTGGGCGATCATGACGACCTGGAAGGATGATCCGCGCGAGTAGGCTCGTTGCGACGGACGACCGATGATCGATCGCGAGACACGGCAGGCCTCGGTCGCGGACAGGAGCGTCGCAGAGTCGTGAACATTCTTCCGCTTTTCGTCGCCTATCTCTGCCTGCTGATTCCGATCGCGTGGCTCGGCAAGCGCCGCACACGGGAGCGATCCACGCACGACTTCTATCTCGCGGGCGGCAAGCTGGGGTTCGTCGTCCTGGTTTTTACGCTGTTCGCCACGCAATACAGCGGCAACACGTTCATGGCTTTTCCGGGTAAGGCCTATCGATCCGGCTACTGGTACCTGGTTAGCGTGCCCTTCATGATGGCTATTATTGCCGGGTACATGCTCTTTGCGATTCCCTTGCGTCGGGTGGCGCGCGAGAACCGTTTTGTGACGCCTTGCGACTGGATTCAGCATCGCTACCATTATCTTCCGCTGACCCTGACCTGTGCCGGCCTGATGACCTGGGCCCTGTTGAACTACCTGCTGGCACAGTTGACGGCCATGGGGCATGCCTACGGCGTGGTGACCGGCGGCCATCTGATCATCCCCGGCCTGTCATCGTTCCAGACCGGGGTGCTCTTTCTCGCGGCCGTGGTCGTTCTCTACGAGTCGGTCGGCGGCATGCGTGCCGTGGCCTGGACCGACGCGATCCAGGGTGTGTTGATGCTGTCCGCGATCGTCGGGTTGCTGGCCTACTTCGGGTCATCGGATGTGGATCTTGCCGGGCTGCCGGACCGCGTGGCCGCGATCGATCCCGGCAAGGTCAATCCGCCGTCCGTCCAAAAATGTTTCACCTGGGCGAGCGTGATTTTGATTCTCTTTTTCGGAGGCGCCATGTACCCGCAGGGTATCCAGCGCATCTATGCGGCACGCTCGGCCGCTACACTCAAGCGGTCACTCGCGCTCATGGTCTTTCTGCCGCTGCTGCTCGTGTTCTTCGCGTTGATGATGGGGGTGCTGGCCATTCCGCGCTTTCCGAATTTGAGCGCCATCGAGAGTGACGGTGTGATGACGATGATGCTCAGCGAGATCGCGACACGCGGCGCGTTCTTCAAGGTTGCCGTGGCCGTGCTGCTGCTGGGCGCGATGGCGGCCATCATGTCCACGGCTGACTCAGTTCTGCTGAGCCTGTCGTCAATCTTCGTGCACGATTTCTACGAGAAGACGCGCCGCACGAAGCCATCCGATGAACATCTGTTGCGGCTCGGCAAGAGACTATCGTGGCTCGTGGCGATCGTGGTCGTGACGTTTGCCCTGACACCGCGCTTCACCCTGTTTCGATTGCTTGAGTTGAAGTTCGAACTGCTGATGCAGGTTGCTCCGCCGTTCATCCTTGGATTCTACTGTCGCGGTTTACGTGGCGGCGGTGCGCTTGCAGGGGTGTTGATCGGTACGGCGATCGCCTTAACCGGTTTTGCGCGGCACGAGAAATGGTGGGGCATCCACCCCGGCACGATCGGCTGCCTGGTTAATTTCGCCGTGTGCTGGCTTTCCGTGGCGATCCGCGCCGGGGATACGACCACGAAAAATGATTCGGACGCTGTTTCGTCCGGCGGCGGTGCGTGATATCCTATGGGTATGAAAGACAGGCAGCGGCGCGCGCGCGAAATGACGCGCAAGATGGTGAAGGAAAACCTTCGCGCGCATCTCTCGAATCACCGCGTCGAGGACGTACTGCGCAAGATTATCGCCCACATCGCGGACAGCGCGAAGTACATCGCCTTCTACATGGAGGATGAGAGCCGTCGGCTCGTGGGGCGGCAGAACGCCTATGGCGAGCACGTCCTGGCGCTGGATGAGTACGCCAACGTTATTCTCAAGAACCGCCTCGAGAAGGAGACCTCGTTCGGCATTCGTCAATTTGCATCCGAGGAGTTGGACACGATCAAGATGCTCGGAAAAGGGGAAGAGCGCTACTCCGTCACGGTCGACCCGCTCGACGGAAGCTCACTGGTCGATTCCAATCTCGCCGTCGGCACGATCGTCGGCATTCATGCTGGCAAGTTGCTCGGGCGGCGTTCCGGACGCAAATCGCTCGCGGCGGCGATGTATATCATCTACGGCCCGTTGACGACCCTGGTGTATACGGTCGGCGACGGCGCCCACGAGTTCGTGCTGGATAAGGCCGGCAACTTCGTGCTTTCGCAGGAGAACCTGCGCATGAAGCGCCGCGGCGCGATCTACGGGCCGGGCGGACTCAAGAGCGAATGGCTGGCCAATCACGCGGCCTTCATCAAGTACCTGGAACAGGACGGATACAAACTGCGTTACAGCGGCGCGCTGGTGCCCGACGTCAACCAGATCATCATCAAGCGTGGCGGCGTATTCTGCTATCCGGCGCTGAAGTCGCAGAAAGAAGGCAAGCTGCGTCTCCTGTTCGAAGAGCAGCCGCTGGCCATGATCGCCGAAGCCTGTGGCGGGCTGGCCACGGATGGGCAGCGCGACACCCTCGATATCGTGCCGTGTGCGTTTGATCAGCGCGCACCTTTCTATTTCGGTAGCCGACGTGAAATCGAGATGGCACATAAGTTTTTAGCTGCCGGTTGAGGGTTGCGACGAGGGAGAAGGAGTGGATCGTTTGGCGGTCGGGCATGCCCTTTCGCCTGTTCCGTCGTCGCGTAGCAGGCAGGGGTGCGCGCGGCTGGGGACGGTAAGGCAACCTGGCGGATCGCGCTATCTGTTCGTTTCGTCCTGCGTTTTTGTTACGATGTTCGACGCGAGGGAACGAAACCATTGTCAGGAGGCCAGCCCATGAAAAAAGTTCTAGGTGTGTTGATCCTTGTCGCAGCACTTCATCCCGCTGCGGCCAACGATATAATCGTAACCAATGTCGGTTACGGTTCCGGCGCCCCTGCGGGAGCGGTCGATGTGAAGTTCGACTTGAGTTGGGAGAACTCGTGGCGGCTCTCCTGGCCGGAAACAACGAACACCTGGACGAACTGGGATGCGGCCTGGGTTTTCATCAAGTTTCATGAGCAGAATATCACGTTCTGGGAACACGCGACCCTGTCCACCAACGTGGCGGATCATACCATTCCGGGAGGTATGGAGATCGAGATTGGCCTTACAGATAGCGAAGGGGTCGGCGTCTTCTTGTATCGTGCCGTGGAAACGAACGGCATGTTTTCCAACACGGCGATCAGGCTGCGTTGGCTCTACGAGGGGGACGGCGTGGAGAGCACGTCCCAGGTGGACGTCAGCGTGCAGGCCATCGAGATGGTTTATATTCCTGAAGGTTCATTTGATTTGGGCGGGGTCGGGTCCGAAAACGGACGGTATTTCATGGCTTCCAATACGGCTTTGACGTATCGGATCACCAGTGAAGCCGCCGTCACGATGAGTTCGAGCAATGGGCTGTGGGGCAGCAGCGGTGCTTCTGGGAACGCCGGAGTCGCCCCGGTTGATCCCACCAACATCCCCGCCGCCTATCCCAAGGGATATGCCGCAATCTATTGCATGAAACATGAAATCAGTCAGGGCCAGTACGCGGATTTCCTCAATAAACTAACCCCGGCCCAGATCTCCAATCGCTTCCCCAATTACAACGGTCTTGTCCGCCACACGATTTCCAATAGTCCGTCCGGGTATATCGCGACCCGACCGGCGAGAGCCTGCAACAACCTGAGCTGGGCGGACGTCGCGGCCTATCTCGATTGGGCTGGGCTGCGACCCATGACGGAATTGGAGTACGAGAAAACATGCCGCGGAGATGCCCTTACGGTAGCCAATGAATATGCCTGGGGGCTCAATACCATTATGGGCACCACTCCGTACTTGAGCGGTACGGAGGATGGTACGGAGACGGTGATCACGGACACCTCCCTCGGCGCATGTCGCTGGGCTAACACGAGTGTTTCCGGTGGCGACGGAGGATCCGGACCGCTGCGCTGCGGGATTTTTGCGACTGTGGCGTCCGAGCGTGCCGACGCCGGCGGAACATACTGGGGCGTGTTGGAAATGTCCGGCAATGTCGCGGAGCGGGCGATTTCGACAGGCCGGAGCGGGGGACTGGCGTTCACCGGGGAACATGGCGACGGGACGCTTGATTCCGGTGGGCAGGCAGATGTGCCCGGCTGGCCGGGGACATCCGCCTCGGGTGCCGGATTCCGCGGCGGCGGATATCCGGACGCCGGGTACTTGCGAACGGCCGATAGGACGCACGCCGCCTATTCGCATAGTGCCCGGAATCCTAGCTATGGTGGCCGTGGGGTCAGGACGGCGCCATAGTGAGACGGTGGTTGTTTCTCTGGATTGTATCGATGGGACTACCGGCCTATGGGGGGCCGACGAACCTGTGGCAGGGCGGCAGCCAGGGTGGCTGGGATCGCGCGGAGTTGCTTCAAACGACGCCGCTGGACCTGACGGCAAGCA
>CAJWTS010000083.1 GCA_913047795.1 uncultured Verrucomicrobiota bacterium | reverse complement strand
TTTCAAGGAGAACGTGATCATGGGTCACCTGATTCCGGGTGGGACCGGCTTCCCGCTGCACCGCAACATCAAGTTGGTGCCGCTCGTCGAGCCGATCCCCGAGGAGGCCGATGTCGCAGACGAGGAAGCGGAAAAGAGATTGCAGGAACTGTTGGGATAAGCTTGCGTGGTCGTGGCGCCGTTTGTTACGGTGCTCGTCTTTTTGCAGTTTGGATAAAGGAAAACATGCCGACAATCAATCAACTGGTCCGAAAGGGTCGTAAGAAGATCCGCAAGAAGCGGTCATCGCCCGCGCTGGTGAGCTGTCCGCAGCGCCGTGGCGTATGCGTTCTGGTCAAAACCATGACGCCGAAGAAACCGAACTCGGCGCTACGTAAAGTGGCGCGCGTGCGACTCACCACGGGACAGGAAGTGTCCGCCTACATCCCGGGCGAAGGGCATAACCTGCAGGAGCACAGCGTTGTGCTCGTGCGCGGTGGCCGCGTGAAGGATTTGCCGGGCGTACGTTACCACATCGTGCGTGGTGCATTGGATTGCCTGGGCGTGGAAGGTCGTAAACGCGGACGATCCAAGTACGGCGCGAAGCGACCCGAGGCGAGCTGATTAGGAATTTTAGATGAGACGTCATAGTGCAGATATTCGGCCGGTTAAGAAGGACGCGAAATACGGGAGCGAACTCGTTACGCGGATGGTTAATCGCGTCATGCGTAAAGGGAAGAAATCAATTGCCGAGGGCATCGTGTACGGCGCGTTGGAGCAATTGGCGGAAGCCACGTCCGAAGATCCGGTCGAGGTCATGACGCGCGCGGTTGAGAACGTCAAACCGCGTGTGGAAGTCAAATCGCGTCGCGTCGGTGGGGCGACCTACCAGGTGCCGATTGAGGTCAGCAAGGACCGGCAATTTGCGATGGCGCTGCGATGGATTATTCAGTTTGCCATTGGACGAAGCGGCGTGCCGATGCGTCGTGCGCTCGCGGTGGAGATTCTCGACGCATATCGCAACGAAGGCAGCGCCGTCAGACGGCGCGATGAGACGCACAAGATGGCACAGGCGAACCGCGCGTTTGCGCACTATCGTTGGTGAGGTTGGTCGTAAGACACATGGATACCGCATTGAATAAGGAACGGAATAAGACCATGCAGGCTGATGCAAGAGGTCGCGAAGCGCCGGGACGGCGATGTGGATTAGCGAAGATCCGAAATATCGGAATCATCGCCCATATCGATGCCGGCAAAACGACGACCACGGAGCGCATCCTGTTCTATACCGGACGTCTGCACCGGATGGGCGAAGTCCACGATGGCACCACGGTGATGGACTGGATGGCCCAGGAAAAGGAACGCGGCATCACGATCACCAGCGCGGCGACGACTTGTTTCTGGAACGAGCACCAGGTGAATGTGATCGATACGCCGGGGCACGTCGATTTTACGGTGGAAGTCGAACGTTCGCTGCGCGTGTTGGATGGCGCCATCGGTGTTTTCTGCGGTGTGGGCGGGGTCCAGCCACAATCGGAGACGGTTTGGCACCAGGCGGATCGCTATAACGTTCCGCGTATCGCTTTCGTGAATAAGATGGATCGACTGGGCGCCGATTTCGATACGGTCGTCGATGAGATCCGCGAGAAACTTTCGAGCCGGGTTGCGCCGGTGCAGATCCCGTGGGGATCGGGCGAGGATCACGCCGGCGTCGTGGATTTGGTGGCGATGCAGGCGTACGCGTACGATGGTGATTGCGGCGAAAATATTCGAATTGTTCCGATTCCTGAATCGCTGGCCGCCGAGGCGGAGCAGGCCCGTGCCGCGTTGATCGAATTGCTGGCGGAGCACGACGAGGCCCTGCTTGGCGTCTACGTTGACTCACCCGATGTACCCCAGGACGAGTTGATCGCAGCCATTCGGCGGGCGACCGTCGCCCACCAATTTGTGCCCGTGCTCTGCGGATCATCGCTGAAGAACAAGGGAATTCAGCATCTGCTCGATGCGGTGACGCGGTATCTTCCGTCGCCGCTCGATGTGGAGGACGTTCGAGGCCAACATCCGGGTACAAATGCAATCGAGATGCGTGCGGCAGACGATCTGGCGCCACTCGCCGGCCTGGCCTTTAAGTTGATGAAAGACGAATACGTCGGTCGCCTGGTCTTTGTGCGAGTCTACTCGGGACAGCTGACCAAGGGTCAATCGGTTTACAATCCGCGCACCCGTCAACGATTTCGCATCAATCGCCTTTTGCGTTTGCACGCGGATTCGCGCGAAGAAGTCGATACGATCTATTCTGGGGAGATTGGGGCCATTGCCGGGCTCAAGGGCGCCACGACCGGCGACACGCTTTGTGCCGAGAACGCACCCGTCGCGTTCGAAGGCATCACCGTGCCGGAGCCGGTTGTGTCAATGGCAATCGAACCCAAATCCCAGGCGGAGAGCGATAGACTGAACGACGCGCTCGAGGCGCTGTCGAGCGAGGATCCGACGTTCCAGATCAGCGATGATCCTGAGACGGGGCAGAAATTGATCCATGGCATGGGCGAGTTGCATCTTGAGGTGCTAAAGGATCGCCTGACGCGCGAGTTCAAGCTGGACGCAAAAGCCGGGCGGCCCATGGTCGCGTATCGCGAGACCGTTTTCGAGACCTGCGTCGCATCGCATACATTCGATCGGGAGATCGGTGGCGGTCGCCAGTTCGCAACGATATCGATTCAGATCGACCCCTTGCCGCGCGGCAGTGGCAACACGATTGAGTTTGATGTTTCCACACTTGATTTGCCCGCCGAGTTTCATTCGCATGTAGAGCAGGGCGTGCGAGATGCGGAGGCCACCGGCATTGTGGGAAACTACAAGATTGTCGACGTACACGTGCGTATTAGCGGAGCCGTGTACGATCCGGAGTCATCGACGGACACGGCGTTTCGATCCGCAGCGGTCATGGCCTTTCGCGAGGCGGCGATGGCGGGTCATCCGGCGCTTCTTGAACCAATTATGTCCCTGAGTATTGTGACGCCAAGCGAGTACGTCGGTGATGTGCTCGGGGATCTCAACAGTCGCCGTGGAAAAGTGCAAGAGGTTGCAGCAGTCGGACTCACGCACAAGGTATCCGCCAGCGTTCCCCTGGCCGAGCTGTTCGGCTATGCAACGACCGTACGCTCCCTCTCGAAAGGGCGCGCGAGTTATACACTCGAGCCGCGTACATTTGAACAAGTTCCGGACGACGTTGCGGCGAAGATAAAGGGAGTTTAATCGTGGACGGACAAAGAATTAGAATTCGGCTAAAGGCTTACGACCACCGTGTGCTGGATCAGGCCCTGGCCGAAATCGTCGACACCGGGAAACGTACCGGTGCGGGCGTCATTGGCCCGATCCCGTTGCCGACGCGTATCGAACGGTACACGGTGAACCGTGGTCCGCACGTCGATAAGAAGTCGATGGAGCAGTTCGAGATTCGAACGCATAAGCGCTTGCTGGATATCATGAACCCGACGGCCAAAACGATCGACGAGTTAAAGAAACTCAATCTGCCGGCCGGCGTGGATATCAGCATCAAGCTTTAAGGAAACCGATGCAGGGCTTATTAGGAAGAAAACTGGGGATGACGCGCGTCTTCGCCGAGGACGGGACACAGGTACCCGTTACGGTGATCGAGGCCGGGCCCTGTGTTGTCTTGCAGCGGAAGACGAAGGCCACGGATGGTTATGACGCGGTCCAGGTCGGCTTTCAGGATCAGAAACCGCAGCGTATGACGAAGGCCCGGCTAGCGATTTGTGAGAAGGCCGGAACCGCGCCCAAACAGCACGTGCGGGAGTTCCGGGTGGATGACGCGGCCGACCTTAACGTGGGCGATACGCTCACGGCGCGACTTTTTTCCAACGCTGAATTTGTTGATATTCGTGGGACGACAAAGGGCCGGGGATTCCAGGGTGCGGTCAAGCGCCATCGCATGGCCGGCGGCCGCATGACACACGGCGGCCATGCCAAACGTCGTCCGGGCGCGATTGGTTGCAGCGCCTATCCGGCGCGAGTGAGCAAGGGCAAGGCCATGCCGGGTCATATGGGTGCCGTTCAGGTCACGACTCAGAATGTGCGCGTGGTGCAAGTGGATGGCGATGAGAACCTGATCCTGGTTCACGGCGCGACGCCCGGCGCTAACGGCCAAATTTTAGAGATTCGATTGGCGCGTAAAAAGCCTTCGCCCGAGATTGAGGAAGATGCCGTGATTCGCGCCGGACAGATTTCCGATGCGGAGACCGAAGCGCCGGAAACCGAAGCGCCAGCCGCCGATGAACCCGTCGCCACGGAAGAAGCGACTGAAGCCGAAGTGGAGACAGCGCCGGCTGAAGCTCAGGACTCGAGTACGGAAGCTGAGCCGGCCGAGCAAGCGGCCGAAGCACCGGCTGCGGAGGATGGCAAAGATTTGGAGAAGAAGGAGTCATGAGTAAGCTTTCGATAGTGGGTGCCGACGGAAAGGCGCAGGGCGAATGCGAAATAGCCGACGAGCTTCTGGAAACGCGCAAGGGGACGCAGGCGCTCCACGAATCAGTGGTCGCATACATGGCGGCTCAACGGCGTGGCACGGCGTCGACCAAGTCGAAGGGCGAAGTTGCCGGAAGCAATAAGAAGCCCTGGGCCCAGAAGGGAACGGGTCGCGCCCGAGCCGGTTACCGTCAGTCACCCATATGGCGCGGTGGTGCCGTTGCCTTTGGTCCGCGTCCGCGGTCATACGCCAAGAAGGTCAACAAGAAGACCGCGCGATTGGCGTTACGCCGGGCGCTGGGCGGCAAGATCGCCGACGGTCAGGTTCGCGTGGTGGAGAAATTAACGGTGGACGAGCCCAGGACCAAGACGGTTGTGGCAATGCTCAAGGCGCTCGACGTTACGAGTACGGCCCTGATCGTGGTCGCCCAAATGGATAGCAACCTGGTTCTTGCCGCTCGCAATATTCCGCGCGTCGAGGTCATTACGGCAGCGGCTCTGGCGCCTTATCACATCGTTCGCTACGCGCAGATCCTCGTGGCGCAACCGGCAGTGGAGATCTTGACTGGCCGGCTTTCCGGGGAGGGTGTGGAGGTGTCGTCATGAACACGATTTACGAAGTCATTGAGCGCATCCAGGTAACGGAGAAGGCAACCGGCTTGATGGCGCAGAACAAATATGTGTTCCGGGTTGCGCCGGTGGCGAACAAGATCGAGATCAAGCGCGCCGTCGAGGAGCTTTTCAAGGTTCGGGTATCAGGTGTTAACACGATGAACTACACGGGGAAGCGAAAGCGCGAGCGATCGATGAACTACGGGAAACGGTCGGACTGGAAGCGCGCCGTCGTAACGCTTCATGAGGGCGAGGAGATACCCCTGGGATAATTTTTGAGCGAAGACCGGTGCCATCCGGTTGAGGAATGATCGATGCCCCTTAAAAAATTCAAACCACGTACGCCCAGTCGGCGCTTTACGGTCTTGCTGGATTATAGCGATCTCAGCAATAAGAAGCCGGAGCGCGCCCTGGTCTCACCCAAGAAATCGACGGGCGGCCGTAACTCCGCCGGGCGAATCACGGTGCGTCACCGCGGGGGTGGCCACAAGCGGAAATATCGGCACATCGATTTCAGGCGCGACAAACTGGGAATTCCCGGTAAGGTAGCCGCTCTCGAGTATGATCCGAATCGCTCGGCGAACCTCGCGCTGTTGCACTATGTTGACGGCGAGAAGCGTTATATTCTGGCGCCTCAGGGAGTTGCCGTGGGTGCGATGTTGGTCGCCGGTCCCGAGGTGGAACCGGCCCTTGGCAACGCATTGCCGTTGGCAGCTATTCCGCTGGGAGTGACGGTACACAACATCGAGCTGACGCCGGGCAACGGGGGCAAGCTGGTGCGCGGTGCGGGTATGGGTGCGCAATTGATGTCGCGCGAGGGAGAATATGCCCAGGTACGGCTACCCTCTGGTGAGATCCGCATGTTGCACGTGAATTGCATGGCAACGATCGGGCAGGTCGGTAATTCGGATCATTCGAAGGTCAATCTTGGCAAGGCGGGCCGGAAACGGTGGCAAGGGATTCGACCGACGGTACGTGGCGTCGCAATGAATCCGGTGGATCACCCGATGGGTGGTGGTGAAGGTCGCACTTCCGGAGGCGGGCATCCTGTGTCGCCTTGGGGCCAGTTGGCCAAGGGTGGGCGTACGCGCAAGCGTCGCAAGGCGAGTAATAAATTTATAGTGAAGCGAAGAAAGAAATAGCATGGCGCGATCAATCAAAAAGGGACCTTACGTCGAGCCCAAACTGCTGCAGAAGGTCGAACGAATGACGATGGCGGGCAGCAAGCGGCCGATTCGGACCTGGTCGCGGCGATCGATGATCGTGCCCGAGTTCGTGGGGCATACCTTCGCGGTTCATAATGGACGCGAGCATATTTCGGTCTTCGTAACAGAGAACATGGTGGGGCATCGTCTGGGTGAATTTTCGCCGACGCGCAAGTTCCGTTCGCATGGTGCGCACACGGATAAGGCCGCCACCAAAAAATAGGTAAATTCGGAATGGAAGTTTCTGCCACAACAAAGTACTCGCGCATGTCGCCGACCAAGGCACGTGACCTGGCAAAGTCGCTGCGTGGTCTGCCGGTTGGCGATGCGTTGCGGCTGGTGAAATTCAGCAAGCGCAAGGCCGGTGATCTGATCGGCAAGACGTTGCGTTCGGCAATTGCCAACGCGCAGACCAATGCGGATCTTTCCGTGGACGATCTTTTTGTGAAAGAGGCGATCGTGGATCAGGGGCCAACGTTTCGGAGACACTGGCCGCGTGCGCGAGGAATGGTGAGCCCGATCGCGAAGCGTACGAGTCATATTCGGGTGGTTCTTTCGGACGGCAAGTCCTAGTGGGCATTTTATAGGAGGTTCACGTTTTGGGTCAGAAGGCAAATCCCATTGGTTTAAGAGTGACGGTCGAGAAGGACTGGCGATCACGCTGGTATGGATCGAAGCAGGAATTCGGGGACCTCCTGAAGGAGGACATCGAAATTCGACGCAGAGTCAGGTCACGACTGGAGAATGCAGCCGTGGCCGATATTCTGATCGAACGCTACGCGAATCGCGTGCGCATCACGGTGTGCACCGCACGGCCGGGGATCGTGATCGGCCGTAAGGGGCAGGACATTGAGCGCATTCGTGGCGAATTGACCAAGTTCACCGGAAAAGAAATTTATATCGAGATTAAGGAAATTCGCACGGCGGATACGAATGCACAGCTTGTAGCGGAGAGTGTTGCCGTTCAACTCGGGCGTCGCGTTTCGTTTCGCCGGGCCATGAAACGGGCCATTCGTGCCGCGATGGACCTGGGTGTGGACGGGATCAAGATACGTGCCAGCGGGCGTCTGGGCGGGTCCGAACTTTCACGTGTTGAATGGTACAAAGAGGGCAAGACGCCGCTGCATACATTGCGCGCCAACATTGAGTATGGATTTGCCGAGGCGCACACGACCGCGGGCCTGATCGGCATCAAGGTCTGGATTTGTAAGGATCGCGAAGAAGAAAGCCAGCGTTAGGGAATCGAACAATGCCGTTAATGCCGAAAAGAGTTAAGCACCGCAAACAACAGCGCGGGAGCCGCAAGGGGATTGCGCAGTCCGGCAACCGATTGTCGTTTGGCGAGTACGGCTTGAAGTCCATGGGGCGTGGCTGGGTTCGCGCGGACCAGATCGAAGCCTGCCGCGTGGCCGTGACTCGCCACATGAAGCGCAAAGGCAAAGTATGGATTCGGATCTTTCCGGATAAGCCGGTGAGCCAGAAGCCGCTCGAAACGCGCCAGGGCAAGGGCAAGGGCGATCCCGAGTTCTGGGTGGCGACGGTGCGGCCGGGAACGATGTTGTTCGAAGTGGCCGGCGTGTCGCTTCAGGTCGCACGCGAGTCCTTGCGACTTGCGGCGTCGAAGTTGCCCGTGTCGACGCGTTTTGTGCACCGAACCTAGTAGACGAGCATTGAGGATAGAGATGGCAAAGGCAGCAAGTTTTAGAGAAGTGACGGCAGACGAGCTTGATCAGCAGCTTGAGGACATGCAGAAGGAGTTGTTCAACCTGCGCCATCAGCAGGCCTCCGGCCAGATCGAGCAACCGTTGCGACTACGGACGTTGCGTCGCGACGTGGCCCGTATTCGGACCGTTTTAACTGAGAAATCGAAAGCTGGGCAGGCTGAATGAGTGAGACTAAGACCGAGGGGACAAGAGGACTGCGCAAGACGCGTGAAGGTGTCGTCATCCGTTCCAACGCGGACAAGACAATTGTTGTGCGCGTTCAACGTCGCACGCGACATCCCGTTTACAGCAAGGTGATCAAGCGCCTGAAGAAATTTCATGTTCACGATGAAGAGAATGCAGCGAAAATCGGAGACCGGGTTTGCATTGTCGAGTCACGGCCGATGAGCAAGATGAAGCGCTGGCGATTGCAGGAGATTCTGGAATCGGTTTCCTGAACGGGTTGTAACGATGATTCACGAAGAAACAGCATTGGTGGTGGCGGATAACACGGGCGCGCAGCGCGTGAAGTGTTTTCGCGTGCTCGGGCAGCGCAAACGCTATGCGCATGTCGGGGACGTGATCCGCGCGTCGATCAAAGAGGCCCAGCCCGGTTCGCTGGTCAAGAAAGGCGATGTATGCCGCGCGCTGGTCATCCGTACGCGGCATCCCATTCACCGCTCCGATGGCAGCTCGCTCCGTTTCGACAGCAACGCGGTGGTTCTCGTCGACGAGAAATTGAACCCGCTCGGCACACGTATTTTCGGCCCCGTCGCGCGCGAATTGCGCGATAAGAATTGCATGAAGATCATCTCCCTGGCACCGGAGGTCATCTGATGGGGGCCCGTATCAAGCGTGACGACACGGTCATGGTCGTGAGCGGCAACGATCGCGGCAAGACCGGTCGCGTCTTGCAGGTATTGCCCGACAAGGATCGTGTGGTTGTCGAAGGAATTAACCTGGTGAAGAAGACGTTGCGGAAGACGCAGGACAACCCGCAGGGCGGATTCGCGGACATCGAAGCCCCATTGCATATCTCCAACGTCTTGCTCTTCGGCGTTGCCGTGAAGGCATAGTAGCTCAAGTTGGGCGATTCTCGTCGCGTTTCAACGCTGGCTGCCAGCATATCTTCCGCACTGATGTCAGCATCTTCATCCCAAATACCTTCCTTCAACATTAATCTTGCCCCCCCTTCTTCTCCAACTGGGGCTCCTTCTTCTGCGGGTTGAAAAATAAATTTTATACTAATGTAGTA
>CAJWTS010000082.1 GCA_913047795.1 uncultured Verrucomicrobiota bacterium | reverse complement strand
GAAGACCTTCTCCCACTCAGCTATGTCGCCAAGATTATCGCCCGGCAGCACGCCGATGCGCGCCAGGGTGAAGTTACGCGCATCCGGCATGACGCTCTTGACCGCGTTCGCCATTCGTTCGCTGAACTCGCGCCACTGGTCGGCCAGGTGATCCGGCCACGTCATGTGCGTCACCAGATTGTTACGATCGCGCTGGGCCGCGGAGCGGCCGGTAAAACGGTCGAGCGCCCGCGACGCGTCGCTGCTCGTCCATTTTTCCTTTGCGTATTTTCTGCGGTAGTTCGCCTCGTCTGCCTTGTGGAAATGCGCCATCACCACCCCCGGCGTATCGTGGTCCAGCGACTGGGCGAATTCGTCGTAGAGACAGAC
This sequence comes from uncultured Verrucomicrobiota bacterium, assembly GCA_913047795.1. GTDB lineage: Bacteria > Verrucomicrobiota > Kiritimatiellia > CAJWTS01 > CAJWTS01 > CAJWTS01. Next base: position 8,996 of record CAJWTS010000082.1, on the reverse strand, counting down.
ACCCTTGAAGACCGGATGGTGGCGCATCGAGGCAGCCTCCATGGTCGTGAAGCGCTCGCAGGCCTGCATAAACATCTCACCGCGCGGCATCATGGTATCGTGCTGCGTAAAAAGGTTTTCGTAGAAGTCGACCCGACGCTTAAGCAACGCGTTGAAGAACTGATCACGCCCGCTGCCCGGCACGAAGGCCTCCCAGGGGCCGAGTTCCGGGCGTTCGCGCACAAGCTGCGTGATCACCTCGCTATCCGGGAACCACACACGGTTCATGCCGTAGTCCATCCCCATGAACGCGTTATACCCGGAGTCCGCAATTGACTGCGCCACCTCGTCCGCAGACATCGTGGAACGCATGGGGAAAAGGCCCAGGTTACGCGAACGCGCACCGATCGCGTTCAAGCCCATGATCACGGACGAGTATGCGCCATTGTAATTGTTGTACTTCCCGATCAAGAGATTGAGAAAATGCGTCTCCGGTTCGGGGTCCACGAGCGTGAGTTTGAATACGGGCCCGCGCACGTCACCAATCCGCGGTATGGCATGGTACTCTCCCGGTGCCAGCGACCGGGTGATCTCCTCGTCAAGCTTGACCAGGTACGTGCGCCGCTCGACAATCGCCTCGCTTATCTCCTCATCCAGCAGCATGACCGAGCCTCCCCAGCGATCCTCCAGCGTCACCGATATTTTCGTGCCCACCGGCACAGGATCCTTGCTATCCAAAACAGCCACCGCCAGGCGCACGGCCTCGCCCCGGTAAAAACTGTCGCGCCCGCGACGCGAGAACAGGCCAATACCCGGTCCACCGTCACCGGCAACGGTCACCCACTGGTCCCCGAACATGGCGCTCTCGGTCGGATCCGACGGCGTGACTCCAAGGCGCAGTCGATACACACCGGGTACAGTGGTGGCCGGCAGACTAACATCCATGAAACCCCCGCCGACCTGCTTGACCGCGAGCGACACCCAATGCGGCGATCCGCGCAAACGAAGCCGCGCATACAACTGCACTTCACCCAGCGGGTTCTCTTCCTGCGCCCTCTTCGCTACGCCCAATTCGCGGCCACGCATCTTCTCAGCGGCGGCATGCGCCTTCAGCGCCTGCTTGTGTTCCTCGGTCGCGGTTGCGAGCGCGGGCTTTAATTTACCGAAGACCGCCTGTGCCTTTTTCACGGGGCCCGCTACCGCGGCCTGCGCGTCGGTCTCGGCCTTCGCCTGCGCCTTCATAGCAGCCTCCGCTTTCGCGAGCTCGGCCGGAATCTGAGCAATCTTCATTGCGTCTGACTCGCCCTGACGTCGAACGTGTTCCTTGTCGGCGCGCTCCGCATTGGCTGCCGCAGTAGCCGCTTCCTTCTTTGCCGTCGCGAGTACCTGCTCCGCCGTCTTAATCGCCTTCTGCTCAGCCAGGCCCTGGGCCGTGGCGGCGTCGGTCGACCGGATCATGCGATTGATCTCGGCCTGCACGGTCGTCAGCTTGTTCCCAAAGTCGTCCACGCGGGCGGCCGCGGCGTCGATCGCGGCCTGGTTCTTCTGCTTCTTCTCGTTCTCGGCCTTCAGGCCCGCTTCCGCCTTCGTCGATGCGGCCTTGAGTGCCTTCTCACGTTCGCGCGCATCAGTAAGTTGTTTCGTCGCGGCGTCAACCTGGCCCTGACTGGCCGCGGCCTTCCTGTTCGCCTCAGCCCGGGCCGCCGTGGCCGTCGTGACCTTCGCCCGCGCGGCCTTGAGTGCCTCTTCCATCTTTGCCAGGTTCGCCGCGGCCGTCGCCACGGTCTGCTTCATTGCGCCCGCCCGCGCCTCGTTTGCCTTCAGATCTACGATCTGCTTCCTCAATGCATCCCGCTTCTTGACCGCGTTATCGTAGGGCGCGCGCGCGGCCTCAATCTTCTTCTCCGCGTCCGCGATCCGCTTCTGCGTCTGCTGCATCTTTGTCTCAGCAGACTTCATCGCCGAAGCCTTCTCGGCAACCGTGGTCACCGCATTGGACGCCGCGGCAGCGGCCTTGTTGGCCGGCAGAGAATCGATCGCGCGAATTCGCGCGCGGAAGGTCCGGTCCGGCGTCAGGTGACGCGCCTCCGACTCGATCAGCATGCAACGCTGTTCAAGCTGCTCCGGCCCCGACCAACCCACCTGGATCACCTTGTTAGGCAAATCCGTCAGGTCGCCGGCGAGCCTGAGCACCGGGCCGACCGGAGACACGCGCAAGATGTACGGTTCGTCCCGAACGTACAGGTTCGCGTAATCTTCGCCGGTATGTTCCGTGAACTTGATGAACTGCATCTCCTCGATCTTAAGCTGGCTGGCGGGCGGCCCCTGGACGAGGATGCGGGTCACGGGGATAATCACCTTGAAGCCCTCGTGGCGCCAACCCGGGGCACCGTAGCCTGGGCCCGGCGTCACGCCGTCGGGCGTCAGGTGAAAGGTATGGCGCAACGGGTAGAGCGTGTAACCGTCACCAACCGCATTCGCCGGCAGCCAGCACTGCACCCAGAGGGCACGGACCGGGCTCGGCTGCAACTCACGCACATCGCCCGCCGCCTGGAAGGTGGCGTCGCGCAACACGAGATCCGGCAACGGTATATCGTAATACAATTCCAACGGCGGCGGCGCGCGCGGATCAACGTTCACGGCGCGGACCATGACCGGGTAAGCCTTGAGCCGAACGACCTGGCGCTCGACCTTTTCGCCGCTCTTCTCGTCCTCGACGGTCTCGACCGCGATGATCAACTCGCTGCTGTCGGATTTCAGCATGCCATCCTTATCCACGCTGAAGACATGGTTGCCGGGCCAGATCTTGTGTTCGCCCGCCTTCAGGCTGTCGCGCCGGGCCACCGATCGCCGCGCCACATACTGGCCCTTGTAATAGATCTCGAAAAGCGGCTCGTTATCCAGGCGGATGTTGCGCGCCCAACAATCGTACGGCGGAACGTAGCGCTCACGCTGAGCCTCGGTCAGCGTGTAGGGGTAAAGCATATACTCCGCCCTTGCCGCGGCCACGCGCGCATCGATGTCACCGTCCATATCATCGTACGGCACCAGGCGAAATTCGACGGGAAGAGCCGCCAACGCGGGTGCGGCCGTCGCGACAAAAAGCAGCAGCAAGGCTACTCGGGCGAAGCGCTCGAACCTGGCAACCGAACGCTTGAAGCTCGAAGCCTGAAACGGGAATACCGGCATTCGGTTGCCACGCGCCGCACAGGTACGGAAACACAATCCCGCTGCGCGGGCACGGCGTCTTTCGCGTCGCCCTGCTTTCAAACTCTCAATTCGAAGTCGCATATCAAACTCATCCAATTCCTAAATTTCCAGCCTTCAACTTCATTCACCCCATCCCGGGCCCTCGACAACCCGCGCCACCCACACGGCCACTTTTCCTAATGGGAATACACATACATCATCCAATTCGAGATCCATTGATAGAACAATTCGCGCTTGCGATTGTCCCCCCCGTGACCGATCCCCTCCCCAACCGGGTTCGAGGCGGTTGGAGGCGTTGAAACTTCCCAGCCGCAACCGTCGTCGTTGGGGGTAAAAAAGACCGCCGGACGATCATCCAGCATGAAATATTGCCAGGGCCGCATATACTTGAGCGATTCGCCCGGCCAGGGAGTCTTGTAGACCATCGAGAATACATCCGAGAGCTTCTTATCGGTCTCCATCAGGATCACCGGATGGGCGCCGGGAATCATCTTGCCCACCTCGGGCTGTACGCTGTCGGTAAACGGGCTGCCCTTGTTGTAACAGTCGTCGAGCAGCATCGTGCCGCCGCGCTTCAGCCACTTGCCTAAATTCTCCGTCTCTTTCTCATTCAACGACCAGGCATGATGCGACGTGAGATAGACCACGAGATGCTCGAACAGATCGTCCGTTGAAAGATCGAGGCCATCGTTATTGACATAGATCGGAAGGTCCGTTCGCTTGTTGATCTGATACAGCATAAAGGGGATCGCCGTCGGGTCCGTATCCCAGTCCACACCGCCATCTTCCGGATCAATCCGGCGCAGCGTGATTTTGTTGCGCTTATCGCGATACCCATCAACCTTCAGCGCGCCAATCTCGTCGGCCGAGAGCTCCAGGCTGGACAACTTCATGGCGCGGTCCGCCCACGATTGCGCATGGGCCGGAACCGTGAACGCCGCCAACAATACACCAACCAGTAGTTTCACTCGCATGCGTTAGTTCTCCAGGACGGTAATCTCCAGATCCACTTCAATCATATCAAGATGTCTCTGCGACCGCCGCACGTCTTTCCTGATCTCCACGACCGAGTCACCCGCGCGCGGCGCGGCGGCGGCCAATCGCACGCTTCCGGGATACCGGCGCGAAAATTCATCGCGAAACCGGATCACGTGCCTACCTGTCATCAAACAGCCGAGCGAAACGGAGAAATGATACTCGTTGCTCAAGTCCGGATACAGCTTCACGTCATCGGTCACCCTCACGGGCAATCGCTTCTCATTCATCTCGAAGACCAGCTCGGACGACAGGCGGCGGGCAAAAGCCTCGAAATACCCCGACTGTTCATTGTCCGAGATGTTTCCGTCACGATTCCTGTCCATCTTGCGTAACTGCAGGATCGCCACGCGAGGCGTGAGATTCATACGGTACCCCAGCCTGAGGTGTTTCGCCTGCACATCGAAGGTCAACGTTCGGTTGATATGATCGATCGGTGATTCGTGCGCCAGCACAACGGCAGGCAAAACAAACACCACAAAAATTCCCAGGCGCGAACGCATCATTGTCTCCCCCTCGCCATTCCGCGCTCGAGATAGTAACTCAGCGTCGCGACATCCTGAAGACCCGTCGCGAGCAACGCGTCTACAAACGGCTCCCGGCGCATGGCCAACAGTTCGTCGTGATAACCACCCAGTTCATACGCCGACCTGACGGCCCCCAGCACGACCGGAAAATCCTCTGATTCCATCGCCGAGGCGATCAGCGGATGCCGCGCCCCGAGATAGCCGAAAGCGACGAGCACGATCAACCGATTCGCGGGAGTCGCATCCTGATAGAGTTTCTCGAGCGCAGCCACGGCATCATCGGCGCCCAGCTTGTGCCGGGCCAGCTCCACGTAGAGGCGGGCCATCTCGAGGTCCTCTGGCTCGGCGTCATCCGGTGCTTCAAACAACAGTCCCGGATTTTCCGAAAGTCGGTCGAGAGCCACGCGCCCATCGTGGGTCGCCAGGCTCCCTAGCGCCCAGATCGCCTCGGCACGAATGTCGGGCGGCGCCGTGTGGTCGAATGTCAGAGCAACAATCGTCGGCACGGATGATTCGACCTCCAGTCGCGCGGCCGCACGAAGAACATGCAGCACCACATCCGCATCGCTCTCGGTTTTCACGAGCCCGGCAATCGCGTCAGCCGCCGCCTCGCCACCGATCTTCTCGAGGGCTACGATAATCTTAATGCGAATGGCCTCGTTCCGCTCGGACACCAACCAGCGCAACAACGGCTCAACAGCCGCTTCGTCTCCCAACTCACCAAAAGCATCGACCAGCATGGGCCATGGATCTTCCGTACTGTATTTCAAAAGCGCCGACCGGGTCTCATCGTCCAAGCCTGAACGCACGGCATCCAATGCTACGCCGAGCACGCCGTCTGCCGGCGATCGTGTCGCGGCAAGAATCATCTTGCTGCGCTGGGGCCATACGGTCTCCTGCAAGCTAAGCAGGAGATCCCTCCGTACCGCCGGATCCTCCCAGCGTCCGAACATCTCGAGCGCCAGCACACCAGCCTCCTCGCTGGCCGGATACTCCTGCAACGCCACCGCGATATCGCGGGCGACCGCAGCATCCTTCTCGCCCCGGGCGTGATGAACGATTACCGCCAACGCTGCCGGCGTCGCCATGTGCCCCAGCGCCAGGTAGGCGGCCGAACGCACATCGGCGCTCCGCCCTGCGAGTTCCCGCGCGAGCACCGGAATGGCCTCTTCCAGGCCGGCATGCCCGACGCAACCCAAAAACGCGATGGTCGACTGCCCGCCCTGCATCAACTCCCCCCGACCCAGCAGCGCCTTCAAAGCTCCGTGCAACAACGGGTCGAGCGCGAACCGTTCGTCGCGCATGCTGATCCAGCGTGACCAGGCAGTCAGTAGCGCGGCGACGTCCGCCTGCCGCGGCTTCTCCGCCGTGGCCTGCCTGGTCAACCAGTCGGAGGCGAGCAACGGCGCTGCGCGCACCATGGCCTCCGGAACCAACTCCGACCACTGTTCCCAAGCCAGGATCGGAGCAAAGGATTCGGCCTGGCGGCGTTTTGCGAGGTCACCATAAAAGAACTCGAAGGCCACGGGATCGTACAGTCGCAACACCTCGGCAGGTAGTCGACGACAGCGCCCCACGTTGGCAATAATCTCTACCAATTTGAGGCTACGCGGGCGGCTCGTCGGGTCAAAGCGCAATGCCGCCTCGCGGGCGGCCTCCATGCCCCGTCTACTGGCCGCGTGAATGAGCTTCCCCGTCCACTCCCCCGAATCCGCGCGCGTTACGATCTCGTCCAGCAACTCCACCGTCGACGGTGTCGCGGATGAGAGGGTGCCAACCGCCTGAGCCTGCATACCGAAACAGGCCGCACCTATCCACGTCAGGATGATCGCACGGAAGCCAGCTATCGGAATCTGCAGCGTGAATTCGGAATTCATCATTCGTCCTCCAGCTGTTCCATGTTGACGGTCAAAAGCTTGAAGTAATCAGCCGCCGCACTGCCCATTCCCACCGCCTCGCTATCCTCCGCCGCGCCGCCTTCCATCGAAATACGGCTAATTTCGAAGACTTTCTCCGTGCGGATGCGGCGTTGGGTTGGCTGCAAAAGGTCCGTTTCGCGCGGAACGCGCTCGGATTCCATGAATTCCAACATGCTCTTGCGTTCATCGGAAAACCCAAAATCCCCAATCATACCCCTCGCGAAAGCACCGAAGTCGCGACCCACGATGATCATTTCCAGTTCTTCCGACTCCGAGCGACCAGGCCCGGTCTCCGTGTTGTTGTCGATGGCGTAGACATGGATCGTGACCCTGTCGCCCGGCCCGAGACGCGGGTTCATGTTCGCAAAGACGCCGCGGAAACCACCCTTGACGCGATCACGAGGTGGGTCGTACTCGCGCTCATCGCCTCCCGTGCGCTTCCCACGTTCGAGAACCTCGACGATCGTCTCTGCGGTGTACTCGTACCCGACCTTCTGGATGCCATAATCGTCGCGAGCGAACCACTTCAGGAACAGGCCATTGGCCTTGGCGTCACTGACGGTCTTCCCCTCCGCCTTCGTCAGCAGTTGCACGTCCGGCCGTTCGTCCTTCTGCGGAGAGATCTGGAACACCAGCGGATGTTCCATTTCGAAGCCTTCGCCGTAGTGCCCCGTCAGATAGACGCTTACTCGATCGGGTTTCGCCACGTTGAACGAAAAGCTGCCAAATCGTCCGCTGATGTCAATCCGCTGTTTGTCTCCGTTCATCCACTCAACGAAACACATATCCGGATGCAACCCCGTATTGGCCGCAAAACTCACGAGCACGGCGGTACCCGGTAGCGCCTTCAGCGCCCCGATCCGGCCGGTCATCATGCGCATGGGCTGACCCGTATACTCCGGCGGCGTCATTTCGTAGTTGATCGCCTTGACCTCCGGTCGGTCCGCCACGCTCACCACGTGGGGATCGGAAGAACGTCCGCCGTACACAAAACGATAACGGAAATCCGCCTGCGGATCGGTGATGGCCATTTCCGCGCGACGCTGGGACAATTCGAGGGCGTTCGTCGTCGCCTCCCCGGTCTCAATGTCCGTCCGGATTAATTGGGCCGCTTTCCGTCGCGCGCCGTCAACATGGACCTTGAGGTCGATCGGCGTGCCGCGCACAATCGCGACGTCGCCGGGCATGACCTCGAGCGTGACCGGGAAGATCGTTTCAATGACCACCGCGTACGCATCGATCAGCCGGCGATAGCGTTCCATGATCGCATCGGGCACAAAGATCACCGCCGCAAGTATAAGCGCGCCCACCACCGCGGCCAATCCGACCCGGCGCTTTGCAATCTTCAGATCAACCAGTTGACGGGGTTTGAGTTCATCAAGGCCGGCCGCCGTCTGCTTCATCAACTCATCGACCAGCGCGGTCGAGTAGCCCAGGCGATTGGATTCTTCGCCAGCATCATCCACCGCGTGACCGAGTTGGAACGATCCGATCAAACGGTTGTCGATATCGCCGTGAAGCTGCTCGATAACGACCGCCTCGCGTTCCACATTGATGCGGTGCAACTGCGGCTTCACCAACCAACGCACGGCCCCCCAGATCGCGGTGCCGCATACCGCTACGAACAGAAGAAACAGCGGCCAGGCGGGTAAGCCGATACCCCAGTCCAGCAAGAACCAGATAAGCAGCGAGCCGGGCGCAACAAGCACGAACAGCGCAAGCGCATCCAGCACAATCCAGCGTTTGCGAAACTGTCCAAATCGCCGCAGCACCTTCGTCAGCCGTGAAAGACCGGAGCGGAGATCTGTGGTTTGGGTGGCCATTAGGTTAATCAGATGATGCCTTGCGAATACGCAGGCGAAAGGCATTCAAGGGACCGCAGCGACCCGAGGATTGCCTCACGGCGCAAAATCATCATACCAATCCCCTCCTCTTCCTTATATAGCAGTCGAGGCACACGATTATGATCAACGCGATCATGATCGCGGGCAAATTCCAGATTGCGATGGCGTAGCTCTGCGAAAACGAATGTTTCGCTAATTGCAACTGGTTCACGAGATCGTCGATCTGATCTGGACGATAAGCTTTACCCCCAACCGCGCCGGCGAAAACCTCCATCGCATACGGCCGCGCGCGCGGATCCTCCATCTCCTTCTGGTTCTCACCCACCTTCAATTCCTGCCGTGCGATCTTCGCCTCTTCGGCGGCCAGCGTGTGCTTCGCGGCCGAAAGCGCCGCATCGTCCTCGTCCTTCTCCATGTCCTGGCTGGACGAGGCTCTCTGTGTTAACCAATTGGAATCGATTCGATGGAAAAGTAGTGGCGGA
>CAJWTS010000081.1 GCA_913047795.1 uncultured Verrucomicrobiota bacterium | reverse complement strand
CCGAGATCGCGCGCAAGGTGTACGAAGATGCCCGGGGACGCACGATCGCCCTATCCATCGCGCTGTCGGGGATCGACCGAACAAGCATCCATCCGCCGGAGTGGTGCCTGAAGGCGCAGGGCTACAAGCTGGTTGGACGCGAGGTCCTTGCGGTTCCCTTCGCGAACCGCGGGCCTTTGAAGCTTGCGCTGCTGGATCTCGAACGGGCGCGTGATTCCGCAGCCGGCGCGGTGTTGGAAAAGCGGATCTATGCGTTCTGGTACGTGTCGCAGGGCCGCGAGACGCCGTCCCATATCGGGCGACTGGGGTGGGTAACCTACGACGCGATTGTGCATCGAATCACGCGTCGTTGGGCGTACGTGGGACTGCTCGCTGATGTACACGCCGACCGTCACGCCGTTGTCGAAATGCTCGCCGCCTTCATTGGTGACGTCTATCCCGGGCTCGCGGGAAGTGTGCCGATCCGTTGAACGCCTGATCCTGGCCTGAATTTCTCGCGGCCGTCGATCCACGCGAGGCTCAATATGCGCCGCGGGCGTAGAACACGACGCCGAAGGTGCGCGCGATGATCTTAAGGTCGAGGATCCAGCTCTGGTTACGCAGATAGTAGATATCCAGAACACACATGTTCTCGAAGTTGATGTCGCTTCGCCCGGAGACCTGCCATAACCCGGTGATGCCTGGGAAGCCGGCCTGGCGCGCCGCGTGCCAGCCGGACATCCAGTCGTCTTCGTCGCGGGGAAACAGGGGGCGCGGGCCGACCAACGCCATATCGCCGCGAATCACGTTAATCAACTGGGGTAACTCGTCGATGCTGTAACGCCGCAGAAGTTTGCCCAGCCAGGTGATGCGCGGGTCGTCCTGGATCTTGAAGAGCCCGGCGCCCGACTCATTCTTCTCGTCCATTTCGGCCTGTAGCTCGGACGCGTGGTCCGTCATGGTTCGGAACTTGTACATGTTGAACATCTTACCACGGCGCCCGATGCGATCCTGGATGAACATCGCGGGTCCCGGACTCGTCAGGCGGATGGCGAGCGCGATCACGCCAATGATCGGCAACTGAACGAGAAGCGCGAGAAACGCCGCCGTGGTTGAGTACATCCGCTTGAGCGTCTCGTGGACGAGGACACGCGCCGGTGCCTCGAAGTGCAGCAGGGGCGCTCCGAGTATCATATCCGTCGGGATGCGCGACTGGTAAACGATAACATCAAGCCCGCGCGCGAGAATTTTCGCGGCCGCATGGTGCCTTCCGGCGATCTCCACGATCTGCATGACCTCGTTCAGCGGCGTCGCGGCATCGACGTAGACAACCAGTTCGGGGCGGACATCGGCCAGGATGCCGTCAATACGGGTCAGCAGCGTCGCAATGGATTCGTCGTCTTCACGCTCAACGCGGTGTATCACGCGAATGCCGTGTGGCTGCCGTCGATCAATCACGCGTTCCAGGAATTCGGCATGTTGGCCGCTGCCGATCAACACCGTTCGCACCTCGCCGATCCCGAATCGGTGCAACCAGCGCAGCACGACGTCGAGCAGAGCGCGTAGTGCGACGCTGTAGAAGACATTGATCATGAGCAGGCTGACGAAAAGGCTCCGCGGGTGAAAGTCGTTACGGGTCAGATACCAGTAGGCGTAGTACATGAGCAGTGCGCCCGCATTCGCGACGAATATGTTGGCCCCCACGGGTCGTCTCCGAATGAAGCGCCGTCCGGCGTAGAGCTCGAGGAGCGCGTATAGGAAGCAGATGGTCAGGCACAAGAAGAGCACGAGGCGCGGGGCGTTTTCGACGTAGAAAATCTCAAGGCTCGCGCCCAGATCGCCACTGCGCGGGATTCCGAGCAGGCGGTTGACCGAAGTAAAGATGATCTGACCCCATTCGGTTGAGAAGCGCACGTGGTACATGCTGATATAGGCGCACACGATCGCGAACACGTCGGTCGAGACTTGCAATATCCAGGGGTGTGCGATAGATTTCCGCGCTCTCATGCAGCGAGAGTATCAATGGGGGAACTTCAAGACAAGATGACAGGCGATTCGGATAATGCTGATCGGCTGCGGCGTGTCGCCGCAGCGACATGGGCATGGCGTGCAGCCGGCCAGGTGACGGAGGCTCCCCGCGAAGCCGGCACCGTGCGTCCCGCGCTGATCCAGGTCGCCGTCATGCTCGTGATCGTCGCGATCCTTTATCACTTCGAGCATATGCTCATCGTCAAGATCGTGCTCGTGTTCGCAACCGTATCACTCGTCTGTGGACTCTTCATCCCGGCCGCCTACCGCCGCATCGAGCAGTTTGGACAGTTTCTCGGCGTCATGGTCGGTAGCGGACTGACGTGGATCCTGCTCCTGCCTTTCTTCTACATCTGCTTTACGATCGGGCGTTTGAGCCAGTTGATCCGGGGCAAGGACCCTTTGCATCGCGCGTGCCCTACTGACGACGCGACGTACTGGATTGATCGTCAGCCGATTACCCGTGACGACTACTATAAGCGGCAGTACTAGCTTCGATGAATATTCTCGGTATTAGCGCCTTTTACCACGACTCCGCCGCCGCCTTGGTGCGCGATGGTGAGATTGTTGCCGCCGCGCAGGAAGAGCGATTTACACGCAAGAAGCAAGACTTCGATTTTCCGATCAACGCGATTCGCTATTGCATGGCGGAAGCCGGCATCGCGGCCGACGAACTGGATGCCGTCGCGTTCTACGACAAGCCCGTCACCAAGTTCGCCCGGATATTGGAAACATACTTCGGTGTTGCGCCACGCGGTCTCCGGTCGTTCATGATGGCAGTGCCGCTCTGGATGAAGCAGAAGCTCTGGATTCCGCTCGAGATCGAAAAGGCGTTGGAACGCTGCGATATCAAGATGCCGGGCGACGTGTATTTCCCGGAACATCACGAATCGCATGCGGCCAGCGCGTTCTATCCGTCACCCTACCAGAGTGCCGCGGTCCTGACCCTGGACGGGGTGGGGGAATGGGCGACCAGTACGATCGGTCACGGAAGGGGCAACCAGCTTGAGATTCTGAAAGATATTCGATTTCCGCATTCCCTCGGGCTCCTGTACTCGGCTTTTACCTATTTCACCGGATTTCGGGTTAATTCGGGCGAATACAAACTCATGGGCCTGGCGCCCTACGGACAGCCCAAGTACGTGGATCTCATTTACGACAACCTGCTCGACGTTCGTGATGACGGGTCCTTTCGTTTGAACCAATCGTATTTCGGTTATCTCGATGGGCTGCGCATGACGAATGATAAGTTCGCCGATCTTTTCGGCGGCCCGGCCCGCTCGGCCGAGAGCGATATCACCGAGCGTGAGATGGATATCGCGCGTTCGATCCAGGTCGTGACGGAAGAGATCGTGCTCAAGATGGCCCGCTACGCGCATGAGATCACTGGCGAAAAGTATCTCTGCCTGGCCGGCGGCGTCGCGCTCAACTGCGTCGCCAACGGACGGTTGCTGAAAGAGGGGCCCTTTGAAGATATCTGGATTCAGCCGGCGGCCGGGGACGCGGGCGGTTCGCTTGGCGCGGCCCTGATGGTCTGGCACATGGCCCAGAAAAACGAGCGCCAGGCGGATGGCAAACGCGACCAGATGAAAGGGTCGTATCTTGGCCCGGAATTCTCCGATGAGGAGGTCGGCGCCTACCTGGAACAGAACAACTATCCGGCCCGCAAGCTGGAGGGCGAGGATTGGGCACAGGAGTTGGCCCGCCTGATCGATGAAGAAAACGTGCTGGGCCTAGTGCTGGGTCGTATGGAATTCGGTCCGCGATCTCTGGGCAACCGTTCCATCATCGGCGACGCTCGTTCGGAGAAGATGCAATCGATCATGAATCTCAAGATCAAGTATCGTGAGTCCTTCCGCCCCTTCGCGCCGTCCTGTCTGGAGGAGAAGGTCGGGGACTATTTCGATCTGGACCGGCCGTCGCCCTACATGCTGCTGGTCGCCCCGGTTCGCGAAGATCGTTGCCTGGACTTGGACCAGGCGCAGGATATCCGCACGCGAATCAACCAGGCCCGCTCCGATGTGCCGGCCATCACGCACGTCGACTACTCGGCCCGGGTCCAATCCGTATCGCCTGACACCAATCCGCGTTTCTACGACCTGATCAAAGCGTTCGACGATCGCACGTCTTACGGGATTATCATCAATACCTCCTTTAACGTGCGCGGCGAACCGATCGTCTGTACGCCGGAAGATGCCTATCGCTGCTTCATGCGCACGGAAATGGATTACCTGGTCCTGGGCTCTTACGTTCTAGATAAGAAGGTACAGCCCGAATGGGCTGAAAAGGCGGATTGGCGCGAAGACTACGTGCTCGATTAGTCCCCGCTCCCGGCCCATCCAAGTTTTTGCTGGATCTGATCCGGTCGCGTGCGATAGACTGAGTCTTCAGGTATCGGGATCCGTATCTGGTTTCTGGGAGATCGCAGTCATGAGATTTATCAAACACCTCGCGGGGTTGCTCGGAGAATTCTTCGGCTTCGCCTGGCAGAACAAGGCATGGTGGATTATTCCGATCGTGCTCATGTTTCTGCTGTTGATGTTCCTGGTTGTCGCGGGCCAATCCTCGGCGCCGTTCATCTATACCTTGTTCTAATTCTTCGGCCTCCCGCCCAAAATTTGCACCGGCTCCGATGATTCATCGGGGCCGGTGTGTTTTTTACTACGTTCACGTTGCCATTCGGCCATCGTGTCGCTAGTGTGCGACTTGGAACGCGTGTGTTCGTGGCGCACGCAATCAGAGCACGAGACCCATGTTTACCGGAACTTATACTGCACTTGTTACGCCGTTCGATGATGACGGACGTCTGGATATAACGGCGTTGCGCCGCCTGATCAACCATCAGGTCGACGGCGGGGTCGATGGCATTGTGCCCGTCGGCACCACCGGAGAGTCGCCGACCGTCGATTTCGACGAACATCAGCAGATCACCAGCGAATGTGTCACGGCCGCTGCCGGTCGAATCAAAGTTATTGCCGGGACGGGTGCGAACTCGACTGCCGAGGCGGAGATGTTGACCCGTCACGCCGCGGAAGCCGGAGCGGACGGAACGCTGCAGGTGACCCCGTACTACAACAAGCCCAGCCAGGAAGGCCTCTTTCGACATTTCTCCAGGGTCGCCGATATCGGCCTGCCGGTCGTGCTCTATAATATTCCGGGCCGCACCTCGCGCGAGATCGCCATGGATACGATCCTGAAACTCGCGTCGCACCCGGCCATTGTCGCGGTCAAGGAGGCCACCGGTAATGTGGACAATGTGAGCGTTCTCACGCGTGAGACGGATCTCGATGTGCTCTCGGGCGATGATGCCCTGACGCTGCCGATGATGGTCTTAGGTGCCGTCGGCGTCATCAGCGTGGCGTCTAACGTCGTACCCGGCCCGCTCACGGAATTGACGCATCATGCGCTCGCCGGGAATTGGGCCGACGCGCGGGCCGTGCATGCTGCGATGCATCCGCTTTTTACCGATCTGTTCATCGATACAAACCCCATCCCGGTCAAAGCGGCGCTTGCCATGATGGGCTTGATCAGCGAGGTCTACCGGCTTCCGATGTGTGAACTTTCGGACGTCGACCGGAGCCGTTTGGCTCAAACCATGCGAGAACTGGGGTTGATTCCATCATGATCAAGATTGCCATGCTTGGAGCGGCCGGCCGGATGGGGCAGGCGATTGTCAGGTGTATCGCGCGCGACGATTCGTTTGCACTGATCGGCGCCGTCGATGCCGAAGGGCAGGACTGTATCGGCCAGGACGCCGGCCAGGTCGCGGGGGCGGGTGAACTGGCGATCCCGATCACGGCCGAGGCCCGGGAAGCCTGCGTCGCGGCCGATGTGCTGATCGATTTCAGTTTCCACACGGCGGTGGCGGAGCACGCCCGTCTTGCCGTGGACCTGGGCCGCCCCATCGTCATCGGAACCACGGGCCTCACGGACGATGAGCAGGCCGGCGTTCGCGACGCCGCAACGCAGGTAGCGGTCATGATGGCGCCCAACATGAGCCTCGGCGTCAATCTCCTGTTTGCCATGACGCAGAAAGCGGCGTCCGTGCTGGGCACGGCCTACGACGCGGAGATCATCGACATCCATCACCGCCATAAGAAGGACGCGCCGAGCGGCACCGCCCTGCGATTGGGCGAGAAATTGGCGGCGGGTCGAAATCAGAATCTGAAGGATGTCGTCTGCTATGGCCGTGAGGGGGATACCGGTGCACGGCCGGAAGGACAGATAGGCATCCATGCCCTGCGCTCGGGGGATGCCGTTGGCGACCATATCGTGAGCTTCGCTACTGAGGGCGAGCGTGTCGAGTTGACGCATCGCGCATCGTCGCGCGATGCCTTCGCGAACGGAGCTTTGCACGCTGCGCAATGGATGACGGGCCGGGCGCCCGGATTCTACGACATGCAGGACGTACTGGGGCTCGCCTGATCAACGTTGGACCTGCACCTATTCGTACGAGGGTTCTGTGGAAATCGGTCTAAGCCTGGGCTCCAATCTGGGCGGTCGTCTGGAAAACCTGCGATCGGCCGTGGCGCGCATTGCGGAGATACCCCAACTCGACGTCGTTGCGGAATCGTCAGTCTACGAGACGGAACCGATTGACGTGCCGCCCGCGCATCGTCACCGCCTCTTTCTCAACATGGTGGTAATCGTCGTCTCCGAGAGCGCGGTGATGGATATCTTTGCGCAGGTGCAGGCAATCGAGGGAGGGCTGGGTCGTAGGCCGGGCCAGGCGCCCAACACGCCACGTGCCATCGATATCGACCTGATCTATGCGGGTGACAAGGTCGTCCGCAGCGCGGATTTGACCCTGCCCCATCCGCGCTGGCAGACGCGCCGATTTGTACTGGTGCCATTGGCCGAGGTCCGCCCGGGGCGGATCCTGCCCGGTCAACGGCAATCCGTGGCGGACCTGCTTTTGTCTTTACCGCCTGACACAATGGTGGTTCCTTTGGAAGTATGAACCCGGATACATGGACCGTGCCGCGCATACGTGCGCTGAAAGGTAAGCAACGATTTGCCTGCCTGACGGCGTACGACTACCCGACGGCGAGAATGGTTGATCGCAGTGGCGTCCCGCTCATCCTGGTCGGAGACTCTCTCGGGGCGAACGTCCTCGGCTTCGAGTCCAGCCTGCCGGTCACGATGGAGCACATGCTTCATCACGCGGCGGCGGTTGTGCGCGGCGTTGAGCAGGCCGTGGTTGTGGCGGATATGCCCTATATGAGTTTCCAGGTGTCCGTGTCGCGGGCTGTGGAAAATGCGGGACGATTTATCCAGGCGGCTGGTGTTGATGCCGTCAAACTTGAAGGTGGGCAGGTGCGTGTGCCCACCATCGCCGCACTCGTGGATAACGGTATTCCAGTCCTTTCGCATATTGGTCTGACGCCGCAGAGCATCCGGGAAATGGGCGGATATCGTGTGCAGGGCCGCAGCGCTGAATCGGCGGACCAGTTGATTGCCGACGCCTGCGCGGTCGCGGATGCGGGGTCTTTCGCGGTTGTGCTGGAGTGCGTACCGCCGCAGCTCGGCGAGAAGATTACAGAATCGATCAGCGTGCCCACCATCGGAATCGGTGCGGGACCGGCCTGCGACGCGCAGATCCTGGTGCTCAGCGACCTGCTCGGCCTGACCGAGGGGCACGTACCCAAGTTTGCGCGACAATACGCAACGCTCGCGGTCGATATTCAGAACGCGGTGCAGTCCTATGTCGCCGATGTCGTATCCGGTGCGTTTCCGGCGCCTGAGCACACCTACTCACCCGACGCATGACGGACCGTTGGCGTGCTTCGCGCGTCTTGGGTGCATGGACCGCCGGGCGGCCACGCTTGTCCGATACCTCTGTTGACACAACCGCACGCATTCCCTATCGTACCGCGCACTGAACGCAGGCGTTGCATCGGCGGAAAAATCGTCACATGGGATCCAAATACAAACGAATACTGCTGAAACTCAGCGGCGAGACACTGCAGAACCGTGAAAAAGGGCTGAGCATAGACCCGGATATCACGATCCGGATCTCGCGCCAGGTTCAGGCGGTGCTGGACATGGGTGTGCAAATTGGAATCGTGATCGGCGGCGGAAACATTTTTCGCGGAACCAGTGGTCAGGAGCGCGGAATCGACCGTAACACGGGTGACTACATGGGCATGCTGGCCACCATCATGAACGGCCTGGCCCTGCAGGACAGCATGGAGAAGGACGGCATCCCGACCCGCGTGCAGACCGCGATCGAAATCAAGGAAGTTGCGGAACCCTTCATCCGCCGCCGGGCCATCGCGCACATGGAGAGCGGCAATGTTGTCATTTTCGCCGGGGGAACAGGCAATCCGTATTTCAGCACCGATACGGCGGCGGCGTTGCGCGCCAGCGAAATTGGCGCCGACGTGCTTCTCAAGGGCACGAAAGTCGACGGGATCTACACCGCTGATCCGGCGACCCATCCGGACGCCGAACGATATGATCAACTCACCTATCTGGACGCCTTGAGCAGGCAGCTCAAGGTCATGGATGGCGCCGCCTTCTCGCTCTGCATGGAGAATCATATCCCGATCGTTGTTTTCGACTTCTTCGCGGATGGAAATATCGAACGCGTCGTGCGGGGCGAGTCGGTCGGAACGCTCGTAACCGATGAGTAGCTGAACAGGAGGATACAATGGATTCGATCGATGATGTCTTTCTCGAAGCCGACGATAAAATGTCAAAATGCCTCGGTTTCCTCCAGGAACAGTTCGCAGGTATTCGGACGGGTAAAGCTTCGCCCAGTCTCGTGGAGAATGTGAACGTTGAATACTACGGGACCGCCACGCGGCTTCGCGAGCTGGCGGGAATCTCGACGCCCGAGCCGGGCTTGATCGTCATATCGGCCTACGACCCCACGGCACTGCCCGAGATCGAAAAAGCGATTCTGGCGGCGAACCTTGGTGTCACGCCGATCAATGATGGAAAGGTCGTTCGTGTACCTATTCCGCCGCTCAGCGAGGAACGTCGCCAGGAGATGGTGAAGGTTGCCTGCCGGCATGCTGAGGAGGCCCGCGTGGCGATTCGCAACGTGCGGCGTGAGGCCAACGATCAGATCAAGACCTTTCAAAAGGACAGCAAGATCACCGAGGACGATCGCGATCAATGCCTGAAGGACATTCAGAAGGAGACCGACGAGTCGATTAAGAAAATTGATACGTCCCTCGATCAGAAAGAAAATGAAGTAACGGAGCCCTGATCAGCGTGTGGTTCCGGGGCTACCTTGACGGGATCGGATGGGATTGCTAGCATGACACCGCACTGAGAAGATAATGGCAAACGACGAACAGACTCCTGATTCACAGCTTCCTCCCAAGCTGGATTTGCGGAAAAAGGGCATTGTTAAGGGCCCGCCGGCCGAAGATGCCG
>CAJWTS010000080.1 GCA_913047795.1 uncultured Verrucomicrobiota bacterium | reverse complement strand
TAGTGCCCGGTGTCGGATTCGCGCCTGTCCCGCCGCTGGCCCCCGAGGCGTCCATGTTGATCGTGATGTTCGGCACGCTGGCGGGCAGGGTGAAAAGGGCCATTTGCGCGATGACAACGTTGCCGCTAGCTACCCCCACAAGGTCGATCCCCCAATCACCGGAGATGTGTACGACACCGGTGCTCGCGGCATCGCCGTGAAAGACCGTGTTTGGATCGCACGCAAGAACCGCGCCGGCGGTCGTGGTCGGATCCAGTATGATCGACGCATTCGTAAGTGCGCGAAACGTTCCATTGAGTGCCAGACGCTGGGCAATGTAGTGAATAACGCTCCCGTCGCCGATTGACGAGAATATGGCGGAAGGACCGTTTGAGAACGTTGCTGATTCCGCGGCGCTGTTATTGATCGTGACGGTGGCGCCGGAATGGTTGACCAATGTTCCGAGGTTCTTGAAGTTGGCGCTTCTGCCGAGGCGAAGTTTGCCTCCGCCGGTCGTGAATTGGAACGTGCCTTCGTTGACGAAGCCGCCCTGGTCACTATTGTACAGTCCACACGTGATCCGGAAATCACCAGATGTTTCGTGCGAAAAGACGCTGCCGACCTTGTTGGAGAACGCCCATCCCTTGGGGTTGGAGAGCGGTCCGTATTGAAGACCAGAGCCAGTGAGATGCAGCGTGCTGTTGCCGGAATGCGTCAGCGTGTCTGCATCCGCATCGAAGTTTCCGGCCGACCAGACGCTATCGACGCCGGAATCGCCGAACTCCTGGATGCTGTCGATCGTGCGGGCACCTTGGATGACAACGCTGTCCCCGGCTTGCGGGAAACTGACGCCCACGTCCCATGCCGTGGGGTTATCCCAATCAGGGCTGGCGGCATCGGATGTGAATGTCGCGGCATGCGCGAAGGGCGCCGCGATGATGATGGAAACAGCGGTGAGCGCAGCAAAAGAGCGCGGGATGCAATACCTCATATTTGTGTTCCTCTCAGATTGATCAGTATGAACTAATAACGATACTTGAATGTAGCGTTTGTCTGACATTTTGTCATGCTAATATTATACTATTTACGGATATTTTGAGATTACCCCTATTGGAAAACGAATATTGTGCCCTCGGGTGGGGGTGTCACCTTGATCTGCACGTTATTCGTGTTCTGGATGAGCTGATAGACGAAATCATTGTCCGGCACGTTGCCGATCGCAAGTGCCCCGATACTGCTGACGAAACTCAGCAGGGTGAACGTGTTGGCTTCGGTCAGGCCGAGATCAACCACGTCCACCTTGCCACCGGTCAGGATGGCCGCCGTAATGTTGGAAACGCCGCTGAAAACCGCGGTCTGGCTGGCGTCGGCATCCCGCAGGCCGAATTCGAGCACGCCGGGTGTCACGAAGTCGGCCCCGGCGTTATAGACATGTCCCGAATGCGTACCGAAGGTACCGGCGTTCGTGAGCAGGTTTCCCATCAACTCATTGAACGATGCACTACTGCCACGCAACCGCACGACGGCACTTCCGCTGATCGTGTGAATACCTGCTGCCGCGGGATTCATATCGAGTTCGTCGGTGATTTCCCAGGTGCCGCCCGTTAGCGCGCCGTTATCGAACTGCACGACCGACACCGCAGCCTGAATATCCATCTCGCCGCTCAAGGCCTCCACCCTGCCCTGGTTGTCGAAAGGCGCACCGGCACCACCCGTAATCCTGGCTGTGTTGCCCGTGCCGACGTTGCAGCGAACAACGCCGCTCGCGGAATTGATGAACTGGTTTCCAGCGCCCGATGAGATATCGAGATCGCCCTCGTCGACCGTGAAGACGTAGGTTCCGTCGTTGCGAAACTTGACGCCCTGACCACCGGTCTGACACACGATGTTGAAGGTCGAAGCTGAAGAATGAGTAAACGTATTTCCGGTCGCATTGACGAAGGTGCCGTTCTTGGGTGTCACCGCCGAGTTGATGTTAAGTGTCCCATCACCCATGCTGGCAGGCGTATTAAGCGTTATGGTGTTTGTTCCGACCCCAATGGTTCCACGCAACACAATAGTGCCCGGTGTCGGATTCGCGCCTGTTCCGCCGCTGGCCCCCGAGGCGTCCATGTTGATCGAGAGGTTCGGCACGCTGGTGGGCAGAGTGAAAAGGGCCTGCTGAGCGATGACAACGTTGCCGGTCGCTACCCCCACAAGGTCGATCCCCCAATCACCGGTGATGTGTACGACACCGGTGCTCGCGACATCGCCATGGAAGATGGTGCTTGGGTCGCAGGCGAGAACGGCACCGCCGGTCTGGGACGGGTCCAGTCTGATCTCGGCGTTGGTCAGCGCGCGAAAGGTACCGGCGACATAGAGTTTATCAGCCGAGTACTGGATAATGCTGCCGTCGCCGATCGAAGCAAAGACGGCCGCCGCTCCATTCGAGAAGGTAGCCGATTCGGCCGCACTGTTGTTGATCGTGATCGTCGCCCCCGAATGATTGACCAGCGTCCCGATATTTTTGAACCATGCGCTGCGTGCCAGTTGCAACCGGCCCCCGCCGGTGGTGAATCGGAATGTGCCTTCATTGATGAATCCACCCTGGTCGCTGAGGTTCAATCCGCAGGTGATGCTGAAGTCGCCCGCCGTGTCGTGCGAAAAAGTGCTGCCGGCCTTGTTTATGAAGGTCCAGCCTTTTGGGTTCGACAACCCTCCAAACGCGACACCGCTTGCGGCCATACGAAAAATGCTGTTGCCGGAATGCGTAATCGAATCGTCCTGCATACGGAAATGCGTGTTCGATCCTGCTGCCGCCCAGATGCTCTCCTGTGCCGAGGTCCCGAATTCCTGGTTGGTGTTGTTGAGAAACCGGTTGTTGGTGATCGTGACGCTGTCGCCGGCCTGCGGGAAACCGGAACCGGCGGTCCATGCCGCCGCGTCGTCCCAGTTGTCGGTCGCCCCGGTTGAGACGAAGGCCGCGGTGTGTGCGAGCGGAGCGTAGAGCGTCAGTAACGCCATGGAGACTCCGAGCAACAGTAGTTTGTATTTGACCAGATTCACCAGCGGCCTCTCGGTCCTCCTCCGGCACGGAAAGTGGTACAACCTCTCAGTTATGGTAGCCAAGATTGGTCAGGACTCAAGTTCAGATTGAATCAGGTTGGCGCTCTCATCTCGCGAGGCTACCGCCAACGAATCTAGAGCCGCATCCAGCCGCGGCAACAAGTCGAGCAGACGCCGTGCCCACGCCCGCGCCTCGTCGGTCGTGAAGGCCCGCTCGTCCCACGCCATCCATGCCTTGAGGCATTCTGTGAGCACGCCCGCGTCATCGATTTCATCCGTCTTCTTTTCGAAGAAGTCTGCGAGCAGGGTCAGGTCCTGGCTGTCTGATCCAAGATGCGGGGCATAGATGCCGGCGATTGTCTGCGCGGCCAGCAGTACGGAGAAGGCCAGGTCGTCCTCGAGTGTGGTGACCGTGCGTTCGTCTTCGTTAAGAGGCTGGGTTTCACGGCGCACGCGCACAAACTCTTTCGGTGGCAGCGTGGCGAGTTCGGCGTCAGGCAGCAGTGCCTGGTTCAGTGCCTTGGTGAGCCGCTGCTGGTGATCATCCCGATAAATCCGTAGTTGTTCAGTGGCGTGGTCTCGCTGGAGTTCCAGGTGGTTGGGATACAGTTCGCCGTCGATCATGCCGGAGTCGATCGCCGCCTTGAGTTTCGCGAACCATTCGTCGATCTGCACGCAGGAATGACCGTCGATTTCCAGAGCGCGGCAGGCGTCGCGCACCATTGCGGGCGGCGTGTTGTCGCCGGTGTGAATGCTCAGAAAAAGCGGTCGGTGATCGACAGCTGCGATGAGTTTGTCGATTTCCAGCTTGAAGTCCTGCTTCTTCGAGATGTGGGCCGTGCAGCAGACGAAGGGCGTTTGGCCCTTCTCGACCGCATGCGTGCGGGATAACCCGCCGCCACCGTAGCTGTGTAGGATTCCTTTTGCGCTGGGCACCTGCGCCCGGTAGCGCTGGACGGTATCCTCTAGCTGTTTCTCGGAATCCAGCCAGTAGAGCGCACGGTAGGGATCGCTTAACCCGGCGAAAAGGTACGCCAGTCCCGTCAGCCGCATGTATGCCTCGCTGTAGCGCAGGTAGCTGTCCTGATCGGGATGCAGATTGGGGTAGGTGTAGGCTGCACCGGAGACGGACGCGACCGCATAGTCCTGCTCCGTCATCGTGTCGATGTAGTACTGCAGGATGCCGGGCGCAAGATGGGCGTGAATGGGTTGCATCTCCCAGCCGAGCGGCGCTTCACCACGTCCGGGTTCGTTGTAGGCACCGGAGAAGAAGTCGTTCAGGCACCATAGTGCATCTCCATCGGTGTAGAGGAAGTGAACATAGACCTTGTCCTCGACTGCGCATTGCTCCGGCGTCAGTTCGCGCGTGGGGAATACGGGGGACGCTTCGATGCCCGTGTGCAGGCTCAGGTTCGGTGCTCCGCTGCAGGTGATAACGCAACCATTGCGCGCCGGTCGGGCGACATATTCGCATTCCACACTGCGGTCGTCGAACCAGCCCATCAGATGACAGGGGCGATCCATCGCCTGGTAGATCGCGTCGAGCAGCTCGCCCTCCTTGCGATCCTTCATGTTGTGCGAGGCATGGAACAGGAAGAGGTTGTGCGCCACGACGTAGTCATAGATGAAGATGTAAGGCGCGATGCCGTGGCGGTGTGCCAGAATATTCCTGTTGCAAGAGGGCTGCAGGTTTTCGTGCGCCCAGAGGTTTAGTTCGTATCCGTTCGCGAAGCGATCGCGTACATCGTCGATCACGTTCCCGGCCCAGGCGAAACGCTGTTGGAGGCGTTCGTAGAGATCCGGCGTAACCGGCAATCCGTTCTGACGACCGCTGAGCATGACCGCCAGGTTGAATTCGTCCCAATTGTCCGGTGTGTAAAGCACGACGCCCTCGGCCGATCCCTCGAAGCGTTCGAAGAGGGCGTAGGGATCACTCGACCGCTCCACTG
The DNA here is from genome assembly GCA_913047795.1 of uncultured Verrucomicrobiota bacterium. Taxonomy (GTDB): domain Bacteria; phylum Verrucomicrobiota; class Kiritimatiellia; order CAJWTS01; family CAJWTS01; genus CAJWTS01. The sequence goes on along the minus strand of CAJWTS010000080.1, from coordinate 4,545 downwards.
GAATCTCGAAGCGTTTCTCGTAGTAATCGACCCACAGGCTGTCGTCGGCGCCCAGACCCTTGCGGAAGCGCTCGGGAGCGTGGTCATGACAGAGATAGACCCGCGGCTCTTCGCGGTTGATCAGGCCCTGCAGGACCGCGAACATCGCCTCTTCGTTGCGTGTCTCGAGGCCCGCCAGGTCGACACTGAAGATCGAGCGCACGGGCGGGGTGGCGGGGTAGATGTTTTTGAAGGGATAGGACACGAGGATTGAAAACCTGGAATTGCAAATTGGTTGGCTTGCGATACTTATGCGATAGTCAACGGCCCGCAATGTAACAGGGAGTTGGGGGATTGACGAGAAGGAGAGACCTAGTATGCGTGTGACAATCGGAATTGCACTCGTTGCCGCGCTGTCGCTGCCCGGCCCGACGGTTGCGCTCGCGGAAACCGAGCGGTCCGGACCGTTCCTGCGTGTGACGGCCCTGGCGCCGGCGCCGACGGGGATCGTGTTTCGTGTGGCCTGGGCGCATCACTATCGGCCCGGCGGAGCGCATGGGCCGCATGCGGTCGGGCATCTCTCACGCGTGTATTCCGTTCCTCCAAAGCCGGAGCCCCTCGCGGACGCGATGTCCGGGGAAGAGGAGCCCCCGGCGATCGACTCCAGCGCCCAGCTCGACGCCGAAATGATGGATGCGATCGGTGATTCGCTCACGCTCGACGAACTGGATGATGCGCCGCGCAAGGAGCCCGCGCCGGCACACACGGAGCATCATCACCCTGCCGAAGACGGAGAGCCGAAGGCCCCGCCCTCGCTCCTCTTCAATGACCGGGCTTCCAAGTGGGTCGAGTGGGCCGCGGCGTTTGACGCGACGAATCGGCTCAACCCCGGCGAAGCATCTCGCGCCCTGGATCTTGGTCGGCACGGCATGGTCCCGGCACCGGGTGGCGCATCCGATCGGGGGCCGGCGCACGATCACGCCTCGTTGCTCTACCTGCGCGCGTTTGCCGGGGAGAAACTGGGCGTGGCGCGCCTGAAGCTACGATTGGATCTTTATCAGAAGGAAAGCGACACGGAACCAGTCGCGAGCGCGGAAGTTTTTAGCGGTCCCTGGGGTATTCGCATTGCCGATGCGAACGGAACACCCCGCTTTGAAACGTCGGCCGAGGTCACGCTGCGTTATCGCGAATCGACGCGTCAGATCCTCGCGAACCGCGCCGGACGCGAGTACTTCGTCTCGCCGCAGGGCCGCAAGCGCGCGGCGGGCACCCGGCAGGACCCGTGGGACATCGTCACCACCTTCCAGCGTACGCAGCGCATCAAACCCGGCGACACGGTCTGGCTGCTGGGTGGCGTCTACGAAGCACCCGCGCATCGCATGCTGGCACCGGCGGACCTGCAGATGCCGAAAGAATCTGATACAGCACCGCCGCCGGAACTCGATTCGGACACGAGCGCCGACGCCTTGCTCGATTTTGTCGACGACATGATGGATTCGGCCAAGGAGGCCGAGAGCAAGAAGCGGGAGAAGATGAAGTTTGTGACGCGTCATTTCTTCACCTGCGAACTGTACGGGACGCCGGACCAGCCGGTGATCGTGCGCGCCGTGCCCGGCGAGCGCGTCGTCCTGCGCGGCGGATTAAAATCAAGAGGCGCGCATACCTGGTTCTGGGGCTTCGAGCTGTCCGAGCCACCGGCCCGCGCGAACTCACGGCGGGATGCCAGTCACTTCTATTGCACCACAATCGGTGCGCGCCTGATCAATCTGCATTTGCACGGTGGCGACAGGGGCTTCCGTTGGACGGACGGTTCGACCTGGGATGCCGAGATGTACGGCTGCATCATTCACGATTTCGGCTATCCGCACACCGTCGAGGAGCGTAGCTCGCACTACCAGCCGCAGATCGGCATCGGTCTCAGTCCGCTGGGCGGGATCCGGCGCCTGACCGACAACGTGATCTTTCACAGCTACGGCTATAACATTCAGTTGCCGGTATGGAGCGAGGGCGCGCACAGCACGCGGATCGAAGGCAACGTCGTTTTCGCCGCAGGCGCGAAGCAGCCCGGTTGGTCGGCGGCCAACCTCGTGGTCAACTGGCACGAGCCGATTGTCCGACTGTCCTTACTGAACAACGTTTTTCACCAGCCTGTCGATACGGCCGACAACGTGTTGTCGATAGGCTATACCGAGTTGATGCGGACACAGAGCTACGAACTGCGCCTGCACGGCAACGTCTTTGACGGTGGGCGGCGTGGGGTGCATGTCGGAACCTGGAACTCGTTCGATGCCGCGGACAACACGTTCCGCGGGAGGCGTATCCTGGCGGCCTTCTACCCGATCGGTGATCTCTCCGACGCTCGATCGTGGGATCGCAACACCTATATCGCCCTGCGCGAGTCGCCCGCGACCGGCACCAATGAGGGCGAGCCGCTGCTCAATTTCTGGGGACGTAAGCCCACGTTCAAGGAGTGGCAGGCTGCGTCGCGGCTGGACGCGAACAGCCGCTTCGTCGATGCGCCGGCAAGCCTGTCCGCACCGCCGATCGTGAACGTGCGGCCTAATCTTTATGAATCGGGTCGCGCGCACGTGACGGTTGTGGGCTGGGGCGAGCGGGAGTCGGTCGATGTCGATCTATCCGGCGTCTTGAGGAAGGGCGACGCCTATCGTGTCTTCAGCGTGCAGCAGATGGAGAAGCCGCTAATCAAGTCGACGTACGGGGACGGCACGGTTGCGTTTGCGCGAACGGGGTCGAATCGGACGCCGGATTTTGATGCGTATCTCGTCCTCAGAGATCTAGCGGATGATGGGACAGACGTTCCAGCCCGGTCTCCGTGACGAGATAGTCGTGCTCGAGGCGGATGCCGGCCCGCAGATCGTCACCATACAATCCCGGTTCGGCGGTGAACACGTCGCCGGGCTGGAAGGTATCGTCGTAGTGCGGGTTGAGCCGCGGCGCCTCGTGCGGGTGGAGCCCGATGCCGTGACCGAGGTGATGCTGGAAGGACCAGCCCTTCGTGCCGTCGAGGCGGCCCTGCACGTCCTTGAATAACTGCAGGCAAGACACGCCGGGCTTCACGGTTTTCTCGACGTAATCCAGTTCAGCGACTACCAGCGCGTGTGCCTCGTGCTGCACGTCGGTCGGGTCGCCGTCGACGCTGAGCGTGCGGCATAGATCGCTGTTGTGGCCGCGAACGACGACCCCGATATCAAGCGGCATCAGTTCGCCGGCCTCGACCGCGCGCACGCGTGGCGCTCCACCGCCGGCCCCGGCCCGGAAGTCATTCCCGAATTCGCCGATCGCTTCGCCGACGGCCCGGATGGCCGCGGCGTGCATGGCCGCATGCACGTCGATCTCGGTGATGCCCGGTTCCAGGATACGGCGTGCTTCGGTGTAGGCCGCATCGGCCCCGTGTATCGCATGACGGATTACGGCGACTTCGTCCGCATCCTTGCAGCGCCGCATGTTCAACAGCGCGGGTACGATGTCGACTCGTCCGTCGTCGTCGCCGGGGAGCGGGCGCAACGCCGCATCGCAGCCCAACCGCTGTGTGGGACGAAGTTCGTCCCGCAGTCCGTTCAGCGCCAGCCAGGCCTGGTCGTCGCGCAGGGTGGCGTAGTCGTTCGAGGTGAAGACTCGCACGTCGTCGACAAAGAGATCGTCCGATGCGTAGCTCGATGAGAGCACGGCGGATCCGGACACGGGCACGTACAGGGCCTGCGATGTGATGACGCGTGACCAGTAGTTCGTGAAATAATAGACGTGATTGCGGTCCGTGATTAATGCGGCATCGCACTTCTTGTCGGTGAGGGCCTGGCGCAGGCGGGCCTGGCGCTTGAGACAGAATTCATGATCCAGCTTCATTGTCTTATCCTCCCAGATTGGGGGTCGCCAACTAGGTACACATGCACGGCCTCGAGTTCAAGCTTGCCGCTTGCGTTGTAGCGATTTTCGCTGACGGGGCCCGTCGGCGGTGCAGGGGCCCTTGCGTCGGGAGGCAGCGCGAACCCACCGTCGTAGTGGCGGGTGGATTTTAGATGGAAAATTTACATAATTAGACTGGGGTCCGAGGTTTAGACAAGTCAGGCTTTCGGCAGGGCAAAGGGTAGGGAATATGTCGAAATAGTCGAATCATCTAGACCTCGTACCGTCAGGATCGTATGATATCTCGTTGCATTGAACGGAGGCTTGGATATCGAGTTCAATGCATTTCGAATTTTAACCAAATGGAGGAGGGGTTCGTGTTCACTAACTCGTCGATTGTTCGTGCTACCGCTGTTGTTCTGGGTTTCATCTGCGCTCAGTGTGTGCTGGAACAAGGTGCCGAGGCCGCGACGGTGGCCTACTATCGCTTCGAGACCAGCCCGGGCTTCACCAATGATTCAGCGGGAACGCGACATCTGGTCAACAACGGGGCCGTACAGACCAACCTGCCCGCCGTTGGTCGTGGGGGCCGTTTCCCTGATCCCATTCCCTTGACGAGCGCTGCGAACGCCGATGCGGGAGAGTTTGACGGCTCCGACTACATGGACACCGGAACCGGCGGCGGAAACATCATGACGACCG
>CAJWTS010000079.1 GCA_913047795.1 uncultured Verrucomicrobiota bacterium | reverse complement strand
CGATCATGCCCGCCAGTGTCGTGCTCTTGCCGCTGCCGGTCGGTCCGGTCACAACCACGAGTCCTTTCGAGAGATAACACAGGTTCGTGATGCCCTCCGGCAGGTTCAGTTGCTCGGCCGTGATCACCTCGGAGGGAATGACGCGGAAGACGCCGCCGACACCGCGATGATCGGCACGCACGTTGGCGCGTAGACGCACGAAATTCGGGATTTCGTAAGCAAAGTCTGAGTCATTGGTCTCCTTGAACTCCTGCTTGTTACGCTCCGGCATGATTTCGTCAATGAGCCGAAAGATATCGTCGTTTGAGAGGACGGGCATATCGGTCAGGCCTGTAATGTCGCCGTCCTTGCGAATATTGGGTGAACGTCCCGCCGACAGGTGCAGGTCGCTGCCGTCCTGTTCAATCAACGCGTGAAAATATTTGTCAATTTCGGCCACGATATTGCTCCTCGTGCACGGACTATAGCGCATCGCGGGCCAGATCGAAACCATTGCTCGCTGCTCAGCCAGTGCCAATTTCGATGTGCAGGCGCATGGTAGCCGTCAACCCGTTTGGCGCCGTATGGGTGACGCAGGCGACGTAGTGCCCGGGCGCGGCGTAGTGATGCGATACACGCGCATAGCCGTCGGCTGCGTGCGGGTTGCGATTGGCGTCGGATGTGACCCGGACGGTCGGCGAACCGTCGCCGAAATCCCAGGTTTCTTCTCCCGGCAGCGATCGAAAGCTGCGCACAACAAACGTGACGGGCTGATCCACACGTAGATTTTCCGTTGGATGAAAGGCCGCATGCAGAGTCGGCGGCAGGTTGCCTGCCGGCGCGGTGTCCAGAACGTGTACGACGGCAAAGTCGTAGTCTTCGTGCCCGTCAGCGTCGCGCAGGCGGAGCACCTCGCTATAGACCCCCGCCCGCGTATAGATGATCTCTGTCGCTGTCCCCGTGTCTTGTGAGCCATCGCTCAAGATCCATGTGGCCTCGTGCTTGCCGCTGCGCGACCACGATCGTGTGCTGTCCAGCACCACCACGTCGCCGACGCGCGCCAGTTGGTGCGGTCGCGCGACGGCGACCAGCGCTGGATCGTGTTGATGCCGCCAGGCAGCCCATAGGTAGGCGTACGCATCTTCCGTTCCCCAGGCGCCCGAAGGCTGGATGGCCTTGAGCAGGTAGTGCAGGTGCGACCATCCGCCGCTGGATCCTTGCTTGCCGAGCGTGCCCAGGTGCTGGCCCTGCGCAATCTCCTGGCCGGGTTCGAGATCGGCGATCTCCTTTAGATGCGAATAGATGTGCAGCCATCCGTAGTCGTCGCGGATGGCCAGTCGATCGGCACGCGGTACGTGCGCCTGCGGATCAATTCCGCTCTCGGCGCGACCCGCGTAGGAGATCAAGCGGCCCGCGACCGCGGCGACAATCTCGGTGTCGCCCTCGACACCGCCCATGTCGTGACCGTCGTGGTAATACGTTCGCACCTGTCCCGGACGGTCCCCACCGTCTACGAAGACGGGTTCGTTGCCCGATTGCGTAGTGGAGGATAGCCAAGCGGCGTTGAGTGGAAGAACGAATCGTTCGGGGGGCTCGATCTCCGTATCCGCCGGCCAGAGTCGTAGCCGGGCCCGCTTGAACAGACCCCAGCGGTCAAAATTTGTGCGCGTCCGATAGCCGGATGTGATCGGACAGTCAAGACGGACGGCGTTGACGGTTGTGGGCAGGTGGTAGTTTCCGCATCCGAGCAGGACCTCCCGGCCATTGACGCGCACGCGTACGTCGGCGTCGCGCACCGCGCCCACGATGCTGTCTTCGCGTTCGGCTACGTCGATCAGCTCCACGTCGATCGTCTGCCCGTCGCACAGGGTTACGCGGCAGGCCTCGCCCGGATCGAGATCGACGGCCCGGCGCCGCGGCATGGCCGTTGCCGGTTGTGAATCAACGATCGGCGGCATGAGCGCGCGTAGCGCCGAGACGAAGGCGTCCGGATGATCGGGCGTGATCCGCAGGTAGCGCAGGAATGGTGCGCGGGTCTCGATCGCGACGTGTTCGAAAAAATCCGCGAAATCCAACTTCAGCGCAAGCGATGCGCGCAGTGTATGGCCGCGGAATGTGTCGCCGATGACCGGCGGCCGACGAACGTCGACATGGACCAGGTCCGCGACCGCTATACAGAGCGTTCTGAGCGCCAGGCGCGAGTCGATTTCAATGCGGTCCCGGTAGATTCGATAGGCCTGGAACAGGCTGCGTCGTGACGGTGGGGAAACGTACAGGAGTTGGTCGATGTTGCTCATCGCGGCATAAGGATCTGGATCAGGCCCGTAGAATACTTATCATGCCCAGCTTACATGATCATGCTTGAACAAGGGTTATTGCACTATTGGAAGAGAAGCGTGAAGCGCGAGCTGTTGCATCGATGTCCGGATAGGGGTGTTCAGCGGTCGCGGCCGGTGATCGGAAGGATGAGGGCTTCGCTGCGTCGCCTGTTCCTTGCGACGGGGGCAGCGGCCTGCTTGCTTGCGGGCTGCGTGGAGCAGCCGGTGGGCTATAGCCGCGATTCGGATCCTCGCGCTGCGGGGCGGGCCGCGACGAAGATGACCGCACGTGCGGTGGCGCCACGCGAGGCGATCTGCGCCTTGCTTTTCGAGTCGCATCCGATCGGCGGCACGCAACTGGTCGCGGGGGTCCGCGATTTGCTGGGGCACACGGTCCCGATTTACGGTTGCTCGTCCAGGGGCCAGATGTCCAACCACGGCGTTGACCTGGTGAGCGGAAATACCGGATCGGTCGCCGTGGCTGTGCTCGCCGGCAGCGGCATATCGTTTGAGTCCGTGCATGTCTCGTCTGCAAGCAACTTCCGGTCCGGTCTCCTGGGTTTGGTGGCGCGCGCGGATCCGGTAGCGATTCTGCTCTTCGTGCATGCGGACGCCATGCGTGGCGACGCGGGTGCGCTCCTGCTGCGCGCGATCGAGGATGTCGGACGTACGCGCGATGGAGGCCTGCCCGTGATCGGCAGCGTCGCCGACGGGCGGAACAAGCCGGGCGGACGCCCGCTGCTGTACGCCGGCCACGAAATCTATTCCGACGGCGTTGTGGCCGTCGCTATCAGCGGTCCGATACGAGCTTTTTTCGGCGCGGCCCATTCCCTGGGCAATCTCGGATCGAGTCGCACGGTCACGGATGTTGAGGGTGACACGATCGTGAGTTTGAACGACCGCGCACCGTCGGCGGTCATTCGATCGGAGTCGAGTTCACGGTCAATCGTGGGATCCCCGACGCATGTTGGTGTTGGCACGGGGTTCCATTGCGCGGCGCGCCGTATCGTGGAGATCTCGGTGGACGGCATGCGGCTTGATCACCCGGTCCGCGTGGGCGCCGGCGTACAGATGCTGGTGCCGCGCGCGACCCGGATGGAGAGCATTGACGGCGACATCGACGCCCTGCTTCCTGTGCTGGCCGCCGCGCCGCGACTTGTATTGATGTTCGGCGGCGCATCCCGAATGCTGAAGACGCGGTACCAGAGCAGGGTCCACGAGGCGATGCTTGATGAGGTTGCCGAGGGCGTACCCGTGATCGGGTTATACGGCAGCGGGCAGTTCGGTCCGATCCGTAACGCGGTCGGGGTGCTCGAGAATCATTTTCACCAGGACAGTGTCGTGGTGATCGGGTTGCGATGACGAAACATTCTGCTTGAGTCACGGGCGCGCTGGAGCCATAGAAGGAGCATGTTCGTCGGTGCGCGGCTGCAACACGGAGGGGCGAGTGGTGGAATTGGCAGACACGCAAGACTTAGGATCTTGTGCCCAAAAGGCTTGCGGGTTCGAGTCCCGCCTCGCCCATTCGACTCGCTCACCTGCCCTGAGCAGGCGGAGGGCGTCCGAAGGGTCGTGGTCTGCGGCAGGGCGGTGCTGGGGCGACTCACAAAATTTGGCGTTACAAATCAGAAGGAGTAGGTGATGACGGATCTAAAATCGATGGATGCGGAATCGCGCGCGGCGCTTGCGGAAGAACTTAAGGATCGCTACGAAGCCTTTCAGGCCCAGGGGCTGAGTTTGGATATGACGCGTGGCAAGCCCTGCGCGGAACAGCTTGACCTCTCGAACGGACTGCTCGCCCTGATCGGTGGCGACGATTTCAAGACACCCGGCGGAGACGATACGCGGAATTACGGCGGGCTGGGGGGGATCCGAGAGGCGAAAGCGTTGTTCGCCGAATTCATGGAGGTGAGCAGCGATGAGATTATCGTGCACAACAACGCCAGCCTTTCATTGATGCATGATGTTGTTGCCAACGCGATGTTGCGCGGTGTGCCCGGCGGTTCGGCTCCGTGGGGTGCCGATTCGAAGTTTCTATGTCCCTGCCCGGGATACGATCGCCACTTCACGATCTGCGAACACTTCGGGATCGAGATGATAGTGGTCGGCATGGACGACAGCGGGCCGGATATGGACAGTGTGGCAGAGCAGGTTGGGGCGGATGCATCGATCAAGGGTATCTGGTGCGTTCCCAAGTACAGTAATCCAACCGGGGCGACCTATGCCGCCGCGGTTGTTGATCGCCTGGCATCGATGCCGGCCGCGGCCGCTGACTTCAGGATATTCTGGGACAATGCCTATGCGGTGCATCACCTTACGGATACGCATGATGAGCTGAAGAATCTTCTGCAGGCGTGCAAGGACGCCGGGAATCCGGATCGCGTCTATGTCTTCGGTTCCACGTCCAAGGTAACTTTCGCCGGTGCCGGTCTGGGCATGGTGGGCGCCAGCGAAACCAATATTGGGGATATCATGAAGAACATGTCCGTGCAGGCCATTGGACCCGACAAGGTCAACCAACTGCGGCACGTACGTTTCTTCAAGGACATGGACGGCGTGCGCGCTCACATGGTGAAACACGCGGCCATCATCAAGCCAAAATTCGACGCGGTCCTGCAGGTCCTCGATGCGGAACTTGGGGATAGCGGCGTGGCGGAATGGAGCCGGCCCAACGGTGGATACTTCATCAGCCTGGACGCCCCGCCGGGCTGCGCAGCTGAGATCGTGGCCATGGCTGCCGATGCCGGTGTGAAGATGACCAAGGCCGGTGCGACGTTTCCGCATGGCAAGGATCCGGAGGATCGCAATATCCGCATCGCGCCAACGTTGCCGTCGCTCGATGAGATTCGCCAGGCAATGGAACTGCTGGCTGTTTGTGTGCTACGGGTTAGCCTGGAAAACCTGCCCGCGTTGCGAGCGTGATCGACGCTGCATCGTTCGCGCGGCACAATTCTTGCCAGGGTCCTAGTAATACCTTTTGACCCAGGGACGAATCGTATCCTCTGCGACACTTAGAATCCCGATTTCGCGCGACGCGTTGCGCGTGGAGTCCGAAGCGTGTGCGGCGTTGACCATGATGTTGCTGCCAAATTCGCGGCGCACGGAGCCCGTGGGTGCCTTGGATGGGTCGGTCGGGCCGAGAATCTCACGAATCACCTTGACCGCGTTGACGCCACGGTAGACCAGCGCGATGCAACTCTCTTTACCCAGTTGGCTCTTTTCGCTTTCGGTGCAGTCGGCCGGCGCGTAACCGGTCATGAACTTGACGATGCGCTCGAATTGGTGATCGCCCGCTGCTGGAGCGATCAGGTTGATCACGCGTTGGGCTACTTTCTCGGGAAGTTCAAACCCGAGATTCTCCGTGATCAGCTCACAGGCCTCGGCGCCGATGCGGGGGCCGACTTTCGCGCGCAACGTCGGAAGGACGGGGCCGTAGAATTTTTCGGCTTGGGCAACGGTCATCGAAAACTTTTTCATGGCGATGATGCGCAGCCCCGAGCGCGAGAGCACGTCCACGATGTGGCCCGCGCGCAGGCTTGGGAACTGAAAGTTATCCGGCTTGAGCATCACCAGTGTTGACTCGACACCCTTGCCGCGCGGCACGTCGTCCGCGCCATCCACGAAACCGCCGTCGGATTCGGCATGGCGCGCGAAGAGGCGTAGCACACGACCTGTTTTTTCGACATCCGGGCCCACGAGCACGGCCGGTTCGAAATAGGTCGTGCCGGTTCCGTCATCGACGAGATAATCGCCAAACGTTCCGCGAATCGTATCGCCGCCCTTCAAGGCGGAGAGCGGGTTGCCGGTAACTTTGCGGACCTTGCTCACGGCGGCGCTTCCTTCAAAGAGCAACATCATCACGCGCTTTGGACGACCGGTTGTCGCATCCGGCGCATACTGCGTTCGGATGTACTCGGACATAAGCGGACCGACATGCTTCGAATAGAACCCGTCTTCAGCCGCGAGCTTCGCGTACTTCTCCACGAGTTCCTTGCTCGGCGCGAACATGCGGGCCGCGACAAGGTTGAGACCGGTGCGGCTCATGAGCCGCGCGAGCACGCCGCCCGTGCGGGATTTTGCGAGCGTATATGGATTAATCAGGGCAAAGGCCAATTCAGTCGCCATCGTGTACCTCCGGGGTATAGGGATAAATGAGGCGCGTAATCTGAGAACGTTGCCGCGAATTATCAAGTAGAATCTCCATGAATCGTGACCCGGCGATATGGTATTGGAATCACGAGAACGGCATGATAATGGGTTGGTCGAATCCTCATGAGCCACCACGAACGAGCAAGAGAGGTCATTAACCTCGAGATCGACGGCCTCTCCAAGGTCCGCGACGGACTGCAGGCCGGCTTTGACCAGGCTGTCGACTGCATGCTTCGCAGCCTGGAGAATAAGGGCAAGATCGTCGTTACCGGGATCGGCAAGAACCTGCACATTGCCGAGAAGATCTGCGCAACCCTGACCAGCACGGGCTCTTCCAGCGTCCTGATCAATGCGAGCCAGGCGGTGCATGGCGACCTCGGCATTCTCAACGCTGGCGATGTGTTGTTGGTTCTTAGCTACAGCGGGGAGTCGGAGGAGATTCTGACGCTCGTGGCGATGGCACGTGCCGCCGCGATCGACGTTGTTTCGCTGACCGGGGTACTGGACAGTTCGCTGGCCAAAGCTAGTGATATCGTGGTGTCGGTGACCATCGACCGCGAGGCCTGTCCTTTTGATATGGCTCCCACCGTCAGCACGACGGCGGCACTGGCCGTCGGCGATGCGCTGGCGATGGTCCTGCTCGAGGCGCGCGGGTTTACGCGCGACGATTATGCCAGGCTGCATCCCGGCGGTGCCATCGGGCGCGCACTCACGCTCCGTGTGCGCGATTTTATGCGCGAAGACGATCGGCTGGCAAAGGTGCGGGTCGGGCAGAAGGTGCGGGATGCGATCCTCGCTATGACCAGCGCGCGCGCGGGCTCGGCCGGCGTGGTGGACGCAGAGGGATTCGTTGTTGGTATTTTCACGGACGGTGATTTCCGCCGCAAGATTGCCGAGATTGATGATCTGCTTGAGCATTCGATCGAAGAGGTCATGTCAAGCGATCCCATCACAGCCGGCGCCGATCAGTTTGCGACCGAGGTGGCGCGGCTCTTCGCGCACCACGAGATCGACGATATTCTCGTCGTGGATGAGGACAACCGGCTCATCGGCCAGGTCGATATTCAGCAACTGCCCAAGATGAAGATGCTGTAGTGTGCGCGGGCTCGGCCCTGTGCGGCATCCTGCGTACTCCGCTGCGCTGCGCCTTCTCGCCTACAGACCGCGCACCCGCAAAGAGATGGCCACCCGGCTCGGGCGCAAGTTTGAGCCGGACGTGGTGGATAGCGTGGTGACGCTATTGACCGAGCAGGGCTATCTGGATGACGCCAGTTTCGCCACCGCGTGGCGGACGAGCAGGGAGTCCAATAACCCCAAAAGCTCGTGGGTGGTACAGCGAGAGCTCGAAACCAGGGGCATCGAGGCTTCGATGGCGAGCGAGGCGGTCCAGGACATGGACGACGACGAAAACGCCTACGCCGCCGGAGCGAAGGCTGCTCGCAGATTAGCGAAGCTCGACCCAGCCGTCTCCCGACGAAGGTTGTGGGGGTACTTGAACCGGCGGGGATTCAGCAGTTCGGTGACACGCCGGACCGTCGAGAGGCTGCTCCAAGAGGCCGATGAGGACGGGAACTAGGCCGGAGCGCCTGAACGGCCCTCACCTCAGTCCTCTCCCTAGGGATAGAGAGGAGGCCGGTTCCCAGCCTCTCAACTGCCGCCTTGAGAACACCCTACGATCCCACCGCCATGAATTTAGATTCCAGGTCGGCCAGTAGCTCTTTCTCTGCGGGATCGAGCTCGGAGGCCACCCAGGCGATGATCCAGCGCGGATCATCATCGTTGGGATCGATGAGCAGTGCCTTGACCATGCTCAACTGCTGCTCTTCGCTGAATTTTTCGCCGATGATGGGGCATACGAAGGCTTCCTCGTTCTCGAAGTGGTCGAGTTCAGCATTGGCCATTTCCGTGACCTTGCTGGTGAGGGTTGACTGCGGCAATCGCCTGGTTGCCGGTGGGTATGGTCCAGACTTTACTGTGGCTCATGTCGTATCATTCCATTGGCTTGAATACTGATCGTCGCGTCGTGCGCGTTCAGAGGTGCCTTTCATAACTAGGGGAGGCGCGGCCCGACTGTGGGGATACAGAACGATGATGAAGCCGGCTAGTCACGACAAGGCTGACACTGCACCGGCTATCCGACGGCGAGGTTAATGATGGAAGCGACAATCGATCTGGGATCCGGCACGACGCTTCAGCTCGTGCTACTGATATTCAGCCTGCTGGCCGTGGCCTTTTTCAGCAGCTCCGAGGCCAGCCTCATCTCGGTCAACAAGGTGCGTATGAGGCATCTGGCCGAACAGGGCAACCGGGCCGCGAGAGCAGTCATGCGGATAGTGGGCCTGGATGAGCAGGAGAGGTTTTTCGCTACGATCCTGCTGACAGAGAACGCCTTCATCATCCTGGCGACCTCCGTCGGCACTGCATTTACGATAAGACTACTGGGCACTGGCGGATTCTCGGTTCTGGTCGCCACCGTGGCTATGACGCTACTAGTGGTGGTCTTCGGTGAGATCACGCCCAAGAGCCTCGCGTTCAGGGCCTCCGAGCGATGGTCGATGGTGGTCAGCCGGCCGGTGAGCCTCATCATGGCGCTGGAGACGCCGATCATTTTCGTCTTTACGCTGCTGCCCCGGCTGATCCTCAAGCTCATCGGCGGCGCGGGCGCGCTGGTCACCCCATCTATTACGGAAGGGGAGTTGCGGATGCTGATCGACATCGCCGGCGCTGAGGGCAGCGTTGAGATGGGCGAGGCGGAGATCCAGATTCCAACGCCGCAGTATGAGGGTGATGATCTGGAAATCGGGTTCAACCCCGACTACATCACCGACGCATTGAAGGTCATTGACTCCCCTGAAGTCCTCATCGAACTCAAGGCGGCCAACAAGCCCGGCGTCATTCGAATGGGCCGCGACTTCACGTACGTCATCATGCCCGTCAACCTGCAGTAGAGCAGGAGGGCCTTGGGTCCACCCGCTCTGTCAGTCGGTGTACTTCACGCCACATCCCCACGGCTGCGTGTCGTTGGGGGCAACCTTTTCGCCTGCTTGAAGTTGCTTGACGGCCGCCAGAACCCAATTGGCCTTCTTGGCATCAGTCGCCGG
>CAJWTS010000078.1 GCA_913047795.1 uncultured Verrucomicrobiota bacterium | reverse complement strand
GGCATGACCTTCGGCTGACCGTCCACCAGCGCGTGGCAGCTCGGGAGCCTAGCTGTCTGTGCCTCGCGCAGGCTGCCCTGCTCGAGGAGAAACTTGACGAGCGTGGCGAATGGCACTTCGCCGTCCTTGTAGATGTACACGTCCAGCAACGGATACTTCCGGAGGAACTCCACCTGGTCCTCAAATATATCGGGATAGTTCGGACCGCCGCCAACGACGATAAGCTCCGGGAATCGTCGTTTGAGTGCGGCAACGGTCCCGTACCCGATGTCGAGTGTCCAGAGATAGTTGGAGATACCCACGAGGAAGGGCGGCTTCTCCTTGACGGCCGCCTCGAGGTCGGGCACGAACACGTCGGCCCCCCAGGGCGGCGGCCAGCCGGCGCGTTCCAATCCGATTGTCAGGTCGGCGTCCTGGTTCGCCGACAGGTCTGGCGTGGTCAGCACCGCGACCGTGGCCCCGGAGGTCTTGAGTTCGGCGACCGCCGTCGCCAGCGCCTCGGAGATGGTCGTGAAGCCGGCCAGGTCCGAGAAGAACATGGTGGCCTCCGCACGACGACCCTGGAGCGAAAAGCAATCCGGATTCTCCTCGAGATGCTCGAGCACCTCCGCCGACACCATCGCGCCGAACATGACACGTACACGGCGGCGGCTCCGCTCCTCACCCCAATAGCGGAGCATCGTGAGAACTGTGTAGATGAGGAGAACCGACAACACGATCCATGTGGGAGCATAGGCCAGTCGCAGATTCACGAGCAGGAGATACGAACCTGCAAGAAGTGCAATCACCAGCAAAATTGTCAATAGGAAGACAACCCACGAACGCAGGTAAGCAATAAGAAAAGACAATCCGATTCCCACGAGAACAATCAACGCAACGTCCATAACTACGATCCAGGACGGCGATCGCAGAACATCCCCGACCAATATGTTGTCTGCGATCGTCGCATGGACCTCCACGCCGGAAAAATTCGCCGTCAGGGGCGTAGCCTTGATATCGCGCAGCCCCTGCGCAGATGTCCCCACAAAAACGATTCGCCCTTCGAGCGCGTCGCCGGCCACGCCCTGCAGCACCTGCGCGGCCGAAACAAGGGGGAACGATGATTCAAAACCGGATATCTGATTTGTGCGCAGTCGACGATAATTCACGACGACCTGCCCCGCCCGATCCGTTGGAACATACAGGTCGCCGATGCCGAGACCGATCAGACCCACGTTGTCACAGTCGATGATGACCTGCCGAGCCCCGGCATATTGTCGCACCGCCTCCAGGGCCAGCGCAGGATATACGCGTTCCGTGCCGAGGGTCTTGAGCAGCGGGTTGCGTCGTACGATGTTGTCATCGTCCGTCTGGGCATCGAAGAACGCGCTGGGAGCCGCATGCGTCAGGGCCGGATGCGAAAGGATCATCCCGCCGGCCGCGGGCAAAGCGTCGGCGAGTTCGATAGCGTCCTCCACTGCCGACCGTACAGCGTAGCGCCCCATGTAGGCGTGATCGACTACGGCATCGGGGTCCACGTTGTCCGACTCCGGCAACATGGAGGCCCCCAGAATGCACTTACCCTTCCGCATCGCATCGGCGAACAGGCGATCGAAGTCACGGAGCTCAGCCGGCATTGCGCGCAGGTCGACTTCGACATCGCGATGGACCCTGATGTGCTCGCGCCAGACATCTGGCGAGGTGCGATCCCGTTCGGCAAAAACGACATCGAAGGCAATCACCCGCGCGCCGGCCGCGATCATGGCGGCCGTCAGGTCAGCCAACAGGTAGCGCGGCCAGGGCCATTGTCCGTATTCCCTGAGGCTGGCCTCGTCCAGATCGACAACGGCGATCGCGCCGCTGCCCGGCTCGGCCGCGAGACGTCGGATCAGGATGTCATGCCCGATGTTCGAGACACGCACAACGGCCGGCAGCTTGAATACATAGGGCAGCAGGCAACACAGCGTCAGCACGCCCCCCACAAGGATCACGGTGCGCTTCATTGCGCTTGTTTCTCGTCGTTTCGCGCACGGATCGGCATCTATTCGAGACGCTAACAGGGGGTTGCCACAAAGGCCAAGTTTTTCAGGTGCGGCCCACCCCACGCTGTCTCGCGCATGCCAACGTGCCCAAATGCGGATAGGCGACTGGAATACCACGGACGCAGATGCCTTTTCGCGGCTGCTTGACCATTCCCCGGACACGATTCAATCCGCCAGCGACACCTACGGCACTGAAGCGACCAGCTCCGGTCCGTTGTCACCTACGGGAGCCGCCGCGCATCCGTGGGCGAACTTCTCACGCTAGGCGGGGAACCATGTTGGGGAGCGGGGCATGTATTGACTTCGCTCACGCGGGGCAGCACCCTTGAAGCCTTGTCCCGGGATCTGGCCGGCATATCCGCAGCCAGACCCAGCTTCCCCCTGTCCCGACTCACCTCGCGTAGCAACCCTTGCTCACCTCGCACCGCCACGGTCCGCATCCCCTCCTTGCTGCCATCGCCAAATGCCAACTTCCAATCCCCAACGATTCGCTGGACCAGGTATGCGACATTACTTCCGGACCGAACACTAGCCTGCTGCTCCGCGTTCGGTCGCGGCCGCTTAATTCTGAGGCGGGCGGAGAAAAACCCCGCCCCAATCCTCCGGCGGCGGAGCAGATTCAAACCCTTGCAACCGCGCAAGGAGAACCCGCGTCGGTTGATCATCGGCGGTCGAGGCAATCTTCTCCAGAATGCGGGAGGCCGCCGACCAGTCACGGCGAAAATAGTGCGCGAGAGCTTTTTCATATTCAGTCAACGCCCGGCGAAGGGTGTCGTCGATACCGCTCGGCTCCCCCACCAGTTCATAAATTTCCTGTGCCTCCGTCTTGCCTGCGACCATCAGTCGATCAACGCGGCGCACAACCAGTTGATCGGCCACCCGATCCGCCGTCGAGGACCCAATCAGAATAGCTGTTCCGTACAATTTATTGGCCGGCTCCAGCCGGGCCGCGACGTTCACGACATCTCCCATGACCGTGTACTCCATGCGACGTTCCGAGCCCATCGGCCCCGCAACCACCTCTCCCGAGTTCAAACCCATGCGCACCCCCAGCTTGATGCCAAAGGATTCTTGAAGATCCCGATTAAGGGCCACCAGTGCGCGTTGTTGATCCAGGGCAGCGAGGCAGGCATGGACAGGATGCTCCAAATCGGCCGCAGGCGCGCCCCAGACGGCCATGATTTCGTCGCCGACGAACTTATTGATATATCCTCGCCGTTCCATGATGCAATCCGTTGCGGATTTGAAGTACATGTTCATTACACGCACCAGGTCATGCGCCGAAAGGCGCTCGCTGATTGGCGCGAAAGATTGGACATCCGAGAAGAAGACAGTGACCTCGGCATGATGCCCCTCGAGCGAGACACCCTGTGGATGCTCTTCCATGTAGTTCAGAACTTCCGCCGAGACCATCCGGCTAAACATGCGCCGAATCGTTTTGCGATCACGGATCTCCGTCACATACCGATAGGAGACGACACTGAACGTGCACAACGCGACGTAAAGCACGGGCTGCAACACGGGAATAACGGCCAAACTCGCGTGCAAGCTCAGATACGCCGCCATCAGAATCAATACGACAGCACCCAGTCCGGCCAGTGGCAAACGGGCCGATCGCACAGCAAGGCAGATCCCGGCAAAGACCAACAACAGACCCCCCATTCCCAGGCGGCGGGCCGTCCGCGAAAGGGGCGCGATGAAGGAATCTCCAAGGATATTGCTGATCGCCTGCAAGTGCACGACCACATTCGGCGTATGCTCACTCAAGGGCGTCGCGCCGATATCCGTCGTGCCGGTAGCGACCATGCCGACCACGGCCAGCTTACCCTCGATACGGGATCGCATGCGTGCCGCCAGTTTCGCGCGCGACGATTCGCTCGAATACAAGTAGGATGGCGCCACCTCCGCAAAAGGGACGCTCTGAAAGTCTTTGTCGCGCGCATCAAAATTAAGACGCATACGCCCCAGATCGTCGATCGGGATGCGGATTACGCGCCCGCTCTTTGCGCGCAGTTCGATACGGTCCCCCATCCAGACCTCCACAGGCGCCAAACCCGACGGAACAGGTTCAATGCCGAGATAATGCATCGCGGCCAGTAATGAAAACGACGGGATGAAGACCGCCCGCATCTTGCCCGACACGGGATCAGGAAACTCGAAGCCGACAACGAGGGGCACCCGGCGCGTGACCCCATCCTGGTCCGCGGGAACATTGACGGCGCCCAGAAAAACAAAGTCGATCAAGCGCAGACCTGGAAAATTTGCGTTCGGCGCGTAGGAATATTGCCTGTCATCCCGGGGGAAATGAACGGCTTCAGACGGAATGGCGATATCCAGAAGATACGGAATGCGATCCCCCTCCTCCAGCGTGCCCGCCGGATCGAGGCCCCTGATGTCCGCGGACGTCCACGGTTCGGGGTCGGCGGCCGCCTCCATCCACCCCCCGCGCAAATTGAAAGCAAATATGACCGGAAACGCGCCAGTTTCGTATACCGCGGCCAGGCGGTGCATGTAAAGGATGTCGCCCTGCTCTGCCGAAAGGCGTGCCAGGTCGCTCAACGTTCGGCTCGAGAGAACTTCCCGCGGATTCTCCGGAAGTTGCATGATCTCGTCACCGATTTCACGCAATCGGTCGTTGGACTCGCTGACCGAACCCAGGGCGCGCAGCAAGGCGGCCTCGGAATCCTTGAAGATGACATCGTACGCCAGCACGGACGGACCGCCGTATTCCTCAAAAAATCGCAATTGGTCGTAATAGGGTTTGCGTGCGGCCCACAGTCCGGATCCGTATCGCCCCAGCGTGCGTTGCGTCTCCCGATCGAGAGCAAGCAAGACCACCTCCTGCGCTGCGCGTGGGCCCCGGCTGGCGTACCTGATCCTGAAAAACGTGTCGGTTAGCAGATCATCGAAGCGCCGCAGGACAGGTCCGAGCACCAACGAGACCGCAAAAGAGAGCAGGCATAGCGTCGCGACGGCCCCGCTGCCGTCCGCACGCCAATGACGGAATATCGGTACAGAGGTAGACATCAGATCGATCGGATGATAAAATACAAGCAGCTCAGTATAAAATCAGCAAAATCACTTGACCATTTTGCGGCTTAGAAGGATAATTCGCCGAATCGTTACATGCACCAATAAGCCCGGGCAAGGGTAAGGAGATCGTTATGCATCTAAGACTCGATAAAGTGGCTCTGTTTACAGCTTCAACCATGATTTTCGCGGCGATCGCGCTTGCGAAACCTTTCGATGCCGATTTCACGGTAACCAAGGTGTCCGGTAATGTCACCATCCAAGCCCCTGACGCCGCCATTGGCGACGCGAGAGTGGGAAAGGCGTATCCTTACGGCAGCAAGATCAAGACGGCCCGTCGTTCCTCGGCCGTGCTGACCCTCTCCGACGGCAATTCGGTACGCATCTCGGCAAAAACATCTGTCATTGTTAACGAGGAATCCAAGACATTTAAACGCATCCTCCTCGAAACCGGCGTGGTTGACCTGCTCATGGACAACATGGATAAAGGCAGCAAGGTCGATGTCGAAATGGCCGCCGCAATCTGCGGCATCGTTGGCACCCATCTGCATGCGAAAGCATCCGAGGAGAAGAAGGTCGACGCGGCGCAGATCAGCATCACCCAAGGCGAAGGCTACATCAAGGGTGCTTATTTCGAGATCCCCAAGTTCAAGGGAACGATGAATATCTCCTCAACCAAAGACGGACGCTACACACGTATTCGAAACCTGAAGGGCGAGCATAATCTGGTCATTCTCCACCCCGAGAACGCGCGGGAGATCAATTTCTCCGAAGGTAACCTCGCCAAGATTTACGTTCGAATCTCGGAGGACAAGAAACGTCTGGAAATCACCGTCCTGGTCTACGATAGCGACGAGCCGAACGCGAAGATCAAGGAGACGATCACCTTTAGCATTGTTCGCTCGACGACGAAACCTCCCACCCATGATCCGAGCGGTAGCCATGAGGATTTCGAGCTGGGCGAGGAAGAAACGTCAACATCATCGTCGTCGATACCGTCGACAACACCGCCGGACAAAAACTAAGCGACCATCCGATCTTGATTGCCATACATCCCGCCCCCTGGCGGGATGTATGCGTTAAGTGCCTCCCGAGATCCCATCATGCTCATTACCCGTTTCAACCGCCTGATCCGCAACAAGTTTGTCTGGGCTGTCTTCGCCTTCTTCATCAGCCTTTCCTTCGTCGTCTATTTCGCACCACAAGGCCAGGGCGGCGCCCGCGACAATGACGTCGTGCTGGGCAAGGTGTTTGGCGAGGACATCCGACGTTCGGACATTTCGAAAGCCCGGATCTACGCCTCTGGCCTGCGACCGGATCGTTCGTCGAGCGCCGAGTATGAGCGCCTGCTGACGGAAGCCGCCTGGCGGCGACTCGCCGCGCTGCACGTGGCCGGCGAACTGGGCTTCGAGACGACGGACGATGAACTCCGCGATCGCATCGTCAAGGACGATACCTTTGCGCACAACGGCACCTTCAACAAAGAGAAATACCAGCTCTATATACGGCGCGGATTTCGGGTGACTGAAGAAATCTACGAGGACTACTTTCGCGAGAACGTAACGCTCGAGAAAGTCTATCGGATGCTCAACACCTGCTTATGGCTTCCGCCAGCCTTCCTGACCTCACGCGTCGCACAATTCACCGACCGTTTCCAGGCCCAGTACGTCATAAAAACCTATAACCCCGATTCCTACACCGTCGAACTTGACGAGGTCGGACTGCGCCAATATTACGACGAGAATACGGAACGTTATCGCGTCCCCGAAAAGATAAGTGTTGCATGGATCCACGCGCCGATCGACACCGCCGCAACCGACGTCTCCACGGACACGAATCGCGTGCAATCCTACTACGACACAAATCTCGACGAGTTTCGGTTCGTCGTTACGAATACCTTCTTCCTAACCGAGACCAATATCGGGGTCCTGCCCTTGCTCGTCGTCAGCTCGAACGTGACACCGACCTTCGTGACGAACATCGTTAGCACGACAAACACAACTTTCGAATCAAACCTGTTCACATTCGCCGAGGCGTACGACGACATTTCAAGTCAACTTGGCTTCGCCGATGCGACACGCCGTGCTCAGGACGTGGCCGCCACTTTCATGGATCGCCTCATTCCCGAAGAAGGCACCGTCATGTCATTCAATGATGCGGCTACAGAACTGGGCTTCAACGTGTCTACCTCACGCACATTTTCGCGCTTCGAAAAACTGGAAGAACTCGGCGTAGGCCTGAATTTCAACGCCGAAGCATTCTCCCTGAATCTTAACGAAGACCGGCGCACATTCAGCGACCCGATTATCGGGACCGGCTCAGTTTTCGTCCTGACGCTGCTCGAGCGTCAGGACTCGCACATTCCCGCGTTCGAGATGCTGAGCGAGAACATATCGCCCGATGCCGCCGCAGCCGAGCGCGAACGTCTTTTCCAGGAGGAATGCGACGCCCTGCATGTGGACATTCGCGCCGCGTTGGTAGCAGGCCGTTCATTCGCAGAATCCGTCGCGTCTGCCGACCTGAATGTTGTAACGACCGAGACATTTTCGCTTGCCGGTCAGTATTTTGGGAGCGAAGACGAGTTGGAGAACGCCGAACAGATCATTCCAGTGGCATCCGACTGGCACGGCGGTGAATTGGCCCCGCTCGAGAAGACGGACGAGGGCAGTATGCTCCTCTACGTTGCCTCCCGGGAACCGGGTGATGCCGACTCCCGGCAGAACATGCGGAACCTTCTGTTGCGTCAACTCAACGAGCAGATGATGAACCTGCAGATCGGATCATGGGAAGCCCAGATCGTCGACCAGGCACGCCGGGACAATTGATCCGCACTAGGCCTTCTTGATGCGAACGGCGAACGGCCGCCCGTCCACCGTAACCGACTGCGACAGATCCGCGCTTTTCTCATCCAGGTCCGTGAGTTCAGCCAGCGCCAACTCGGCGACATGCAACCGCCAGCGTTCCTCCAGGTTTCCTTCGATGTGTAGCAGAATGCGGTCGCTGACATGATACCCTGCGTCCTTGCGCATGGTCTGCACGAGACGATTCAGATCGTTACCAATACCCTCCTCGAGCAGTTCAGGCGTCACGTTCGCATCGAGCCTGACGAGAATCCCTTCATCGCTGATAACGTCCGATCCGTCGCGCCCGACATAACCAATCTCGATATCACCGCGATCTAACCCCCACTCCCGGTCACCACTAAAAACGATGACGTGGTCCCCTTCTTCACGCACGTTACCGGCCTTGGCCGCATTGATAATTTGCTGCGTCTCTTTCCCGAACTTGGGACCCAGGATCCGCGGATCCGGCCGGGCACGGACGGTCGCCAGTTCCGAGGGATCATCGAGAAACGCAATACGCTTCACGTTTATCTCCTCCTGGATGACGGCGACCTGGTCCCCCAGGATTTCCGGTGACATGCCCCGCGGCAGAGCAACCTCGGCCAAACCCAACGGCTGCCGTACACGCAGGCTGTTCTTCTGGCGCAGAGCAAGTCCAAGCGAGGCGATGGAGCGCCCCAGCGCGATTCGGGTCGTGAGATCCTCGTCCGCGAACGCGGGCGGGATATCCGGCCACGGGGAGAGATGCACCGAGTTCTCGCTCGTTAGCGAACGATAGATCCTCTCCGATATAAATGGTGCCGAGGGCGCAACGATCCTGAGCAGATTGATCAGCACGTAATACAGCGTGTCATAGGCGCTTCTTTTGTCCGCATTCATCCCACTCGCCCAGAACCGCGTCCGTGAACGACGGATGTACCACTTCGTCAGATCGTCGATAAAGTGCGCTACCGGCGAAAGGCTCCGGTTGAGCTGGTACGTTTCGAATGCGTCGCGGACCTCGTTTGCGGTTGCGAAGAATGCGGCAAGAATCCATCGATCCAACGTATTTGATGGTTCCGGCGTCGACGCAGGGTCACCTGTGTACCCGTCAATGTTCGCGTAAGTTACAAAGAAGCTGTACGCGTTCCACACAGGCAGCAGAACTGTCTTGATCTGATCACCCACCCCGGCATCTTTGAAGTTCAAATCAAGCATCACAGCCGCGGGAGAATTGAGCAGATAGATTCGCAGCGCATCGGCCCCGTAACGATCGATCAACTCCATCGGGTCGGTGAAATTCTGCTTGGATTTGGAAACCTTACTCCCGTCCTCCGCCAGCAAGGTACCGTGCACGAGGCAGTTCTTGTACGCGGGCTTGCCCGTCAGGGCCACGGACAGCACATGCATGTAGTAGAACCAGCACCGAATCTGGCCGGGGTATTCGACAATGAAATCGGCAGGAAAATGCGACTCGAACCAGGCTTTGTTTTCGAACGGATAGTGACATTGGCCGTACGGCATCGCTCCCGATTCGAACCAACAATCCAGCACCTCCGGTATGCGCCGGAATTCTCCGCCGCAGGCACAGGCGAACGTGACGCTGTCGAGATGCTCCTTGTGCAAGTCTTTCAGCTGCACACCCCCCGCCTCCGCGATTTCCGCCAACGATCCGAGGACACGTCTTTCTTCGCATCCCGACCCGTTGCATTCCCAGACCGGGATTGGCGTGCCCCAAAATCGCGATCGCGAAATATTCCAATCGCGCGCATGGGCCAGCCATTTCCCAAAGCGCCCTTCCTGCACGTGGGCCGGAATCCAGTTGATCTGCGCATTCTGTTCAATCAGCTGCGGCTTGATCTTTT